>NZ_CP031416.1:630373-943246 GCF_003367375.1 Gallaecimonas mangrovi
TGCTAGTCCAGCTGCCGCGGCCATTGTGGTAGGGCTGGTTTGGGTTGGCAGCGACTTTGATATTAAAGGTGCTAGCGTGTCTTGGCTGGCCGGGTTGGTGACCCTGCTTTGTGGCCTGTTGATGGTCTCTAACTTCCGTTACCCATCCTTTAAAGAATTTGATTGGAAGGACAAAGGCTCCTTCCTGGCCATTCTGATTGTGATTGGCATTTTAGTCGTAGTGGCGCTGCAGCCGCCGTTGGTACTTTTTATTGCCTTTACTCTTTATGCGCTCTCTGGCCCCGTTATTACCTTCAGAACGGTTAAAGAGTTCAAAATGGAGCACGTGGTAGGTGACAACAACGATGCTGATTTTGAGTGTGAGAAAGGCAAAGAAGAGCAACCACCAAAAGAATAAGCTTATAAATTCAGCAAAAAGGGCCGTTTTCGGCCCTTTTTGCTTATTTACTCAGCAGTCGGTTTTTTCCGGTGATTTTAGCCGTTGACACCCTCGCTCAGATCGCTAGAATGCGCAGCACTTCGACGGGGACAGCGGCAGACGCAACAACCACGAAGGGCCTTGAAAACCCAGGGTTGACAAGGTCAGAGGCTCATGTAGAATGCGCCTCCTCGTTCGGAAGAACGACGCTCTTTAACAAGATAATCCAAGTAATCTGTGTGGGCACTCGCAGATGGGTAGGCTCAAAAAATTGAGAACTACTCAATGACTGTGAAGTGTTCAACACTTCAGCAATTCATTGAGCATCAAACACTTTTAATTGAAGAGTTTGATCATGGCTCAGATTGAACGCTGGCGGCAGGCCTAACACATGCAAGTCGAGCGGTAACATTTCTAGCTTGCTAGAAGATGACGAGCGGCGGACGGGTGAGTAAGACGTAGGGAGCTGCCTGATAGTGGGGGATAACCATTGGAAACGATGGCTAATACCGCATGATGTCTACGGACCAAAGAGGGGGACCTTCGGGCCTCTTGCTATCAGATGCGCCTACGTAGGATTAGCTAGTTGGTGAGGTAACGGCTCACCAAGGCGACGATCCTTAGCTGGTTTGAGAGGATGATCAGCCACACTGGGACTGAGACACGGCCCAGACTCCTACGGGAGGCAGCAGTGGGGAATATTGGACAATGGGGGCAACCCTGATCCAGCCATGCCGCGTGTGTGAAGAAGGCCTTCGGGTTGTAAAGCACTTTCAGCGAGGAGGAAAGGTTGTAGCTTAATACGCTGCAGCTGTGACGTTACTCGCAGAAGAAGCACCGGCTAACTCCGTGCCAGCAGCCGCGGTAATACGGAGGGTGCAAGCGTTAATCGGAATTACTGGGCGTAAAGCGCACGCAGGCGGCTTGTTAAGTTAGATGTGAAAGCCCCGGGCTTAACCTGGGAATTGCATTTAAGACTGGCAGGCTAGAGTCTTGGAGAGGGGGGTGGAATTTCCGGTGTAGCGGTGAAATGCGTAGAGATCGGAAGGAACATCAGTGGCGAAGGCGACCCCCTGGCCAAAGACTGACGCTCAGGTGCGAAAGCGTGGGGAGCAAACAGGATTAGATACCCTGGTAGTCCACGCCGTAAACGATGTCAACTTGGGGTTTGTGTTCTTGAAACGTGGATCCCGGAGCTAACGTGTTAAGTTGACCGCCTGGGGAGTACGGCCGCAAGGTTAAAACTCAAATGAATTGACGGGGGCCCGCACAAGCGGTGGAGCATGTGGTTTAATTCGATGCAACGCGAAGAACCTTACCTACTCTTGACATCCAGAGAATTTTGCAGAGATGCATTAGTGCCTTCGGGAGCTCTGAGACAGGTGCTGCATGGCTGTCGTCAGCTCGTGTTGTGAAATGTTGGGTTAAGTCCCGCAACGAGCGCAACCCTTATCCTTTGTTGCCAGCACGTAATGGTGGGAACTCAAAGGAGACTGCCGGTGATAAACCGGAGGAAGGTGGGGACGACGTCAAGTCATCATGGCCCTTACGAGTAGGGCTACACACGTGCTACAATGGCGCGTACAGAGGGAAGCGAGCTAGCGATAGTAAGCGGATCCCAAAAAGCGCGTCGTAGTCCGGATCGGAGTCTGCAACTCGACTCCGTGAAGTCGGAATCGCTAGTAATCGTGGATCAGAATGCCACGGTGAATACGTTCCCGGGCCTTGTACACACCGCCCGTCACACCATGGGAGTGGGCTGCACCAGAAGTAGATAGCTTAACCTTCGGGGGGCGTTTACCACGGTGTGGTTCATGACTGGGGTGAAGTCGTAACAAGGTAGCCGTAGGGGAACCTGCGGCTGGATCACCTCCTTACTAAAAGAGACTGCCAGCTGTTGCAGTGTCCACACAGATTACTTGGGTTAAGGGTAAGAGCGAATACAAGTGTGGGTCTGTAGCTCAGCTGGTTAGAGCGCACCCCTGATAAGGGTGAGGTCGGTGGTTCAAGTCCACTCAGACCCACCACACTTTATGGGGCTATAGCTCAGCTGGGAGAGCGCCTGCTTTGCACGCAGGAGGTCAGCGGTTCGATCCCGCTTAGCTCCACCATAATTGATGTCCCCTTCGTCTAGAGGCCTAGGACACCGCCCTTTCACGGCGGTAACAGGGGTTCGAATCCCCTAGGGGACGCCATCAATTGTGGGGGTATTCGCAAGAAGAAATGCCTAAGTTAAGTGACAGCACTTACCTTAGGCTTTTTTAAGCCTGTTCTTTAACAATTCGGAAAGCTGATATAACACTGCAAATTTAAAGAGACTCTCATTTTTTATTTGAGCGTCCGGCGAAAAAACCAGGTGTTAGTCACATACAGCTTAATGTCGTTAACGTCGATATTAAGGTTCGCGCAAGCGAAACCCTTAGGGGTTGTATGGTTAAGTGACTAAGCGTACAGGGTGGATGCCTAGGCAGTTGGAGGCGATGAAGGACGTGCTAATCTGCGATAAGCATTGGTGAGGTGATAAGAACCGCTTGAGCCAATGATTTCCGAATGGGGAAACCCACTTGCATAAGCAAGTATCGTTACCTGAATACATAGGGTAACGAGGCGAACCGGGAGAACTGAAACATCTAAGTACCCCGAGGAAGAGAAATCAATTGAGATTTCCTCAGTAGCGGCGAGCGAACGGGAAACAGCCCAGTGTGTTTATCAGTGTTTGTCATAGTGGAAGGCTCTGGAAAGTGCCGCGATACAGGGTGATAGTCCCGTACATGAAATGGCAAGCATTGTTGCACACGATGAGTAGGTCGGGACACGTGGTATCTTGACTGAATATGGGGGGACCATCCTCCAAGGCTAAATACTCCCAACTGACCGATAGTGAACCAGTACCGTGAGGGAAAGGCGAAAAGAACCCCGGCGAGGGGAGTGAAATAGAACCTGAAACCCTGTACGTACAAGCAGTAGGAGCACCTTCGGGTGTGACTGCGTACCTTTTGTATAATGGGTCAGCGACTTATATTTTGTGGCGAGGTTAACCGAATAGGGGAGCCGTAGGGAAACCGAGTCTTAACTGGGCGTCCAGTCGCAAGGTATAGACCCGAAACCCGGTGATCTAGTCATGGGCAGGTTGAAGGTGCCGTAACAGGTACTGGAGGACCGAACCCACTACTGTTGCAAAAGTAGGGGATGACCTGTGATTAGGGGTGAAAGGCCAATCAAACCGGGAGATAGCTGGTTCTCCTCGAAAGCTATTTAGGTAGCGCCTCGGACGAATACCTTGGGGGTAGAGCACTGTTTGGGCTAGGGGGTCATCCCGACTTACCAAACCCATGCAAACTCCGAATACCCAAGAGTACTATCCGGGAGACAGACAGCGGGTGCTAACGTCCGTTGTCAAAAGGGAAACAACCCAGACCGTCAGCTAAGGTCCCCAAGTCATAGCTAAGTGGGAAACGATGTGGAAAGGCTTAGACAGCTAGGAGGTTGGCTTAGAAGCAGCCACCCTTTAAAGAAAGCGTAATAGCTCACTAGTCGAGTCGGTCTGCGCGGAAGATGTAACGGGGCTAAGCTATGCACCGAAGCTACGGGTTCACACTATGTGTGAGCGGTAGAGGAGCGTTCTGTAAGCCGTTGAAGGTGTGTCGGGAGGCATGCTGGAGGTATCAGAAGTGCGAATGCTGACATGAGTAACGTTAATGGGGGTGAAAAACCTCCACGCCGGAAGACCAAGGGTTCCTGTCCAACGTTAATCGGGGCAGGGTGAGTCGGCTCCTAAGGCGAGGGCGAAAGCCGTAGTCGATGGGAAACAGATTAATATTTCTGTACTTCTATGCAATGCGATGGGGGACGGAGAAGGCTAGGCAGGCATGGCGTTGGTTGTCCATGTGAAAGTGCGTAGGGAGGTAGCTTAGGTAAATCCGGGCTGCTAATTCCGAGACACGAGACGAGTGACTACGGTCACGAAGCTGTTGATGCCACGCTTCCAGGAAAAGCCTCTAAGCTTCAGTTGCATAGGAACCGTACCCCAAACCAACACTGGTGGTCAGGTAGAGAATACTAAGGCGCTTGAGAGAACTCGGGTGAAGGAACTAGGCAAAATAGTACCGTAACTTCGGGAGAAGGTACGCTCTTGATTGTGAAGGACTTGCTCCGTAAGCAGTTGAGAGTCGCAGTGACCAGATGGCTGGGACTGTTTATCAAAAACACAGCACTGTGCAAACTCGAAAGAGGACGTATACGGTGTGACACCTGCCCGGTGCCGGAAGGTTAATTGATGGGGTTAGCCGTAAGGTGAAGCTCTTGATCGAAGCCCCGGTAAACGGCGGCCGTAACTATAACGGTCCTAAGGTAGCGAAATTCCTTGTCGGGTAAGTTCCGACCTGCACGAATGGTGTAACCATGGCCATGCTGTCTCCATCCGAGACTCAGTGAAATTGAACTCGCTGTGAAGATGCAGTGTACCCGCGGCTAGACGGAAAGACCCCGTGAACCTTTACTACAGCTTGACACTGAACATTGAGCCTACATGTGTAGGATAGGTGGGAGGCTATGAAACACGTACGCCAGTATGTGTGGAGCCAACCTTGAAATACCACCCTTGTATGTTTGATGTTCTAACTTCGGTCCCTTATCGGGATTAAGGACAGTGTCTGGTGGGTAGTTTGACTGGGGCGGTCTCCTCCTAAAGCGTAACGGAGGAGCACGAAGGTTGGCTAATCCTGGTCGGACATCAGGAGGTTAGTGCAATGGCATAAGCCAGCTTAACTGCGAGACAGACACGTCGAGCAGGTACGAAAGTAGGTCATAGTGATCCGGTGGTTCTGAATGGAAGGGCCATCGCTCAACGGATAAAAGGTACTCCGGGGATAACAGGCTGATACCGCCCAAGAGTTCATATCGACGGCGGTGTTTGGCACCTCGATGTCGGCTCATCACATCCTGGGCTGAAGTCGGTCCCAAGGGTATGGCTGTTCGCCATTTAAAGTGGTACGCGAGCTGGGTTCAGAACGTCGTGAGACAGTTCGGTCCCTATCTGCCGTGGGCGTTGGATGATTGAGAGGGTTGCTCCTAGTACGAGAGGACCGGAGTGAACGAACCTCTGGTGTTCGGGTTGTCACGCCAGTGGCACTGCCCGGTAGCTAAGTTCGGAATTGATAACCGCTGAAAGCATCTAAGCGGGAAGCAAGCCTCGAGATGAGTCATCCCTGAGACTTCGAGTCTCCTAAAGGGTCGTTCAAGACCAGGACGTTGATAGGCTGGGTGTGTAAGCGTAGCGATACGTTGAGCTAACCAGTACTAATTGCCCGTGCGGCTTAACCATACAACACCCAAAGGGTTTTGGTGGACGCCAAGTAAGGGTGAGACCTCTTAAAAGTGTTACATCAGCTTTAATCCGAATTGATAAGTTGGCTCATTGAGCGGACTTAAATGAATTCGCCTGGCGGCAATAGCGCTGTGGAACCACCTGACTCCATTCCGAACTCAGAAGTGAAACGCAGTTGCGCCGATGGTAGTGTGGCATTCGCCATGTGAGAGTAGGTCACTGCCAGGCACCTAATACGAAACGCAAAACCCCCGACCGAAAGGCCGGGGGTTTTTGCATTTGGGCTACGCTCGGCACCGATTTTCCCAATCGCTCCCGACGATTGGGTCGCCATGTGATAGCAGGTCATCATCTCTAAATCCCAGATATGCATAGAGTTAACACACCATAATTCATATCTATCCTTTCTTTGCTCCTGAAATTCTACCATGCAGGCCATTACCTTATGGTTTCGCTATTTTTGATACCTATAATAGCGTCAACTATTATTTTTTTAACTTAATGATAAGTAAAGGATTTTTTGCCTTTCTGGGGGTGTTTGGCTTACATTGAAAGCCAGTCTTACAAGTGGAGATGCAGTAATGAACGATATCGACCAGAGAATTAAGTTGGCTGTGGCGCGTCTTACATCACATGAGTTTTCGTTACCTGAGATCCGATCCATGCTGCCAGATGTTGACTCAAGAGCACTGCAGTTAAGATTGGATCAACTTTACCGGGTATCAATTCTAGGCCCCACAGGCTTTTGGGACCGTCGCTTTCCTCCAGCACAAATTCCTTCGAGAAATCCAATGGGATGGAGAAACCGGTAAAAAGAAGGGCTTCATTCAGCCCTCCTTTTTATTAGCTGGTAACAGCCCCCTGGTTTTCGTTATGGGTTAATTGGTAGTACTTGACACTCTACGTTTTAGGGTTGTGAGACTTAACTACTGGGAGAACTCACCCTTCTTGAGCCACCTATTAGCTCACAAGAATGGGCTCACATCCCTGGAGTCAGTAAATTCACTGTATTCTTTGTCACACTTTGGTGACTGTTATCGTCTTATGGCTAAAATCCAGTGGAGCAGGTCCCTTCTCCGCTTCGAACGAAACGGGCTCAGGTACGTAGCGCGAAGCGGTTAGCCCAAATACACGCGGCGTATTTCATTACTGCTTAGCGATAGACCAACCGGCATTTTGTATCGAATAAATTTTAATTTTTTGACGCACTACCTTGTTGTCAAAAGGATTAATGTTCTTGTCGCCATTTCCTCTACTACACTGATTGAGCACCGTTATGAGGAATGGACAATGCAGTTAAAAGAGTTTTTTGATAAACCCCATCTGCTTCCTAATATTCCTGAAATTGTTCAGGATCTGATTGCTACTTTTAATGACCCCGACCCGGATATGAACCGCATTGTCACCGATCTGAGCCAAGATCCGGTGCTGTCAGCGAAGGTATTAAGGCTCGCGAACTCGTCCCGGTTTGGCGGGGTTCGTGAAATCGCCTCGGTTAAGGAAGCATCAATTCGGCTTGGCCTGGAAAGGTTACGTACCTTGGTGATCGCCTCTGGCCTTATTTCGGCAACCGACTCCATTCCGGGGTTGGATTTACAGGCGTTCTGGAAGAAGAGCTTTCAAACCGCAGAGGTTTGCCGTCAGTTAGCGGTTTCGGCAGGGTTACCGGCAGAGCAAGAGTTCACCTGCGGCATGCTGCACGACTTAGGTTTGCTGCTGCTGGTTGTGGTGGACCCAAAAGAGGCCGATGACATCATGGCGCTTAGTGCCAGACAAGGGCGCCTACAGGCCGAAAAGTCGGTGTTGGGTTTCACTTCCGCTGAAATTGGCGCTGAACTGGCTCGGCGTTGGCATTTTCCTGAGCCGGTAGTAACGGGCCTGCGCGAACAATTCTCGCCGATGCAACACACCAAACTGAGCCCTGAAGCGGGGCTGATTTTCCTCAGTACTTGGTTGTTAGAGAGGCATGAATTACCTAAAGATCCACCGCCATCCTGGCCACAACCTTTAGCCAGTAAGCTCGGTTTAGAGTGGGCGGCCCTTGTTACCGCCAAAGAAGCGGTTGAACGGAACGGCAGTCCTTTTATGGCGGCAGTATAAAAAGGAAGCAAACAACTGGTTTTGGAGCGAAAAGCCCTTTACCTCTAAGCCCGAGTCGCTATAATGGCAACCGCTTTACAGGGGCGTAGTTCAATTGGTAGAGCGTCGGTCTCCAAAACCGAAAGTTGGGGGTTCGAGTCCCTCCGCCCCTGCCAAATCAAACGAAAAAGCCTGCTCATTTGAGCAGGCTTTTTTGTATCTCAAGCTAGCTTCGGCTAATGTCCTTTTCCTTAGCATTGTGAGCTTTTACACTGGTAGCTTCGCAACTGGGAACTTGTCCATTGGATTATCTAACCGAACTGGGATTGGTAAGATACCGCCCGAAGTCAGCACAAGAAACGCCCTTGTTAGGGGTGAGCTTCCCATTGACCGATGACAGCCGGGCATTTTGCCAAGCGGTTGCTGACGCCATGGCTTTCACGCTGGTAGAAAAGGCGGTTGGCCTGCATTGGGGCCCCGGTGGCGACATTGCAATTGACCCCCAGCAATGCCTTAATTCGGCCTCCTTTAAACGCCAACTCTGGCAGCAGCTTTATCCGCATTATGACGCTCAGCACAGCAACTGTTGACGACCTGGCCAAGCTGGCGTTAATTGAGGCAACTCAGCAGTATCCTTGGACCGATAAGCAATTGGCGAGCTGCTTTGGCGGCGGCTACCGGGTGCGGCTTTTTTGCCAGCAGCAACAGCCGCTGGCCTTTAGTATTTGCCAGCGGGTGCTGGACGAAACCACGCTTTTTAATATCTGCGTATTACCTGATTGTCGTGGCCAAGGGCTAGGGCAGCAGTTAATGGCAGACCTTATTGCTGAAGCAAAGGCGGCCGGGGATAACGCCATTTTTTTAGAAGTCAGGGCCAGTAATAGTGCTGCAATTAGGCTTTATCTTCGCCACGGCTTTAAAGAAGTGGGCCGACGCAAAGGCTACTACCCCTGCGTGCAAGGCCGTGAAGACGCGCTGGTGATGTGTCTGGCACTAACTGCGCCTTAATTACTCGCTTCTGTCTTTAGCTCTGTTTAGAAGCGGCCCGGTACAGGGTATAATCCGCGGCTTGTGTTTTGACAGTTGGTGAGTAGCTCATGTCCATCCCTGCCGAGGTTGCCAAACGCCGCACCTTCGCCATTATCAGTCACCCCGATGCCGGTAAAACCACCATCACCGAGAAGGTGCTGCTGTTCGGGCAGGCACTGCAAAAGGCTGGTACCGTAAAAGGCCGTGGTTCGGGCCAGCATGCCAAGTCTGACTGGATGGAAATGGAAAAAGAGCGGGGTATTTCTGTTACCACCTCGGTGATGCAGTTTCCCTATCGCCAGAGCCTGGTAAACCTGCTGGACACCCCCGGTCACGAAGACTTCTCGGAAGATACCTATCGTACCCTGACCGCTGTCGACTCCTGCCTGATGGTGATTGACTCAGCGAAAGGTGTTGAGGACCGGACCATCAAACTGATGGAAGTGACTCGCCTGCGTGATACGCCCATTCTGACCTTCATGAATAAATTGGACCGTGATATTCGCGACCCAATGGAACTGATGGACGAAGTGGAAAGCGTGCTTAAAATTCGTTGCGCGCCCATCACTTGGCCCATTGGTTGCGGTAAAGGCTTTAAGGGCGTTTATCATATCGCCAACGATGAAATCATTCTTTATAAATCCGGCCAGGGTCACACCATCCAGGAACGGCGGGTGATTAAAGGCCTGGATAACCCCGAACTTGAAGCGCTGCTGGGTGGCGACGCTCAAGAGTTACGTGACGAGTTAGAGCTGGTGCAAGGCGCGTCTAATGAATTTGAGCTGGACGCATTCTTAAAAGGTGAATTAACGCCGGTATTCTGGGGCACAGCCCTGGGCAACTTCGGGGTTGACCACATGCTTGACGGTTTAACCGACTGGGCGCCAACGCCGCAGCCGCGTCAAACCGACGAGCGTTTGGTAACCGCCAGCGACGATAACTTCTCCGGTTTTGTCTTTAAAATTCAGGCCAACATGGACCCGAAACACCGGGACCGGGTTGCCTTTATGCGTATCGTTTCCGGTAAGTACCAAAAGGGCATGAAAATGCACCACGTGCGCATCGGTAAAGATGTGAACATTGCTGACGCCCTGACCTTTATGGCCGGTGACCGTAGCGCCGTGGAAGAAGCCTACCCTGGCGATATCATTGGCCTGCATAACCACGGCACCATTCAAATTGGTGACACCTTTACCCAGGGCGAAAAAATGAAGTTCACTGGTATTCCGAACTTCGCCCCGGAATTGTTCCGCCGTATTCGCCTTAAAGATCCGCTTAAACAAAAGCAGCTGTTAAAAGGCCTGGTACAGCTTTCCGAAGAGGGAGCTGTGCAAGTGTTCCGCCCCATCGACAACAACGACCTGATTGTTGGCGCTGTCGGTGTGTTGCAGTTTGATGTGGTCGTGGCCCGCCTGAAAGCGGAATACAACGTTGAAGCCATTTACGAGGCTATCAACGTTGCCACCGCCCGCTGGGTTGAAGGTAAAGACTCGAAGAAACTGGATGAGTTTGAGCGTAAGTGCTCACTGAATCTGGCATTGGATGGCGGTGACAACCTCACCTACATTGCGCCCACCATGGTCAATTTGAACCTGACCCAAGAGCGTTACCCGGATATTATCTTTCATAAGACCCGGGAACACTAAAGGACAGCCCCGCGTAGCGGGGCTTTTTTTATGCTGATAGACAGCCATTGCCATATCGACTTTGACGAACTTGCGCCGGTAGCGCCGCTGTTAGCCCGCTGCCAGGCCCTTGGCATTGATGCCGTTGTGGTACCTGGGGTGAGCCTTGAGCACTTGCAGCGACCGCTGGCTCTGGCCAAAGCGTTTTCAATGGTGTGGCCAAGCGCCGGTTTTCATCCTTGGTATCTACCCGAAGATAAAGCCGCTTTGGGCGTCCTAACGGCCCTTGCGGTTGCTAACAAAGATAAGCTGGTGGCAATTGGTGAAGCCGGGCTCGATAAGTTTAAAGGCCCCGATGCTGCTACCCAGCAATGGTGGTTGGAGCAGCAGCTGCAATTAGCCATCGACCTCGATAAACCGGTTATCCTGCACAGCGTTGGCCGCCATGCCAGGCTGGTTGAAATCCTCAAACAATATCGTGGGATCCGTGGCGTTATTCACGCCTTCTCCGGTAGCGCCGAGCAAGCACTTGCCTTTGTGAAACTGGGGTTCTATTTGGGTGTTGGGGGTGTTATCACCAAAGCCGGTGCCCATAAAACCCGTAACGCCATCAAAGCTGTTCCCAGCCAACATCTAATGCTAGAAACCGACGCGCCTGCCATGCTGCCCGAAGGGGTGGCGGGCGAATATAACAGCCCTGAGAATTTACCCTTTATTCACAAGGCGTTATCTGAAATGCTGCAAATCGACGAAAAAGCGCTGGCACAGATCCTGACCGCTAACACCCAGCGCCTCTTTTGCGGCCGCGAAACGGGATAAGCGTCAAGAAAAACGCCCGTCCCTTGCTGGGCAAGCTAGGCCCTTTCGCTATAATGCGCGCCTACCTGTTCATCAGTAACAGGATAATTAAAAAGCTTTTGAGGAATGGTGGCTTCATGAATATTTTGATGGGTGTAGTGGGGATAGTTGCCCTGCTAGCCATCGCAGTGCTGTTGTCTGACAACCGCAAAGCGATCAATTGGCGTACCGTAATTGGTGCCTTTGCAATTCAGGCAATCATTGCCGCTTTTGTACTCTATATTCCCTTTGGTAAAGACGTGCTGACCGCCGTTTCCAACGGTGTACAAAGCGTGATTGATGCCTGCCAAGCGGGTATCGACTTTCTGTTTGCCGGCTTAGTTTCCGACAAAATGTATGCTCTGTTCGGTGGTGGTGGCTTTGTCTTTGCACTGCGGGTGCTGCCGGTTATCGTTTTCTTCTCGTCCCTTATCGCCGTGCTTTATTACCTTGGCATCATGACCTGGGTTATCAACATCATTGGTGGCGGGTTACAAAAAGCCCTGGGCACATCGCGCCCCGAGTCGCTTTCTGC
This sequence comes from Gallaecimonas mangrovi, assembly GCF_003367375.1. Classification (GTDB taxonomy): domain Bacteria; phylum Pseudomonadota; class Gammaproteobacteria; order Enterobacterales; family Gallaecimonadaceae; genus Gallaecimonas; species Gallaecimonas mangrovi. The sequence goes on from NZ_CP031416.1 coordinate 642,223, forward strand.
CACGGCCAATATCTTCGTTGGCCAAACCGAAGCGCCGCTGGTGGTTCGCCCCTTTATTGCCAAAATGACCCAGTCTGAGCTGTTCGCCATTATGGTAGGCGGTGTCGCTTCTGTGGCCGGTTCGGTTATGGCGGGTTACGCACAAATGGGGATTGAGCTTAAGTACTTGATTGCCGCCTCGTTTATGGCCGCACCCGGTGGCCTGCTAATGGCCAAAATCATGAAGCCGGAAACCGAAAAAGCCAACCAGAACCTAGAGCAAGTGCTGGAAGATGACGAAGAGCAGCCCGCTAACGTGATTGATGCGGCGGCAACCGGTGCCTCTGCCGGTATGCAACTGGCCCTTAATGTCGGGGCAATGCTGCTGGCCTTTATCGGTTTGATTGCCCTGGTTAACATCATTATGGGCGGTATCGGTGGCTGGTTTGGTTATGGCGACAGCGACGTTAAGGCGGCCTTCGCGGCGCTGCAAAATAGCGCCGCTGCCGACCACTTTGCCGCCTTTATTGGCGCGGTGGCTGACACTGCTAAGCTGCCGGTAAATGACGTGGCCAGTCATATCACCAGCATCGACAGAGAGGTGCTTGCCAAAGCGGTTAATGCCAGCTTGGCCAGTTTCCAAGGTGGTGCCCATGATGCCGCCACCCAGCTTTTAAACGCCGCTAATGAAAAGGTGTCGTTGCAGATGCTGCTGGGCTACGTGTTCGCGCCTATTGCCTTTTTGATTGGTGTACCTTGGCATGAAGCCATTACGGCCGGGTCCTTCATTGGCCAGAAATTGGTGCTGAACGAGTTCGTGGCCTACGTGGCTTACCTCAAAGAAGCGGCGCATTTATCCACCCATACCCAGGCGATTGTTACCTTCGCTCTGTGCGGTTTCGCTAACTTCTCATCTATCGCCATTTTGCTTGGCGGTTTGGGCGGTATGGCTCCCACCCGGCGCCAGGATATTGCGCGGATGGGGTTAAAAGCGGTTATCGCCGGTTCCTTATCTAACTTAATGAGTGCCACCTTGGCCGGTTTGTTCCTGTCATTGGGTACTTTCTAACAGCAGCCAAGCTGCTAATTAAAAAGGGGCTTTTGCCCCTTTTTTGATTGGTTTTAAGTTAATACTTACCCTCTAGCAAGGGCGCCTAATGGCGCCCTTGCATTTCATTGCGCATAGCCAGATGCCGTCCGGCTTTATTTCGGCACTTCATTTCGGCACCTCGCACCAATCTATGCCCAAGGCTGTCATTCTGGCATACTCCTTTAGCCCGTAAGGGCCATCATTAATGGCGAGGGAAAATGGATTTTCCGATACCTGTCTACAATCTTCACGGAACCAAGTCCGCCCCTGTGCCTGCGCTGCAGGCGTTGCTTATCGCTGCGTTTGGGCTGAATGTGTCGGCTTTTTGGCTTGCCGAGCATCCAAGCGCACTGACAAAGGGGACAACCCATGACTGATCTACAAACTGCTGCCCGTCAGGCTCTTGGCTTGATGGATTTAACCACGCTCAATGACAACGACACCAACGCTAAGGTCATTGCCCTTTGCCATGACGCCGTTACACCCGTGGGCAACACGGCGGCCATTTGTATTTACCCGCGCTTTATCCCTATTGCCCGTAAAACCCTGCGTGAGCTGGGCGTCGAGGGGCAGGTAAAAATTGCCACCGTCACCAACTTTCCCGATGGCGGCGATGATATCGATATTGCCGTTAGCGAAACCCGCGCCGCCATTGCCTATGGCGCTGACGAAGTGGATGTGGTGTTTCCTTATCGCGCCTTGATGGCGGGTGACGAGCAGCTTGGTTTTGAGCTGGTTAAAGCCTGCAAAGCCGTCTGCGGCGAAGTGCTGCTGAAAGTCATCATCGAAAGCGGCGAGCTCAAAAGCCCGGCGTTGATTGCCAAGGCCGCTGATGTTGCTATTGCCGCTGGTGCTGACTTTATTAAAACCTCCACTGGCAAGGTCGCCATCAACGCTACCTTAGAGGCGAGCGAGATTATGCTCAACGCCATTAAGCAAAGCGGTAAAGATGTTGGCTTTAAGGCCGCCGGTGGTGTGCGCACCAGCGAAGACGCCGCGGCTTATTTGGCCCTTGCTGAAAAGATAATGGGCCCGGGTTGGCTGAGCGCTGCGCATTTTCGCTTTGGGGCCTCTAGCCTGCTTGGCAGTTTGTTAAAAACCTTGGGCGTTGACGCAGTGGAGCAACAAGGGGGCTACTGATGCTGGCGCAGGAAATCATCCGCAAAAAGCGTGATGGCCTGCCATTGTCCAGCCAGGAGCTTCGTTTCTTCGTCAATGGTATTCGTGACAATCAGGTCAGCGAAGGGCAGATAGCCGCGCTGGCCATGGCCATCTATTTCAACGACATGACCCTGGACGAACGGGTGGCATTAACCCTTGCCATGCGCGATTCCGGCACTGTGCTTGATTGGCGCCCCCTCGATTTGGCAGGGCCCGTACTCGACAAGCACTCTACCGGTGGCGTTGGGGATTTGGTGTCCTTGGTGCTGGGGCCTTTGGTGGCGGCCTGTGGCGGCTATGTGCCGATGATCTCCGGCCGTGGCCTTGGCCACACCGGCGGCACCCTCGACAAGCTTGAGGCTATTCCTGGCTACAACGTCAGCCCGGATGACGCCGCCTTTAAACGCATTATCAAGGAAAACGGTCTGGCCATTATTGGCCAAACCGGCAGTCTTGCCCCGGCCGATAAACGCTTTTACGCCACCCGCGATATTACTGCGACGGTGGAGTCTATGGCCCTTATCACCGCGTCTATTTTGTCGAAGAAGCTCGCGTGCGGGCTTGATGCCTTGGTGATGGACGTTAAGGTCGGCTCTGGGGCCTTTATGCCGAGCTATAACCAGGCCAAAGCGCTGGCTGATGCCATCGCCACTGTGGCCGGCCAAGCCGGTACGCCCACTCGGGCGCTGCTGACCGACATGAATCAGCCGCTGGCATCAAGCGCCGGCAACGCTTTGGAGATAAGCGAAACGCTGCGCTATTTAAAAGCAGAAGGTCATAACCCGCGCTTGGGCGAAGTGGTTATGGCCCTTGGCAGCCAGATGCTACAAGCAGGTGGCCTTGCCAGCAGCGGCCAAGAGGCCAAAGTCAAACTCGACAAGGCCCTTGCCAGTGGCCAAGCGGCTGAACGTTTTGCCCGTATGGTGGCAAGTTTGGGTGGCCCTAGCGACTTTTTGGAAAGGCCCCAGCAATATTTGCCGCAAGCGCCTTGTCGCCGCGATGTTTACGCCGACCAGGTTGGGGTGGTTAGTTATATGGATACCCGCGCTATGGGTATGGCGGTGCTGGCACTGGGTGGTGGCCGCCGGCGCGCTGGCGATAGCATCGACAGCAGCGTTGGCCTAAGTGGCCTTATTCGTTTAGGCCAGCGTAGTGACCGGCCTTTAGCCACGGTACACGGCCGCAGCGAAGCCGACCTTGACGCGGCAGAAGCGGCCATTAAAGCCGCTATTAATGTGGGTGACTATCAGCCGTCGCCAGTGGTTTATGAGGTGCTATCTGGCTCATAACAACCCTGGGACAGTTGTGCCGAGGCTGCTACAAACTGGTCAGAACGCCTTTGGCACCCTACAATATCGGCCGCGTTATTGCCTTTGCGTTACAAGATGGTAATAACGCAGCCTGGATGCGCTATTGCGCGGGGTTCGACATCAATAATACGGACCGCTCAACAAGGTGACTTGGCACAAACGGCAACAGTTTGGTCATATCCGAGTGGTGCTGTTCGTGGTGAATTTTAGCGTTGGCGGTGCCAGCGTCTGTGGGCTTTGCCGTTGATTGGGTGCCTTTGGTGGCTTTTTGGCTTGCTAACCGAAGGTGCTTGGCTGAGCCTTAAAGGGTTTAACAAGCAATTGCTTTTGAGAATAGAAAAGGAAACGTTATGGCTACGCCGCACATTAACGCTAACCCGGGTGATTTCGCCGACGTGGTACTGATGCCAGGGGATCCTCTGCGCGCCAAGTATATCGCCGAAACCTTCCTGGAAGACGCTGTTGAAGTGACCAATGTTCGCAACATGCTCGGTTACACCGGCACCTATAAGGGACGTAAGATCTCGGTGATGGGCCACGGCATGGGCATTCCTTCTGTATCCATTTACGCCAAAGAGTTGATCACCGAGTTCGGCGTTAAAAAGCTGATCCGGGTTGGTTCTTGTGGTGCCATTAGCACCGACGTAAAAGTACGCGACGTGATCATTGGCATGGGTGCCAGCACCGATTCCAAAGTAAACCGCATGCGTTTTAAAGACCACGACTTTGCCGCCATTGCTGACTTTTCACTGGTGAAAAACGCCGTAGATGCGGCGGCAGCTAAGGGCGTAGCGGTCAGAGTGGGTAACGTGTTTTCGGCCGACTTGTTCTACAACCCCGATGCCAGCATGTTTGACGTCATGGAAAAACACGGCATCTTAGGTGTGGAAATGGAAGCGGCAGGCCTTTACGGCGTAGCGGCTGAATTTGGCGCGCAAGCGGTGTGTATTGTCACCGTTTCCGACCATATTCGTACCGGCGAAGAAACCACCGCCGAAGAACGGCAGTTGACCTTTAACGACATGATTGAAGTGGCGTTAGAATCGGTGCTGCTGGGTTAAGTTAAGTGTATTAAAAAAGCGCCTTTGGGCGCTTTTTTTATCGCCTAACAGCGTAGGCAATCAGAAAGCCCATCACGATGGCCATCAGCAGCATCACCCGCAGGCTTTTTCCCACTTGATGGCGATAGGTGCGGGAATCATGCACCACCTTTTCTTCCGACAAGGTAATACGCAGGTAACCTAAGATCTGGCCGTCATCTTTTATTTCAGACACATAAGGGATCAGGTGCTTCTCGTCGGCTTTTTGCAAAATGCTCAGCACCGTTTTATGGGAGCCGCTTCGGGCCAGCACCGCGCCGGTGGCGTCATAAATCGCGGCGTCCAGCAATTGCGGCTCCTTGGCCAAACGTTCTGCCAAGCCTTTTAAGGCGCTGTCTTCCCCTTGGCTCATCAATTGGCCGGCGGCGTAAGCGGCCTGTGAAGTGAGGGCTCTTGCCATCACATTAATTTGCTGGCGTTCCACCTCCAGCCCCGCCTGAGCCAGAGTTTGCCAGCGCCACAGCAGCACGCCTAGCAGCGAAAGTGCTAGGGTTATGGCTACCAAACGCAGCCAACGGCGGCGACGGCCAGGGAAAGTAGGTGTTGCCTTTTTCATCATGGCGCTATGATAGCCGCAGGAACCCCATTTGGAACAGCGCATTGAATCAGCAGGTTATCTTTTATCTTCCACATGAGATGTCTCTCGCCCTTATTGTTCAAGCACTGCCAGTTGCTCAGCGGGTCTTGGTGCCCGGCGAAAAAGGCCCGGCTTTACAGCCCTCTAACGCCTTGGAACGCAATGCTTGGCCACTTGAAGAAGGCCGGCGAGTCTACCGTGACAATAAGGTACATTTTCGCGGCTTTGCACCGGGTCTCACCTTAGGTGGCCTTTATGGCTTACTTGACGGTTTAGCCTGGAGCGAACTGAAATGGCGCCAGGGCGACAGCTTTGACCTTTGGTTTGAAACGGCGCCTGATAAAGCCTTGTATCTGCAGCGGGCCGAGGCGTTTAAGGTAGAACTGATGCCGGGGCCTTTTCCGTCATTGGCCGAACCGGGGCTGCTGATTATGGATATGGATTCCACCGCTATTGAAGGGGAATGCATTGACGATATTGCCGAGCTGTCCGGTTGTGGCCAAGCGGTGTCAGAGGTAACGGCCCGTGCCATGCGTGGCGAGCTGGATTTTTCCCAAAGCTTGAAAGAGCGGGTTGCCAAGTTGACTGGCACTCCTACCGAAGTGCTGGAAAAAGTGGCAGAAAATATCGCTTATACCCCAGGCATTGAAAGCCTTGTTAAAAGGCTGCAAGACGCGGGTTGGCAAACGGCACTGGTCTCTGGCGGCTTTACCTTTTTTGCCCATCGGGTACAGGAACACCTGGCGCTGGACTGGGCCGAAGCCAATGTATTGGAAATTGTCGACGGTAAGCTCTCTGGTCAGGTGCTGGGTCAAATCGTTGATGGCCAGTTTAAAAAAGACATGCTTATCCGCCTGCGTAACCAAGCCGGGCTGCCCGCTAGCCAAGTGTTGGCGCTGGGCGACGGCGCTAATGATTTGTTGATGCTGGCTGAAGCGGGCCTTGGCATTGCCTACCACGGCAAGCCAAAAGTGCGCCTCGCCGCACGCGGCGCGGTAATCAGCACCGACATGAGTGCCGTGCAGGCCCTGCTGGAAAACGCCGATGCCTGAGTCGCTGTTTGTAGCGGTCGATGGGCAGCAGCTGCATCTTCGTTGCTTTGGTCCAGACCAAGGGCAACCGTTACTGATGCTCCATGGCGCTATCAGCAATGGCAAAGTGTTTTATTCCGACTCCGGTAAAGGTTTGGCGCCGTATTTGGCGGCGCAAGGCTTTCGGGTTTATGTGCTCGACCTTCGCGGCCGTGGCTTAAGTGAGCCGCCTATCAATTCTCAGGCCCGGCACGGCCAGCTTGAGGCCATTCGCGACGACCTGCCGGCGGTGCAGCGTTTTATTATGGATAGGCATCCAGGGCAGGCAGTGCATTGGCTGGCCCATTCCTGGGGTGGTGTGCTGATGGCGTCTACCTTGGCGCGGTTTCCCGGCCTTGCTAGCCGTGTTGCCAGCCTGACCTTTTTTGGCAGTAAACGCAGTATTCATAGCTGGAGTTTTGAGCGGCTGATTAAGGTAGAGCTGGTTTGGAACCTGTTAGCGCCATGGTGGGTGAGAAGGCATGGGTATCTGCCGGCCAAAGCAAAAAAAATTGGCGCGGATAACGAAACGGCCAATGCCTTGGCCGACTCGATTGCCTGGGTTAAAAAGCGCCCTTGGATAGACCCCAAAGACGGCTTTGATTATGCCAAGGCGGCATGCAACGTTGACTGGCCAAGGCTTTGGCTATTGGCGGGTAAAGCGGATAAGGCTTTGGGGAATCCTCGGGATGTGGCGCGCTTTCAACAGGAAATGGCAGCGAAGGGGCAAATCACGCTGTTGGCGAAAACCAATGGCTTTCGCCGCAACTACAACCACCTCGATATGCTGGTAGGCAGTGATGCGGCGAAAGAGCTGTTTCCAAAAGTCAGGGATTGGCTTTTAGGTTAAGCATTAGTGCGGCGATTGCCGTGATATCGGTAACCTCAATCATGGCAACGGTACTCCAAAGGTCGGCTTCTAGCCGCTTGGCGCGGTGTAGCGCCTGCCGGCCAATAAAGTTCAGCTCCTGCTGGATGTAATGCATGTCCGGTTTTGGGGTACGCACCAGCTCCAATTGCCAAACCCCCCAACGGCCTTTTTCTAACGCTTTTTCTAAAAAACGCCGGGTTTCTGGACCGGGTAATTGGCTTTGCAGGCGACTCATCACCGGCAGGCCGTTGTTATCTAAGGCCACCAACAACGACTGGCTGCTGGCTTGTTGGTCGCGCCAATCATCAATGAGCTGGCGGAACATCTGCAAGCTCATCAAATTATCTAGCGGTACCTGGCCTTCGTGCAGTTGGCTCAGCCTCGATAGCATGACCGGTAGCGGCAGGCTGCTCACCGGCAGACCCAACCACTGGGGTTTGATTTTACCGCTGTCCTTTTGCACGAAAAGACAGCAGGGCAGGGCTGAAGCCACCAAGCTTTGGCGCAGTGCCCTGGCAATGCCAAAGCTTTGCGCGTCTTCTTCAACCCGCTGTAAGCGGCCTTCGTTGGCATCGATAAGTTGGCGGAAAAAGCGTTTAGCCGGGTGGGCCACACCGGTGCTTTGGATCATCAAATGCGCTCTTTGGTTTTGCGCATCAAAATGCATCAGCCGATAGGGCATTTGCATTAAATCAAAGCGACTGGACAGCTTTTGCAGCTTGGGCAGGGCCACGTCCAGTTCTGCCGGCATCTCTTCTAGCGGGCTTTGTAAGTTGATGCAAAGCCCTTGGGTCGAAAAATCCACCAGCTCGGCATTCAGTTCTTTGCCATCGGTGTAAAGCTGTACCGGCGTTTTATAGCGATAACGCGGCTCGATGCGCATGTCGTTAAAACGCATGGCAACGCGCTGCACACCGGGCCGCCACTGCACACAAAACGGCGCTAGCTGATTGGGGTCTTGTTTTACGTCTGGCATCTCCTGGGCAGCCTTGGTGAGCCACTCCTGGGTAACGTCCCGCAAAATGGCCAGGCTGCTCAGTTTCAGTAGCTCTTGGGGTATTTTCGGTAAAGGGGTATCGGTCAGCTGCAGTTCGCTATGGCTGGCGTTACTGTCTTTGTCGAGTGTGGCTAAGTCTTGCACCTCGGCATCGAACAGATTGACCTTAAGGACCTGCCAACCGGGTTTGCTGGCGGCAAACCGCAAAAAGCCTTCCAGCATGCCTTGGCGGCGCAGGTGGTCGATGTCGGCGGCAAATTGAAAAACCTTGCCTTGTTGATGGTGTTCAAAACGCAGTATGTAGCTTTCCCGTTCACTGCTGTCTTTTTCCAGTAAGGCTTTAACCCGTCTTGGTGACAGCATTTCCGGTATCAGGCTTTTATCACCATCAAATAACCGGTTTTGCAGCGGCCGGTTATGGTGTGTTGTCAGGCAATAGCGGGCAAGATGTTCTTGGTTAAAGAAAATGGCCATCGCCGAAGAATGGTTAAGCTGCATTTGCTCAAAACCACGGGAACGGGTGGTTTCCTGGATATGGCGAATATCCAGCTTGTAGCGCTTTTGATTGTGCTCAATCAGGTTTTCTAGCAGCGCCTTAACGGTTTCATCCGGGTCTTTAAGCTTGAGCTTGAGGCGGTTTTCTTGTTGGGAAATAACCTGATAAGCCAGGGCAGGCCAGGGCTTACGGCGGCTATCGGTCAGCTTGGGAAAGGTCAGCTCAACCGCTAATTCAGGATTTACATAGACTTGCTGGGCCAGAAGCACTTGGGCGCCGCTGGCCGAAATATCCGAGGTTGAGCCGCTAAGCTCGCCCATGCCCTGTTGGCGCAGCACGACCGGTGTGGCAAAGTGCATGCGCTCGCCGTCACGGTTTAACAGGCTGCCAAAGCGCACTAATTCCAGCCAGAGTGCGTCTTCATCTTCTTCGTCACTGTCTTGACTGAGTAGCTTGGCGGACTGAGCGTAGCGCTCTATATCATCAAAGATGGCCATGGTATAACGGCCAGCAAATTCTTTAAGGCCAGCTTCAAAAACCCGTTTGGCACCTTCGTCCATATAATGGGTTTGGCCTTTGTATTCTACCAATTGGCAGCGCTTAATACCCTTGGGCCTAAGGTCAATAACGCGTTGGCAAGGGGCCGCAACCCGGCGCAATTCCATGCGCAGCAGGAAGCGAGTATTAGAGTCTTCATTTTCGGTCAGTTGGTTAAACAAAGCCTCGAACTCTGGTTCGCCGACCAGAGCCCTGAGCTGACTGATAATGGGATGACTGGATACATCCTTGAATTCAGAGCGAATATCTAACACAGGTTCATTGTTGGATTGGTGTTAAGTCCATTATGTGGTGCTGATTCCGGGCTGTCGAGTCACTGATTTAATTAGACGTTAAGAGGATCTCATGGCGAAACGTAAAACCGCTTATGTTTGCAGCGACTGTGGCGCGGATTTTCCCCGCTGGCAAGGCCAATGCAGCGAATGCGGAGCCTGGAATACCATCACCGAAATGCGTCTAGGCCCCACGCCAAGCGGCCCGGCTAGCCGCACCGGTTATGCCGGAACCACCACCGCGCAAGTGACCACCCTTGCCGAAGTGGATTTAACCGAATTGCCGCGGATCCATAGCGGCTTTGGCGAACTCGACCGGGTGCTTGGCGGCGGCATCGTGCCAGGCTCGGCGGTGCTGATTGGTGGCCACCCCGGCGCCGGTAAATCAACGCTCCTATTGCAAACCATGTGCGCCTTGGCTGAGAAAATGCCAACGCTTTATGTCACCGGTGAAGAATCCTTGCAGCAGGTAGCAATGCGCGCCAAACGCCTTGGTCTTCCCACCACCAAGCTCAAAATGCTGACCGAAACCAGCATCGAAACCATTATGGCCATTGCCGAGCAGGAAAAGCCGAAGGTGATGGTAATTGACTCCATCCAGGTGATGCATATGGTCGATATTCAGTCGGCACCTGGGTCGGTGTCACAGGTGCGCGAGTCAGCTGCTTATCTCACCCGTTTTGCCAAGCAGAACAATGTGGCCATTATCATGGTTGGCCACGTCACCAAAGACGGCACCTTGGCAGGGCCCAAGGTGTTAGAGCACTGTATTGACTGTTCGGTGCTGCTGGAAGGCGACAGCGATTCGCGCTTTCGCACCCTGCGAGGCCAGAAAAACCGCTTTGGGGCGGTGAACGAGTTGGGGGTGTTTGCCATGACCGGCCAAGGCCTCAAGGAAGTGTCGAACCCGTCTGCCATTTTCTTGCAGCGCGCCGAAGAACAAGCCCCCGGCTCTATTGTTATGGTTATCTGGGAAGGCACTCGGCCACTGTTGGTGGAACTGCAGGCCTTGGTGGATGCCTCGCCACTGAATAACCCGCGCCGGGTGGCGGTTGGCCTTGAGCAAAACCGCTTGGCGATGCTGCTGGCGGTGATGCACCGTCACGGCGGGCTACAAATGTCTGACCAAGACGTCTTTGTTAACGTGGTGGGCGGGGTACGGGTAGCAGAAACCAGTGCTGACTTGGCGATGCTGCTGGCTATGGTGTCGAGTTTTAGAAATAGCGTCTTGCCGCGGGATATGGTGATTTTTGGCGAAGTGGGGCTGTCTGGAGAAATTCGGCCGGTGCCGTCGGGTTCTGAGCGCCTTAACGAGGCCGCCAAGCACGGCTTTACCCGCGCCATTGTGCCCAAGGCCAATGTGCCCAAGCAGCTCCCCAAAGGGATGTCAGTGGTGGGGGTCACCAAACTGTCTGAAGCGTTGGAAGCCGTGTTGTAAAAAAGCCGCCGTAAAGGCGGCTTTTTTAACGGCTTAACTGGCTGTCGATAAGGTTACCCAGGTTTCTTTCTAACAGCTCAGGGTTACCTAAGTTAAGCTCCACCAGGCGGCGCAAGCGGCTGGCCGATTCCACGTCCATTTCGTTAACCAAGAGGTGTAAATGGCCGCTACTGGTGCCCACTAAGGTGCAACTTAAGCGGATGTCGTCACCCACATCATCCAGTGCTAAATGTAATTGGCAGTATTCACCAATGCGGGCTGGCCACTCTGGCGGCTGGGTGATTAAGGCGCCTTTTAACGACAAGTCTTGCACTTGTGTTGGCCAGCAACGTTTTCCCAGGCAAATATTGGCTGGGCGCTCGAAAGGAATACGGGTAAATTCGCGGCGCTCAACAGTCACCATTGGTCCTCCCACAAGGTAAAGCAGTCACGGTATAACCAGTTGGTAGAGCCGAGGTATAAGGCGGCCATACGCTTAAGGTGTCCCGATGAATCGGCACAGATGTTCAGGCACTCCATGCCCAGTCGGTCCTGTTCTAAGAAACGAATTTGGGTATGCATCTGTATAAAGGCGTCGCCTTCGGGCAAGCGCAAACTTAAGGTGGCGTGATCGCCAATAATGAGATCTGAGGGAAGGGCACCATGCACCACGGCACCCTGCAAAGAAAGATCGAGCAGTGTGAAGTCCCAGCAGCGTTCGCCTTTGCAGATCCGCACCGGGGTGTTGCCAACGAATTGGATGAAACGACTTCGCTCAACCATGGCTTGATTCCGTAAAAGGTTGCCTAAGTATAGAAGCGACCAATAAAAATGCCGCCTGAAGGCGGCATTTGTTTAGCCAAAGCTTAGGTTAGCTCAATTTCTTGTACTTGATGCGGTGCGGTTCCATGGCCTGGGCGCCGTACTTGTCTTTCATGTACTCTTCGTAGTCGGTGTAGCTGCCTTCGAAGAAGTTCACTTGCCCTTCGTCGCGGTAGTCCAGAATGTGAGTGGCTACCCGGTCCAGGAACCAGCGGTCGTGCGAAATCACCATAGCGCAGCCAGGGAAATCCAATAGGGCGTTTTCCAGAGCGCGCAGGGTTTCAACGTCCAGATCGTTAGTCGGTTCATCCAGCAGCAAGAAGTTGCCGCCCGATTGCAGCAGTTTGGCTAAATGCAAACGGCCACGTTCACCGCCCGACAGTTCACCCACCCGTTTTTGCTGGTCGTTACCGCGGAAGTTAAAGCGGCCAACATAGGCGCGACTGGGCAGTTCAACGTTACCAACTTTGAGAATGTCCTGGCCGCCAGACACCTCTTCCCAGACGGTTTTATTACCGTCCATGGCGTCGCGGAACTGGTCTACTGCCGCCACTTGCACGGTTTCGCCCAGCACAACGTCGCCAGAATCGGGTTTTTCGGTGCCTTGGATCATTTTAAACAGGGTGGATTTACCGGCGCCGTTGGGGCCGATAATGCCGACAATAGCGCCCTTGGGTACGCTAAAGCTCAGGTCGTCAATCAGTACCCGGTCGCCAAAGCTCTTTTTAAGGTTACTTACTTCCAGCACCTTGTCGCCAAGGCGTGGGCCCGGCGGAATAAAGAGTTCGTTGGTTTCGTTGCGTTTTTGAAAGTCCTGGTTTTGCAGTTCTTCAAAACGCGCCATCCGGGCCTTGGATTTGGCCTGGCGGCCTTTCGGATTCTGGCGTACCCATTCCAATTCTTTTTGAATGGATTTTTGGCGGGCCGCTTCGGATTTTTCTTCCTGCTCCAGGCGTTTTTCTTTCTGTTCCAGCCAGGAAGAGTAGTTACCTTCCCAAGGAATGCCTTCGCCGCGGTCCAGTTCCAAAATCCAGCCTGCAACGTTATCGAGGAAATAACGGTCGTGGGTAATGGCCACAACGGTGCCGCTGTAGTCGTGCAAGAAGCGCTCAAGCCAGGCCACAGACTCGGCGTCCAAGTGGTTGGTTGGCTCGTCCAGTAGCAGCATGTCGGGCTGCGACAGCAGCAACCGGCACAGCGCTACCCGGCGGCGTTCACCACCCGACAGCTTGGTGACGTCGGCGTCCCAAGCCGGCAAGCGCAGGGCTTCGGCGGCGCGCTCTAGGGTGTTTTCAAGGTTATGGCCGTCTTTGGCCTGAATGAGGTTTTCAAGCTCACCCTGTTTTTTGGCCAGCTTGTCAAAGTCGGCATCCGGGTCGGCGTAGGCGGCATAAACCTCGTCGAGTTGGCGCATGGCGTCTATGACATCTGCCACCGCTTCTTCAATATTGCCGCGTACGGTTTTTTCCGGGTCCAGCTTGGGTTCCTGTGGCAGGTAGCCCACATTAATGCCGGGCTGCGGCCGCGCCTCACCGTCGATTTCGGTATCTATGCCTGCCATGATGCGCAGCAAGGTCGACTTACCGGCACCGTTCAAACCCAGCACGCCTATCTTGGCCCCGGGGAAGAATGACAGGGAGATATTCTTCAGAATGTATTTCTTGGGTGGTACGACCTTACTCACCCGGCTCATCGTGTAGATGTACTGAGCCATATCTTTTCTCTATGGTTGCGGGTTTGAATGAGGCCTATTGTATCCAAACGAATGGCCCTTACCAGCGATCCGGGATAGGAAAGCGATTGCGTATCAGGGTAAAATAGCGCCCACTTTTTCCTTTTGACGAACTGACGGCTAGCGAGCCCTGGAGAAACCATGTTGGATTCAAAACTTTCCATCGCACAATTTGACCCCGAATTGTGGGAAGCCATGCAGCAGGAGGTGCAACGCCAGGAGGATCACGTCGAACTGATCGCTTCTGAAAACTATACCTCTAAGCGCGTGATGGAAGCCCAGGGCTCCCAGCTTACCAACAAATACGCTGAAGGCTACCCCCATAAGCGTTACTACGGTGGCTGCGAATATGTTGATATCGCCGAAGACCTGGCCATTAACCGTGCCAAAGAGCTGTTTGGTGCTGACTACGCCAACGTTCAGCCCCATGCTGGTTCCCAGGCTAACAGCGCCGTTTACATGGCCCTTTGCGAGCCGGGCGATACCGTACTGGGCATGAGCCTGGCCCACGGTGGCCACCTGACGCACGGCGCTACCGTCAGCTTCTCCGGCAAGATTTATAACGCGGTGCAATACGGCATCAACCAGGAAACTGGCCTGATTGATTACGAAGAAGTACGTGCCCTGGCCAAAGAGCACAAACCGAAAATGATTGTGGCTGGCTTCTCTGCTTACAGCCAAATCATCGACTGGAGCATCTTCCGCGAAATCGCTGACGAAGTGGGTGCTTACCTGTTTGTTGATATGGCCCACGTGGCTGGCTTGGTTGCTGCTGGCGTTTACCCTTCGCCGCTGCCCCACGCCCACGTGGTAACCACCACCACCCACAAAACCCTGGCTGGCCCCCGCGGCGGCCTGATTTTGTCTGCCAGCGGCGACGAAGCTATCTACAAGAAGCTTAACTCAGCGGTATTCCCTGGTGGCCAGGGCGGCCCCTTGATGCATGTTATTGCCGCCAAAGCCGTTGCCTTTAAAGAAGCGCTGAGCCCTGAGTTCAAAACCATGCAGCAACAGGTGCTGAAAAACGCCCAAGCGATGGTGAAAGTCATGCAAGAGCGTGGCTACAAAATCGTCTCTGGCGGTACTGAAAACCACCTGTTCTTGGTTGACCTCATCGACAAAGACATCACCGGTAAAGACGCTGACGCCGCCCTTGGCCGCGCCAACATCACCGTCAACAAAAACTCCGTGCCTAACGACCCACGTTCTCCCTTCGTGACCTCCGGTCTGCGCCTGGGTACTCCGGCCGTTACCAGCCGTGGTTTCGGTGAAGCCGAAGTGACCGCCCTTGCCGGTTGGATCTGTGATGTGCTCGATAACATCACTGATGACGCCACCATTGAGCGTGTTAAAGGCCAAGTGCTTGATCTTTGCCGCCGCTTTCCCGTTTACGGTTAATTAAAACCGTCAATTCGGGTATCCTTCACTGGCCGCTTTTGCGGCCAGTTTTGTTTGGGAGGCCCCACATGCATTGCCCTTTTTGTAGTGCCGAGGACACCAAGGTGATCGACTCGCGCCTGGTTGCTGACGGCCATCAGGTCCGTCGTCGCCGTGAATGCCTGGCCTGTCATGAACGCTTTACGACTTTTGAAACCGCCGAACTGGTGATGCCGCGCGTAATTAAACGCGACGGTATTCGCGTGCCTTTTGATGAGCAAAAACTGCGCGGCGGTATTATGAAAGCGCTGGAAAAACGGCCAGTGGCGGCAGAAAGAGTCGAGCAGGCCATCAATAAAATTTTAAGTACCCTGCGCGCCACCGGCGAGCGGGAAGTGCCCTCCGGCATGATAGGTGAACTGGTCATGGACGCCCTTAAGGGCTTGGATAAAGTGGCCTATATTCGCTTTGCCTCTGTGTATCGTAGTTTTGAAGATGTCAGAGAATTTGGCGAAGCCATTGCGCGCTTAGAAGACTGAGTAGCTGATGACCGATGCAATTTGGATGGCTCGTGCCATCAAGCTGGCGGCTAAAGGTCGCTACACCACCGAACCCAATCCCGCCGTTGGCTGCGTCATTGTCAAAAACGGCGAAATTGTCGGAGAAGGCTGGCACCAGCAGGCCGGTACTCCCCATGCCGAAATTCATGCCCTGAATATGGCCGGTGCTAATGCAAGTGGCGCCACCGCTTATGTCACCCTGGAACCTTGCGCCCATTACGGCCGCACGCCGCCGTGCGCCGAAGCCTTGGTCAAAGCCGGTGTTGCCCGGGTGGTTGCCGCCATGGTGGACCCAAACCCCAAGGTGGCGGGCAAAGGCCTGAAAATTCTTGAAGATGCCGGTATTAAGGCCGAGTCGGGCTTGTTAGAAGCCGATGCCCGCGCCTTAAACCCGGGATTTTTAAAGAAAATGGAAACCGGCCTGCCGTATGTGCGGGTGAAGTTGGCAGCCAGTATTGATGGCCGTACCGCCCTTAACAATGGCCAATCGAAGTGGATAACCGGCCCCGAGGCGCGCAGCGATGTGCAGCGCCTGCGCGCCATGAGCGGCGCCATTATCACCGGCGCTGGCACGGTGCTGGCGGACGAGCCGTCCCTTAATGTGCGCCTCAACCAGTTTCCAGAGCCGTATCCGCTCGAACAGGTACGCCAACCGCTACGGGTGGTGCTGGACCGGCGGCAGCGGCTGGGTTCAGACAATGGTTTTTTCCAGGTGCCAACCCCGGCCTGGGTGGTGAGTAACCATCAAGATCACCGCACCTTTCCCGACCATGTTGAGACCCTGCGCTTGCCAGAAGAGGGCTTTTTAACGGCGCTATTGAAAAAACTGCCGGTGAACTCGGTATTGATTGAAGCCGGGGCCAAGTTAGCTGGCGCCTTTATTGCCGAAGGTCTGGTGGATGAATTAGTGCTCTACCAAGCGCCGGTGGTGATGGGCGACCAAAGCCGCGGTCTGCTGGCGCTGCCGGTATTTAGCGAAATGGCGCAAGCGCCACGCTTTAGCATCAAAGATGTACGTCAGGTGGGCGACGATATCCGCCTGACCCTGGAGGTGTCATGTTTACCGGCATAATTGAAGCGGTGGGCCGGGTTGCCAGCATCAAGCTCAGTGGCAGCGACGCGCTGCTGCGTATCGCCAGCGGCAAGCTGGATTTGAGCGACGTCAAGCTCGGCGACTCTATTGCCACCAACGGTGTTTGCTTGACCGTTACGGCTCTGCATGGCGACGGTTACAGCGCTGATGTCTCTGGCGAAACCCTCAAACGTACCGGCTTTGCCAAATTAAAAGCGGGCAGTGCGGTTAACTTAGAAAAAGCCTTATTGCCGACCAGCCGTTTAGGCGGGCATTTGGTTTCCGGCCATGTGGACGGCGTTGCCGAAGTGCAAAGCCGGCAAAACACCGACCGTGCCATCGAGTTTTGGCTAAAGGCGCCAGCGGCGCTTGGCCGCTACATTGCTGAAAAAGGCTCGGTGACCGTTGATGGCATCAGCCTTACCGTAAACGCCGTTGATGGCCCGCGCTTTCTGCTGACCATAGTGCCCCATACCCAAGGTGAAACCACCATCAAGGATTGGCAGGCCGGCAGCTTGGTGAATCTTGAAGTGGACTTGCTGGCCCGGTACGTCGAGCGGTTATTGACACCCAGCAGCGAGCCAAAAGAAAGCGTTACACTGGATTTATTAGCCCGTAGCGGCTTTTTGAAATAAGGATTGAGCATGGCCCTGTCACCCATTAAAGACATCATTGACGACATCCGCGCCGGCAAAATGGTCATTCTCATGGACGATGAAGACCGGGAAAACGAGGGCGACCTTATCGTTGCCGCTGAGAAAGTGACCCCGGATATTATTAATTTCATGGCCACCCATGGTCGCGGCCTTATTTGCTTGACCATGACCCGCGACCGTTGCCAGCGCTTGAACTTGCCGCTGATGGCAAAAGACAACAATGCCCAATTTGGCACCGCCTTTACGGTGTCAATTGAAGCTGCCGAAGGGGTGACCACCGGCATTAGCGCGGCTGACCGAGCCCGCACCGTGCAAGCGGCCGTTGCCAAAGACGCGGTGGCAAGCGATGTGGTGCAGCCGGGGCATATTTTCCCGATCATGGCGCAAGACGGCGGCGTTTTGACTCGGGCGGGCCACACCGAAGCCGGGTGCGACCTGGCGCGGTTGGCTGGTTTTGAAGCCTCCGGCGTTATTGTTGAAGTACTCAATGATGACGGCACCATGGCCCGGCGGCCACAGCTGGAAGCGTTTGGTGAAAAGCACGGCATTAAAGTGGGCACCATTGCCGACCTGATTGAATACCGCTCGCTGCATGAAACCACCATCGAGCGTATCACCCAGTGCAATTTGCCAACCCTTTATGGCGATTTTGACCTGGTAACCTACCGCGACACCATTGATGGCCGCCTACACTTTGCGCTGAAAAAAGGCGAGGTTTTGGCCGACACGCCAACCCTGGTGCGGGTGCATTTGCATAATCGCTTAACTGACTTACTGCTTTCCGACCGCAGCGTTTCACGCAGCTGGCCCCTGTACAAAGCCATGGAAAGGGTAGGGAAAGAAGGCGGCGTATTGGTACTGCTGGGGTCGGAAGAGTCTGATAGCGACCTGGTGCGCAAATTATTGCATTTTGCTGCCCAAGACTGCGGCCAGGAACCACCGCCTGCGCAGTGGAGCGGCACCAGCCGCCGCGTCGGTATCGGCTCGCAAATTCTGGCTGACCTTGGGGTCGGTAAAATGCGGCTGCTGTCGAGTTCCGATAAACGCTACCACTCCCTAAGCGGTTTTGGCCTGGAAGTGGTGGAGTATGTCGCCGAATAACGGCCATGGTAATCAGTAGGCCAATGTCAGGCGCTGTGCTAACATAGCGCCGTTTTTCTCGGGTCAAGAGTTACGCTATGAAGATCATTGAAGGCGGTTTTGCAGCGCCCAAGCACAAATTTGCGCTGGTGGTGTCTCGTTTTAATAGCTTTATTGTCGACTCCCTGGTCGACGGCGCCGTGGACGCTCTTAAGCGCCATGGTCAGGTACCGGATGAGCACATCACCATTGTGCGTGTTCCTGGTGCCGTTGAACTGCCTCTGGCAGCCAAGAAAGTGGCGGCGAGCAAAAAATATGACGCCATCATTTCTTTAGGTGCCGTGATCCGTGGCGGAACGCCCCATTTTGAATATGTGTGCGCTGAGTGCAACAAGGGCCTGGCCTCTGTGGCGATGGACTATGACATCCCTGTTGCCTTTGGCGTGCTGACTACCGATACCATTGAGCAGGCCATTGAACGGGCCGGCACCAAAGCAGGAAACAAAGGCGCAGAAGCTGCCCTTTCTGCCTTGGAAATGGTTAACGTCATCGACGCTCTGGAGGGCTGATGAAACCGGCTTTTCGTCGTAAGGCTCGCCGCCTTGCCCTGCAAGCACTGTATCAGTGGCAGATGACTAACGACCCTATCGCTGAGGTAGAGCACCAGTTCCTGACCGAGCAGGACATGAACGAAGTAGACGTGGATTATTTCCGCGATCTGATCGTTGGTGTTGCAACCCATACCGATGAGTTAGATACCATTTTGGCCGGCTACGTTAGCCGCCCACTGGCTGATGTCGATCTGGTAGAAAAAGCAGCATTGCGCCTGGGTCTTTATGAACTGACGCGCCGCAAAGATGTCCCTTACAAAGTGGCGCTGAACGAGGCCATTGAACTGGCCAAGACCTTTGCCGCAGAAGACAGCCATAAGTTTGTAAATGGCGTACTGGACAAATTTATTCGGGACCAACAGGGCAAATAACCCTGAAAGACCGTAAGGAGGGCCAGCAGTAATGCTGGCTTTTTATTGATGGCAAGCCGTGAATTCGCGTTAATCGACTCCTATTTCAAAGGCAAAGGCCACCAACGCAAGGATGTAGTTTTGGGCATCGGTGATGACTGTGCCCTGCTTGCAGTGAGTGACAACACCTTACTGGCTGTAACCACCGATACCCTGGTTGCCGGGGTGCATTTTCCTGAAAACACCCCCGCCCGGGCGATTGGCCATAAAGCGGTGGCGGTAAATCTGTCTGATTTGGCGGCCATGGGCGCTGAGGCGGCTTGGCTGTCGTTAGCACTGACGCTGCCCGAGGCGGACGAGGCCTGGCTTGCAGAGTTCAGCGCAGCGGTGGTGGAAGTCTGTGACTACTATGGCGTGACCTTAGTGGGGGGCGACACCACCCGGGGTCCGTTATCTATCACCATTACTGCCCAAGGCAAAATTCCCACCGGCAAGCAATTAACCCGCGGCGGCGCCAAGCCCGGCGACTGGCTTTTTGTGACCGGCACCTTGGGTGACGCTGCGTTGGGGTTGGCGCTGGTGCAAGGCCGAGAGCAAGCGTCCAGCGATAACCGCGAGTATTTAATTAACCGCTTGCATTACCCCACCCCAAGATTGGCTGCTGGCCATTCGTTGCGGGGTATTGCCTCTGCCGCCATTGATATCTCTGACGGTTTGGCCGCTGACCTTGGCCAT
This sequence comes from Gallaecimonas mangrovi, assembly GCF_003367375.1. Taxonomy (GTDB): domain Bacteria; phylum Pseudomonadota; class Gammaproteobacteria; order Enterobacterales; family Gallaecimonadaceae; genus Gallaecimonas; species Gallaecimonas mangrovi. The sequence goes on from NZ_CP031416.1 coordinate 662,116, forward strand.
ATCCTCAAAGCCTCGCATTGTGGCGCTAACCTGTTTATGGAGCGATTGCCGCTCAGTAAAGCCCTTAGCGGAACGGTGTCTCAAGAAGCGGCCTGGCAGTTGGCGTTGGCGGGCGGTGATGACTATGAACTGCTCTTTACCGTGCCGGAGGCGCAAAAAGGTGCCTTGGATACTGCCCTTGCCCATTGTGGCGTGAAGCACAATTGCATCGGCCAGCTAAGAGGTGGGGAAGGCATTAGCTTCTTGGACCATGGCCAAACTATCGAGCTTGACGTACACGGTTATGAGCACAGCTGGTCATGAGTAAAACCGCCCCAAACCCGGTAAGGCTGCTGAGTCTTAAAAACCCCTGGCACTTTTTGGCACTCGGCTTTGGTTCTGGGCTTGCACCTAAAGCGCCGGGCACCTTTGGAAGCCTGGCGGCGATACCGCTATTTCTGGTACTGAGCCTGCTGCCTTGGCCTGCCTATGCGCTAGTTACCGTACTGGCCATCTATGGCGGCATTTATATCTGTGCCCGCGCCAGCCGAGATATGGGCGTACATGACCACAGCGCTATTGTTTGGGACGAAGTGGCCGGTATGCTGATTACGCTGTTTTTAGCGCCGGTTACCTGGCAATGGCTGTTGGTGGGTTTTTTGCTATTTCGCTTTTTTGATGTGTTAAAACCCTGGCCCATTAGCTGGTGTGACCGCCACTTACACGGCGGTTTTGGCATCATGATTGACGATGTGCTGGCAGGGGTTGTGTCTTTTGTTTTAATGCAGTTGCTGCTGCACTTCTTTACTATGTGAGCTGTGAATGGCGACCATGGCGGGAGCCATTTTTACGCAGTTTCTTCCCTCATCTTTTGCCTGATAAAGTGCCAAATCAGCCCGGCGCAGTAGCTCGCTCATTGTTTCATTACGGGCCAACTGGGCCGTGCCCACGGAAATGGTGACCTGCAGCCGCTCGGCGATGTCACTAAAATCGGTACTGGCCACGGCATCACGCATTTTCTCAGCCACCTTCAGGGTATTTTCGGCGTTGGTGTCGGGTAACAGCAGCACAAATTCCTCACCGCCCCAACGGGCAACCAAGTCTTGCGTGCGGCTATTGCTGCTCAAAAGGCTTGCCAGGCGTTGTAAGACGATATCGCCAACACTGTGGCCGAAGGTGTCATTAATGCGTTTAAAGTGGTCAGCATCAATGATAACCGCCGATAAAGGGAAACCATGACGGCGGCTGCGGGCCAGTTCGATTTCAGCGCGCCGCTCTAACGCATGGCGGTTATAAGCGCCAGTTAAAGGGTCGCGGGTAGCCAACTGCTCTAATTGGCGGTGTGAGGCGCGGCGGCTGCGGTCCATTTGCTCGTAAAGAATGGCCGACAGGGCGATCATCAAGGCACTGGCCTGGCTTATCACCACTATCAACAAACCAAATGACACACTGGGTGAGCGCTCGGCCGTTTTAATCAGCAGTAATCCCACCAAAAACGGCACACCCATACTTAAAAACAACTGTAACCGCGCCACTTTGCCGCCGGCCCAAGGGCTTAATATGGCTCTGATGCCGCCGCGGTGGGCACTGCTTAATAAAATGGCCAATGTTACTGGCGTCACCATCATGATGGTGGTGAGCGACATCTCGCCATAAAAATGCGACATGCCAAAGGCGTAGCCGGTCATGGCCACCTGTGGCATGGCAAAACCCAGCATTGCCAACAGTTGTGATAAGCGGGGCCGAAACAGGTTAAAGGCAATCAGCCCAAGGGCGCTCATCAATAAGCAAAAAGCGCTGTGCACACCAAAGTTAATGGCATGGCCATGTTGGTTAATACGCGAAAGGGTTTGCTCAAATGGCACTACATCGCTGGGAAGATGGGCGTCAAAAAACAGCCGTGCGGCACTGACCAATGCCACCAGGGTTGCCAGTAACAGTGCAAGATAACTGTGTTTACTGCGCAGCTGCGCCAAACTCAGCAGAATAATGCAACTGGCGGTGACCGGGTGAGAGCCTGGGCCTGTGACGACCGGGCGAATAATTTGTTCCATACCAAGCGGGTAGGAGAGCAGTACCAGCAGCGCGCTGGCAAGCGACAGCAATGCCAGTGGCTTGGTAACAGAGAGGGCAAACCTTACCAGAGGAAACTGACGATGCATGAAATGCGTAATGTCCTTTGCCGTTGGTAACAGCCCCAAAGATAGTCGCCTAAGCAAAAGGCTGCTGGAAAACATAGCTACAACTCTTAACGGCAAGGATATGAACACATGAAAAAGGCGCTGTTAGCGCCTTTTTCATTTACCTGGCTTGGATGCTGCGAACAATGCCTTTGGCATCGAGCCCCAACTCTTCGAGTATCTCGGTTTGGGAACCATGCTTGATAAACTCATCGGGCAAGCCAAGCTGCAGCAGCGACCTGTTAGCGCCAGTGGCATTGAGGTGCTCGGCAACCGCAGAACCCGCGCCGCCCATGACGACGTTTTCCTCTAGTGTTACCAGGAGTTCATGGCGCTGTGCCATGGCATCGACCAAAGCGCCATCTAGCGGTTTGACAAAGCGCATGTCGCACACCGTTGCATCGAGCTCTTCGGCGGCCTTTAGCGCTTCGTGCAGTAAGGTGCCAAAAGCCAAAATGGCAATTTTTTTACCACTGCGAACCTCGACGCCTTTACCTATCGGCAGTGCGGTCATGGTGGTTTGCAGCTCGGTGCCAATACCGCTGCCGCGGGGGTAGCGCACCGCCGCCGGGCCGTTGTACTGGTAACCGGTATAAAGCATTTGCCGGCATTGGTCTTCGTCGGCTGGGGTCATTACCACCATGTTGGGAATGGCGCGCAGGAAGCTTAAATCGAAGGCGCCCTGATGGGTGGGGCCATCGGCACCAACAATACCGGCGCGGTCAATGGCAAACAGCACCGGTAGATTCATCAAGGCTACATCGTGAATGAGCTGGTCGTAGGCACGTTGCAGGAAGCTTGAATAAATGGCGACCACCGGCTTTAAGCCTTCAATAGCAAAGCCTGCAGCCAGGGTGGTGGCATGCTGCTCGGCAATAGCGACATCAAAATACTGTTCAGGATATTCCTGGCTAAAGCGCACCATGCCCGAGCCTTCCCGCATCGCTGGGGTAATGGCCATCAGTTTGGGGTCGGTGGCAGCCATGTCGCAGAGCCAATCACCAAAGATTTTTGAAAAGCTTGGTTTGCTGCCACTGGCCTTGGGCAAGCTGTCTTGGGCCGGGTCAAACTTGGGCACGCCGTGGTAACCGATGGGGTCGTTTTCCGCCGGTGCATAGCCTTTACCCTTTTTGGTCATCACGTGCAGCAGCTGCGGGCCCTTGAGGTTACGCATGTTGCGCAGGCAATCGACCAGCCCTTCGACATCGTGGCCATCGATGGGGCCGATGTAGTTAAAACCCAGCTCTTCAAACAAGGTGCCGGGTACCACCATGCCTTTGAGGTGCTCTTCGGCTTTTTTCGCCAGCGCCTTAATCGGCGGGATCCCCGACAAAACCTTTTTGCCGCCTTCACGAAAGGAGGTGTAAAGACTGCCGGACAACAGACGGGCCAGATGTTTATTAAGGGCGCCGACATTTTCCGAGATAGACATGTCGTTGTCGTTGAGCACCACCACCATATCGGTACCGATATCGCCAGCGTGGTTCATGGCTTCAAACACCATGCCCGCGGTCAGAGCGCCGTCGCCAATAACCGACACCACTTTGCGGCCCGCGTTTTCTTTTTCGGCGGCAATGGCCATGCCGAGGGCGGCAGAAATGGACGTAGAAGAGTGACCAACAGATAAAATGTCGTATTCACTTTCTTCGCGCCAGGGGAAAGGGTGCAGGCCATTTTTTTGGCGAATGGTACCCATTTGTTCGCGCCGACCGGTGAGGATTTTATGAGGGTAGGCTTGATGGCCCACGTCCCAAACCAGGCGGTCAAAAGGGGTTTGATAGATGTAATGCAGCGCCACCGTTAATTCAACGGTGCCTAAGCCCGATGCCAGGTGCCCAGACGACTGACTAACCGATTCCAACAGATACCGGCGCAGTTCATCGGATAGCTCGGCGAGCTGCTCCTGCGGGAGTTTTCGAAGATCCTCTGGTGATGCAATATCACTGAGTAATGGGTAGTTCTTGTTATCGGTGCTCATCATTGCTTTGCTGGCGCCATTAGCGCTCTCGAGTGATGACATAGCGGGCGAGCGCTGCCAAATGCTCGCTATTGTAGGGTAATGAAGCCAAGCAGGACAGCGCTTCGTCTACCAGAGTCTGAGCTTTGGTTTTGGCCTGGTTCAGCCCAAGTAGGGCCGGATAGGTGGCTTTGTGATCTCGTTGGTCCTTGCCCTGAGTTTTACCCAAGGTCTCGGTATTGGCGGTAACGTCGAGAATATCGTCTTGTACCTGAAAGGCTAAACCGAGTTTTTCAGCAAACACACCTAATTGCTGATATTGGTCTTGCGCAATGCCGGCCACCAAAGCGGGCATCAATACGCTGGCACGGATCAGGGCCCCGGTTTTATGGGCATGCACCTGCTCGAGTTCGCTAAGGGTCAGTTCTTTGCCGGTGGCGGCCATATCCATTGCTTGCCCCGATACCATGCCGTGATAACCGGCAGCCTGTGCAAAAACCACTAACAGTTTTTGAAAGCCAGCCAAACTGGGTGTTTGGCATTTGGCCAGCTCTTCAAAGGCTAAACCTTGTAAGGCATCACCGGCCAAAATAGCGGTGGCTTCATCAAAGGCGACATGCACGGTTGGCTGGCCACGGCGCAGGCTGTCGTCATCCATGGCCGGCAGGTCATCATGGATAAGCGAATAAGCATGAATGCATTCAACGGCAGCGGCTAAGGGGTCAAGTTTGGCTTCATCAAGACCCAGCATCACGCCGGTGTTATAGGCCAAAAATGGCCGCACCCGTTTACCGCCCAGCAGCAAACCGTGGCCAATAGCGCTTTTTAGGGTTGGCGCTAAATCGGGCAACGCCGCCACCAGGTCGCTGAGGTAAGCATCTATACGCTGGCGGTAATAGTGTTGGTTTTCGACAAGACTCATGCGTCAGGCTCTTGATGGAAAGGGGCCATGCTCTTGCCATCGTCAAGTAGCATCTGTACTTTTTGCTCGGCGGCTTTGAGTTTTTGTTCGCTTTCTCTACTTAAGGCGACGCCTCGCTCGAACTGTTTTAATGCCTCGTCTAGACTGAGTTCACCCTGCTCAAGTTGAGTGACAACGGCTTCCAGTTCTTTGAGGTTTTCTTCAAAGGTCATGTTTTCAGGCTGTTTTTTGGCCATCTTTTACCCTTAAGTCGGTGCCACTTGCGGTCGATGAAGTTCTGGGCGCACAAATTACTGCCTAGCAGGCTTGAACGCAAACTTAAGCCCTTGTTCATCTCGCTCCTACAGGCAAGAATAAACTCGCAGTCGGGTAGTTGTTTACCCAGTTGGCGTAAAAATTAGGAGAGACTTACCTTGGATCTGGCAACACTCATTGGTCTTCTTGGCTCCTTTGCCTTTGTCGTTATGGCGATGGTTCAAGGGGGATCTCTCAGTGCATTCTATGACACTCCCTCCACCTTGATTGTGATTGGCGGCTCGCTTTGTGTGGTGCTGATCAAGTACAGCATGGGCCAGTTTTTCGGTGCAACTAAAATTGCCATGAAGGCATTTATGTTCAAGCTGGAAAAACCGGACGAATTGATCACCAAAGCGGTGGAAATGGCCGATGCGGCGCGTAAGGGCGGCTTTTTGGCCTTGGAAGAGGCCGAGGTGAAAAACAGTTTTTTCAGAAAAGGTATCGACCTGTTGGTGGATGGCCACGATGTGGAAGTGGTGAAGAGCAACATGCTCAAGGATATTGCCGAAACCACCGAACGCCACGAGCGCGGCATGTCGATTTTCAAAGCCATGGCAGACGTGGCCCCGGCCATGGGGATGATTGGTACCCTGGTTGGTTTGGTGGCAATGCTTAAAAACATGGATGACCCCAAAGCCATCGGCCCGGCCATGGCGGTGGCGTTGCTGACCACCCTTTACGGCGCCATTATTGCCAACATGGTGTGTATTCCCATTGCCGACAAACTCAACCTTCGAATGAACGAAGAAATGTTGAACCGCCGGCTGATCCTTGACGCAGTATTGGGCATTCAAGCCGGGCTTAATCCCCGGGTGATTGAAAACATGCTCAAAAACTATCTGGCTGAGTCCAAGCGCCAAGTGAAAACAACGGACGAATAGCCATGAGTGACGAAATCGAGAAGTGCAAATGTCCGCCGCCGGGGTTACCGGCCTATATGGGGACTTTTGCCGATTTGATGTCTCTGTTGATGTGCTTTTTCGTGCTGCTGTTGTCCTTTTCAGAAATGGACGTGATTAAGTTCAAGCAGATAGCCGGTTCGATGAAGTATGCCTTTGGGGTGCAAAACCGCATCGAGGTGAAAGATATTCCCAAAGGCACCTCGGTTATTGCCCAGGAATTTAGCCCGGGCCGTCCGCAGCCAACCCCCATTGAAACCGTGCAACAGCAAACCATGGAAATGACCCAGCAGAGCCTGGAGTTTCAGAACGGTGAAAGCCAGTATGTGGGCGGTGAAAACACCCAGCGCGACAATAAAATGGGCGGTGAAGCGGCCACCAGTGGTGAACAAAGCACCGTTGAGTCGTCAGAAGATTCCCAACAACAGCAAGAGCAGCAGCAAGAAAGCAGCGAACTGGCCCGCACCATGGCCCAGGCCTTAAGTTCGGAAATCAAAGACGGCGCTATTGAGCTGGAAGCCCTTGGCCAGCAGTTGGTGATTCGGATCCGTGAGCAAGGCTCCTTTCCGTCGGGTTCTGCCTTCTTGCAGCCCAAGTTCAGGCCCATTATTCACAAGGTGGGTGAGCTGCTAAAAGATGTGCCTGGGGAAATTACCGTGTCGGGCTTTACCGACGACATGCAGGTGCATTCCGAACTTTACACCTCGAACTGGGATTTGTCGGTGCAGCGGGCGCTGGCGGTAACCAATGAGTTGTTAAGAGTGAAAGGTCTTGCGCATAACCGTTTGATTGTACGTGGTTTTGCTGACACCCGGCCCCTGGTTCCCAACACCTCTTATGCCAACAGGGCGAAAAACCGCCGGGTGGAAATTGCCATTAATCAGGGCAAACCCAAGTACAGCGACCAGCTGCCTTCTACCCCCAAACCTTGATTTGAACCAGCAAAAGCGGCGCTTAGGGTGAAAGCGCCGCGGTTGCAGAGTATAATCCGCACGCTTTTTCGTCAGTAGGGTTATCTCGTGAAGTTCATCATCAAGCTCCATTCGGAAATCACCATCAAGAGCAAGTCGGTCAGGCTGCGTTTTATCAAGCTGTTAGAGTCTAACTTGCGGGTAGCGGTACGCCGGGTGGCCGAAGAAGCCAAGGTCGATCGCTTCTGGGACAAACTTGAAGTGCGGGTACCTGACGAGGCGGATAAAGCCAAAGTTATTGAAAAAATTTGCTCGACCCCCGGGGTGTCTCACGCCTTGGAAGTCTCCGAATTTACCTTTGAAAACCTCCACGACATTTACCTGGTAGCCCAGCAAAACTGGGGCCATACCTTGGCCGGTAAAAGCTTTTGCGTGCGGGTTAAACGCAGCGGCAAGCACGAATTTACCTCTATCGAGGTAGAACGTTATGTAGGCGGCGGCCTTAATCAAAATAACGCCACCGGCGGCGTGCGCCTGAAAAACCCGGATGTCACCTTACAGATTGAGATTGAGGCACAAAAGCTTTACCTCATCACCCAGCGCCATCAAGGCTTGGGTGGCTTTCCCATTAAAACCCAAGAAGACTTGCTGAGCCTTATTTCCGGCGGCTTTGACTCCGGGGTGGCCAGCTATCAGGCCATTCGCCGTGGTTCTCGCACCCATTACTGCTTCTTTAATTTGGGCGGAAATGCCCACGAAATTGGCACCAAACAAATGGCGTATCACCTGTGGGACCGTTTTGGTGCCTCGCACCGGGTGAAATTTATTACCGTGCCTTTTGAAGCGGTGGTTGGGGAAATTCTCGAAAAAATTGAAGACGGCCTGATGGGCGTGGTGCTCAAACGCATGATGATGCGTGCCGCCACCAAAGTGGCTGAGCGTATGGGAATTCAAGCCCTTGTTACCGGTGAAGCGGTCGGCCAGGTTTCCAGCCAAACCCTGACCAACCTCACCGTCATTGAGCGCAGCGTTGATATGCTGATTTTGCGGCCACTGATCTTTACCGACAAACAAGAGATTGTTGATACTGCCCGGGCTATTGGTACTTTTGAGATTGCCGAAACCATGCCGGAATTTTGCGGTGTTATTTCCAAAAGCCCCAACGTAAAAGCCGATATTAAAAAGGTTGAAGCCACCGAAGCCGGCTTTGATTTTGCGGTGCTGGACAGCGCTTTGGAAAATGCCCAGGTGACCGATATTCGTGATATTGCCAGCCAGGCCAGTGAGCAGGTTACCGAAATAGAGGCTTTTGCTGAGGTGCCGGATAACGGCGTTATTCTGGATATTCGCGCCCCGGAAGAGGAAGAAAACGCTCCCTTGGATGTGGCTGGCGTAGAGGTAAAAGCGGTGCCTTTTTATAAACTGGCAACGCAATTTGGGGATTTACCCAAAGAGCAGCTCTATTACCTTTACTGCGCTAAAGGGGTAATGAGTAAGCTCCAAGCCCTGTATTTACAAGAACAAGGCTTTGATAACGTAAGGGTTTATCGCCCGCACTAATAAAAAGTCCGGCATTGCCGGGCTTTTTATTATCTATCTGAGCCTTTAATGTGCTGCCAAAGCGCTTGGTGGCTTGGTACTGCTAAGCCAAGGGCCGCTGCTTGCTGGCAAAGATAGCCAGTGATGGCATCAATTTCGGTGCGCCGGCCTGCCTTTTTATCTGCCAGCATCGACGAGGTATTGGGCGCTGTGGCCTCAGCCACCGCCAAAATGGCCGTGGTGAGCTGCTCTACATTCATGGCCAGCCCTTGCGCAGCCAACACCGGCTGCATTTCGCTGACTAGCCTAGCTATTTCTTGCTGGTAGTGGCTTGCCAGTAACGCGCCATTGTTGACGTTATCACGCGCTGTTAGCGGGTTAATCACGGCATTAATCGCCAGTTTTCGCCACAGTGGCAGCAAGACATTGTCAAAGAATAAGGCCGGCGGCAGCGCCAAGTTCAGTACTTGGTGCACGCGCCCCAGTTGCGCTTTACCGCCCTTGTAGTGTCCATACCAACATTGGCCACGGCCAGTCATGGCAACAACATTCCCATCGCGTTTAGCGCCATAAGTGGTTGTGCCAAGATAAAGCGGATTAGCAAACTGCTGGGCTAATTGCTCATGGCTACCCAAGCCATTACTGAGCAGTACCAATGGCAGCGAAGGCGAGGGTGCAAGCGCCCGGACGGCATCTAACACCTGATAGCTTTTGGTGCAGATAAGCCAGATATCAGCGTCAGTGCTATTGGTTAGCGGCTCGCGGCCCTTAATGCAGACTTCCTGATCGGCGGCTTGCAAGCGCTTGGCAATAAGCTGGCCGATGGCGCCGCCACCAATAATGCCTACTTTGCCCATCGTTTCGCAGCGAAAATCAGCGTATAGGCGATAGCCATGCCAACCAGGTCGGCACACCAGTCAAAGATGTTGGCGTCACGGTAGGGAATATACCACTGCACTAATTCAATCAGGCCGCCATAGGCAGCAAGGCCTAACCATTGCTGCCAGTAACTGCGGCGCCAGGCACCAAAGCTCAGCAGGCTTAATACAAAAAAGGTGGTGGCGTGTACGGTTTTGTCACCACCTGGCTGCGGATAACTGCCTTTGGTGATGGCAAAAAGGGCCGTGGTAACAACCGCCAGTGCCAGCAGTAGTTGATAGGTTCGGGGTGAGAGCAGCACAGCCTGCATCCGTTCTCCGTTGAATATGTTCGGGCAATTTTAAACTAGTGGCTAAGTCCTTGCGCCAGGGTGAACAAACTGTTGCTTAATTCGCTTTATCTGCCCAAGGCGCGACCTTGGGCAGCATTAACATGCCGGGAATCGCGATAGCGGCGCAGAACAAAAAGAAATGCAGCCAACCCATATATTCCACCATATAGCCGGTGCCAGCATTGGCGATCACTCGCGGCACCGCGGTAAGGGCGGTCAGCAGCGCCAGCTGTGTTGCCAGGTAGTTACGGCTGGCACTGCGGGCAATAAAAGCGGTAAGGGCGGCGGCGCCCAAGCCCACTCCCAGGTATTCAGTGCCAACCACGGCTGCCAGCCACCATAAGTTGCGCTGCTCCGGTGCCAAATAAGACAGCAGCGCGTAGCCCAAAATACTGAGCCACTGCACTACACCAAACACCCACAGCGACCGGTTGATACCAATTTTAACCATGGCCAAGCCGCCAATAATGCCACCGATAATGCTGGGCCAGAGCGCGGCATTTTTAGCAACCAGCCCGATGTCGGAAAGGCTATAGCCCATGTCCATATAAAAAGGGGTTTGCAGTGCAGTTGCCATGTTGTCGCCAAGCTTGTAGAGCACCATAAACAGCAAAATGGCGATGGCGCTTTTAAAGTCGCTGCGCTGGAAGAACTCTTTAAAGGGTTCAATGACGGCTTGTTCCAAGGTACTAGGGGTGCGTTCATGCTCTGGCTCGTCGGCAATGGCGGTAAGCAGCAGGCCGACACCCATAAAAGCGGCGGTGATCACAAAAACCGTTGACCAAGGAAAGTGGTCGGCAAGGATCAGTGACAGCGAGCCAGGCACCAGGCCTGCCAAACGATAAGCGTTAACATGAATGGCATTACCGAGGCCCAATTCGTTGTCGGCCAGTATTTCCCGGCGAAAAGCGTCAATAACGATGTCTTGCGAAGCAGAGAATATGGCCACCAATACAGCGGCGATGACCACCAATTCCATGTTGTTAGCCGACGATAACAACGCAAAGGATGCCAGGGTTAGCAGTAAGCCCAGCTGGGTTACTAACAACCAACCGCGGCGAAGGCCAAGCAGCGGCAGGTTAAGCCTGTCCATCAGTGGCGACCAGATAAATTTCCAGGTGTAGGGGAATTGCACCAAGGACAATAAACCGATGGTGCCTAAATCAATGTGCTGACTTTTCAGCCAGCCCGGGACCAGTTGAAACAAAAAATACAGTGGCAGGCCAGATGAAAAACCGGTTAATACACAGAGCATCATGCGACGGCTGAAAACCAGTCGCCACCAGGAGATGTCGGTCAAGAGGTGTCCTTGGGCAGTTAATACTGTGGCCTGCAAAGCAAACCACAGTTGTAGAGCGAGGTAAACCTAAAGCGGCGCTGCCAACGGCGGTGTTGTCAGGTTCTCGGGTAGGCGTTGGCCGGGGTGGCGCAGGTAGTCAATTCGGGTTTCCAGCTGCGTTCGCAGTACTCGATGGCCACGCAGTTCGTAAGGCTTGTGGCTGTGCATCATGCCCAACAGATCCCAAAACACCAACTCTTGGCCGCTAGGTACTTGGGTTTTAGGTTTGCCGGAATTTACCCAGCTTTCTAAAACCTGCCAGATACCGCGATCGAGTTCTTCTGCCGTCACTTTATAGCCAAGTAAGTCATCGGCAAGGGTGAGCAATTGCGGTACGTTTTTACTCAAAAAGCGTTTCACTTTGGGGGAGTCTCGCTTATGAATCTAATACCAGTGTTGTATTGTAGTATCACAAATTCTACTTGTTGTAGAAAACCTCAAGTAATTGTGAACTTGGCTTAAATATTTCTCATTTCTCATTTCTGTTTGATGAGTGTGGCCTTTTCAAGAATAACCGGCGCTGTGGGTACGTCTTGGTCACCGACATTACTGTCATATTGCGTGGGGACTTTTTCAATTTTTTCCAACACCGACATGCCGCTCATTATGTCGCCAAATACAGTGTAGCCCCAGTGCCGAGTGCTGGGGTTTAAGCCATCATTATTTCCCATATTGAAGAAAAATTGGCTAGTCGCAGAGTGCGGGTCATCTTCTCGGGCCATGGCGATACTGCCTAAGGTATTTTTAAGGCCATTACCGGATTCGTTAAATATCGGCTTGCGGGTTTTCACCGGTGCGCCTTTAAGGGTAAAGCCGCCGCCTTGCACGACAAAGCCTTTGATAACACGGTGAAAAATAGTGTTGTTGTAGGTGCCATCAACCACATAACGCAGAAAGTTATTCACCGTGATAGGCGCCTTGGTTCTGTCCAGCTCAACAACAAAAGTGCCGTAGTTGGTTTCCATTTTGACTCGGGGAAAGAGGTTGTCGGGTTGTAGGTCAGCGGTTTTTACAGCCGCTGCGTGGGCGGTAAAGGCGCACAGGAACAGGCAGGCCGCGATCAGCTTTTTCATAGCGTGGTCTCTTAAAAAAGGGATCAGGTTAACGGGGTCTTTTTAAAAAGCCAATGCTTGGCTGCCAGTAACGGCGCTATGGCCGAGGGCTGCCAGTAAGCCCAAAGCAGTTGCCATTGAAATTGGCGGCGTAGCAGCGACCAGTACGATACCGAGTGCTGCGCCGGTGGATAGCTGTTGCTGGCCTCATTAAGACCAGGCAGTGACCATTGATAAAGGTCAATGCCGATGCTGGCGGCCTTGTGTTGCCAATGCCAGCGCCAAAGTTGCTGCAAAAATGCGGTTTTATCGAGGTGTTCTTGTCTTACCAGCCGTTGCTGCTGGCGGCGCTGGGCAAGCTCTGCATCACCAAGTAGCCAGTTCCCTAAATAACTAGCAGCCGTGGCCGGTGCGCGTCGGCCTTGCATGCGCCAAGGTAGGCTGGGGCGATTGTCGGCCCAGCGCGGTTGTGTGAGGCTTTGTTTGGCAAATTTATAACTGCGCCCATCCAGCCAGTAATGCTGGCAAGCCAGTACTTTGATATCGGCAAAGAACAGGGTGTCGCCAAGGGGGGCGCCCAGTGTCAGGCAGTCGTACAAAATGTCGTTATCCAGGGTCATTGGCCCCAGTTGCGTTAATAAGGCCGGATCGGTACTGACTGCCCAGCTTGCGCCTAGCTGTCTTTTAAAAAGGGGAATGAAACCGTAGTTGTCACTACTGGCAAGATAGCAACTGCCCAGGGGCGCAAATAACACAAAGGGGCCAGGACAAGCGGCAAGGTTTAAAAGCGGTTTGCTAAGCAGGCTTTGCTGGTGTTGAGCGGTAAGCGTCGGCCCTAAAAACAGCGCCGGGCCTGAGGGCGTGTCGATAAAGGCTTGCGGCCTATCAGTGGCCAGAATGAAGTGGCCATGGCGTTTAAGCTCAAAGGATGGCCCCAAGTTTAAGCCAAAGGCTTCACCAAGCTGAAAACGGTTTGCGGGATCGAAGAAGAGGGCGACAGATGCCATCGCTGTCCTGTTGGCAGGGGCTCTGTCGCCAGTGTAGTTCAGTTACTCAATAGCTGCGTTATCTGCGGATCGCTTAACAAGGAGGTCATGGTTTGGGTAGTGAGATTATTGAGTTCTTCCTCTAAGCGGCCAATGTCTGGGCCAAAGGGGGCTTCAAAACTACCATTGCTGGTAAAGCGTTTGGTCATGGTGTGATTGCCTTTTTCGACTTTGGCTATCATCACCACCTGTTGTTCGCTTTTATAGCTGGCAAAGCCCTTATTCACTACCGAGCTTAATTTAACCAAGCTGACGATCAGTTTGGCATCGGCATCAGGCGCCAACGTAAACCCCTTGGCTTTTAATCCTTCGCGCAAACGGCTGGCAATGCGCTGGTCGAGGCCTGAATCGTTACTGAGCACGTTTTTCGGCATGTGAATTACGCTTTGGTCGGCACGGCTATCTTGAAACTCAAACTGGATTGGAAGCAAGTTGGCGGCTTTGGTCACGTTAGCCGCTTGCGGATCAAGCAAGGCGTATTGAGGGGTACTGGCGCAGCCGGCAAGCAGTAAGGCGGCCAAAAGCAGATATCTCATGGGGCGGTCCTTTTGAACAAAATAAAGGTGAATGCGGGTTAAGCCTGATACCGGCTTTTTTGATAACGACCATCTGGCAAATAGAGGGCCAAGGGCTTTGGTCACCTACTACCAATGGCAACAATGCGTTAGGTAGGGAGTTTATCTAGGCCTATTCAGGCAAACAAGGCTGGCCGTTAAAGCCGCAGGTGGTGCTGTGAAGGGGGATTGCCCTTCGCTTTTTTGTGAGCAATGTCATTGGCAAGCTGTGCCTTGACGGCACTTTGTGGGACTATGCCCACCACGAAATGCCTGACTGCAAATGAGTTTTACAATGGAAGATATCTTTATTCGTTACCTACATTTTCTCGGCATTATGGTGATCATGGCGACACTGGTTACCGAGCATTTGTTGCTGGGGAAAACGGTTGACCAAGCGCAATTAAAAACGCTGGCGCGTGTTCACCTTGTTTATTGGCTAGGTGTTTTAGTGGTCCTGGTTGCCGGTTTATTACTGTGGCTGGTGGTGGGTAAGCCTGCAACCTTTTACACCACCAATGGTTTTTTTCACGCCAAACTGACCTTGTTTGTGCTGATGGCCATTATGGGTATGGCGCCAGGTGGTTTTTACGCCAAAGCCAAGAAGAGCCAAGACAGCAGTGTTGTTGTGAGTAAAGGCGTGATGATGGTGCTGCGCACGCAGTTGCTGCTGATGCTGATATTGCCGTTATTAGGCTGCTTGATTGCCCGCGGTGTGGGTTTAGGCAATTAAATCTGCTTGCTAAGTAAAAAGTCCGGCTAGCCGGGCTTTTTACTTTTTAATCGCTTTAAGCACCACAAATTTACGGTCAGAGGCCACCAACTGGCAGCCACCAAAAAGACGCTTGAGCTTAAGGTGGTAGTTAAGGTGGCGGTTGCCCACTATCCACAACTGGCCACCTTTTCTCAGTACCTTGCGCGCGTCTTTAAACATCTGCCAGGCAATATGGTCGGTCACTAGCTGTTGTTGGTGAAAAGGCGGGTTGCAGAGCACCAAGTCGGTGCTGTTAGCGGCAAAGCCGTTGAGGCAATCATTGGCAATGCATTCGACTTTTACCGCCGGTAAATTTTGCTGCAAGTTCTGCTCGGCAGAAGCCACGGCTAAATAGGACTCGTCTACCAGTGTGTATTGGGCGTCGGGGTAGCGGCTGGCCATCATCAACGCCAACACGCCGTTACCGCAGCCCAAATCAATCACGCGGTTAAACTGGCCTTCGGGCATATTGGCGAGCAGCAGCCGCGCACCAATATCCAAGCTTTGGCGTGAAAAGACGTTAGCTTGGTGGCTAAGAGTAAATTCAGTATTCTCCAATGCCCAGCTGACTGGCGCTGGCAAAGGTAGCGCCGTTTTATCATCACTTTTACAGGTGAAAGCGCGGGCTTTCTTCCAACCTAACAGGCGTTCGGTTGGGCCTATATAGCGCTGCAATAAGGCTTCAGCGGAGGCAGGAATGTCCCTGTCTTTACCTGCAAACAGCACCAGGCTGTCGGCGCGCAAGAGCGGTTTGAGTTTGGCAAGCCACCATTCCAGCAGTGACAATTGTTTTGGGAGCCGGGCGATAACCAGCTGCGGGGCCTCTGGCCACGGGGCCAGAGGCGAGCAAATGTTGGCAGTAAGGCCCAGTGCGGCGAGGTTCTGGTGAATGGCATTGTGGCTCACAACCGAATCGGTAACGGTGTGCACTGGAAAATGCGCCAAGGCGCAGCTTAGGGCGCCGAAGTTGTCACCCAAAATTAAAATTGGCCGCTGACGGTCGAGGCTTTGGGGCAGTATGCTTTGCAGCAGGTATTCATCAGCACTGTCCCATGCTTGCAAGTCGTCCTTGGGATTACCGGAGAAACGTTCGAGTTTAGTGAAATGATCGCACAAAGAGGACACGGGAAAATTCCGAAACCAATAAAGCTGCATTTTGACACATTGGCGCAGTCTGTTCAGCCTTCTATCCCACCGGACATGCTGGGTTTATGGCCGTCACTGCTGTCTACTGCTGATGCCACTCTTTGCTTTGACAGGCTACTGAGCGAGCTTGATTGGGCACAACCTGAACTCACGGTGTTCGGAAAAAATCATCCAATACCCCGCATGCAATCCTGGCTGGGCGATCCTGCTGCGCACTATACTTATTCCTCTCGTGCTTTTGCGCCACACCCCTGGCATCCGCTGCTCAAGGAATGGGCTTTAGCCCTATCGGCTTTTTTAAATCAGCCATTCAATTCGGTGCTGGCTAACTATTATCGTGACGGTAACGACAAAATGGGTTGGCACAGTGACGATGAAGCCGAGTTGGGGCCTGCACCCGTTATCGCAATGGTGAGTTTAGGGGCAGAGCGGGAGTTGGCTTTTAGAACAAGAACCAACAGCCAATCTTTCAAGGTAAGCTTGCCAAGTGGCAGCCTACTGGTCATGGGGGCCGGATTGCAGCAAAGGTGGCAGCATGGACTGCCGAGCAGGGCGCGAGTGTCGACGGGCCGGATAAGCCTGACCTTTCGTCAGATCTTTCCCTTGAGTCAGGGAAAGTGAAGGCGTCAATGCCTTCTTAAATAGGAGTACACCCATGTCAGTTCAGCGTCACATTGAGGACAAACTACACTTGGCCTTTAAGCCTGAACACCTAAGCGTGGTCAATGAATCCTTCATGCACGCGGTTCCGAAGGATGCGGAAACCCACTTTAAAGTAGTTATTGTCAGCTCTGAGTTTGAAGGGCAGCGACTGGTTAGCCGGCATCGGGCAGTAAACCAAATTCTGGTTGATGAATTGGCTGGGCCTGTTCATGCGCTGGCGCTGCATACTTATACACCAGATGAGTGGCTACAATATTATGGCAAGGTACCGGCTTCTCCGGCCTGCTTAGGCGGCTCGAAAGTTGAATAACTTGTTGTAACAGTGTTTTACGATGGTTGTTAAAGGGGCGTCCGCCCCTTTTTAGTTAACTTGTCGCAATTGATTTTAGCCTGATTAACATCAATAAAAGTTCCCAACAGAGGCTGAATAGCCATGGTAACTGCCGTGCAAGCGGTGCTAAAATATGCCGCTTGTAATAAGAGCGAAGTTTAACTTCAGCCACAAACGCTTTTTCGCCGCCTTGATTGCTGGCCTTTCGGGGTGGCGTTCAGCCTACAGAATTCCCTTAACTGTTGTGCAAAGTGCGTATGATAACCATCAAGAAAGGACTGGACGTTCCCATTAGTGGAGCGCCTGAGCAAGTGATCCACGATGGTCCCGCCATCAAGACAGTTGCCGTCCTGGGCGAAGAGTACATCGGCATGCGGCCGACCATGCACGTCCGGGAAGGTGATCTTGTCAAGAAAGGGCAGATCATTTTCGACGATAAGAAAAACCCAGGTGTCAAATTTGCCGCCCCCGCTGCCGGAAAGGTAGCTGCTATTAATCGGGGCGAGAAGCGGGTACTTCAATCCGTTGTCATCGAAATCGATGGCGACGATGAAGTCAGCTTCACAGCATATGACGCCTCCCAACTGGCGACATTGGAACGCCAGACGGTGGTAGACCAGCTGGTTGATTCCGGCGCTTGGACTGCCCTTCGAACCCGTCCCTATTCCAAAATTCCTGCGATAGACACCGCCCCCGGTGCCATTTTCATCTCCGCTCTCGATACCAACCCGCTGGCGGCTGACCCTGCCATCATCATCAAAGAACAGCTCGACGCCTTTAAAAACGGTTTGAACGTGCTGTCTCGTTTGACTGAAGGCAAGGTGTTTGTCAGTAAAGCGGCGGGTAGCGACCTCACCGTTGCTGGCCCACAGGTGGAAGTGCACGATGTGACCGGCCCTCATCCGGCAGGCCTGGTTGGCACGCAGATCCACAACCTTTACGGTGCTTCGTTAAGTAAAGTGGCCTGGCACTTGGGTTACCAAGACGTGATTGCCTACGGCAAGCTGTTCACTGAAGGCAAGCTCTACAGCAACCGCGTTGTTGCTTTGGCTGGCCCCAGTGTGCTTAAGCCACGTCTGCTGCGTACCCAACTGGGTGCCAACATCACCGAGCTGACCGCTGGTGAACTGGCTGACGGTGAAAACCGTGTGGTGTCTGGCTCTGTGCTTTCAGGTGCTATTGCTGCTGGCCCTCAGGCCTACCTTGGCCGTTATCACGTGCAAGTGAGCGCCTTGCCTGAAGGTCGTTCCAAAGACTTCTTGGGTTGGATGGCACCTGGCAGTGACAAGTTCTCTGTGACCCGTGCTTATCTTGGCCATTTCGGTAAGAAGCTGTTTGGCATGACTACCACCACCAACGGTTCACCCCGTGCCATGGTGCCAATTGGTAACTATGAGCGAGTGATGCCGCTGGATATTCTGCCGACCATGCTACTGCGTGACATTCTCTCCGGCGATACCGACAGTGCCCAACAATTGGGTGCACTGGAACTGGATGAAGAAGACTTGGCGCTGTGTACCTTTGTTTGTCCAGGTAAATACGACTACGCCGCGGCGTTGCGTTCTTGCCTGACCAAGATCGAGAAGGAAGGTTAATCATGGGCCTGAAAAGCTTCTTGGAGAAGATTGAGCCGCAGTTTGAAAAAGGCGGTAAGTATGAAAAGTGGTATGCGCTTTATGAAGCTGCGGCCACCATTTTCTACACCCCTGGCCAGGTGAACAAAGGCCAAACCCACGTTCGTGACGCCGTTGATTTAAAACGCATCATGATTTTGGTTTGGCTTTGTGCTTTCCCTGCCATGTTCTACGGCATGTATAACATCGGCCATCAGGCTCAGCACGCTTTGGCGTCGGGCTTCAAATTGGCTGATGTTTGGCAGGTTGGTTTGTTCCATCTGCTTGGCGGCACCTTAAGCGCAGATTCTGGCTGGGCCAGCATGATGTGGTACGGCGCCTGCTTCTTTATTCCTGTGTACGCCACTGTCTTTATCGTTGGTGGTTTCTGGGAAGTGCTGTTTGCCTCCATTCGCAAACATGAGATTAACGAAGGTTTCTTCGTCACCTCTATCTTGTTTGCGTTGATTTTGCCGCCGACCATTCCACTTTGGCAGGCTGCGTTGGGCATCACCTTCGGTGTGGTTCTGGCTAAAGAAATCTTTGGCGGTACCGGCCGTAACTTCCTAAACCCTGCATTGGCTGGCCGTGCCTTCCTGTTCTTCGCTTACCCTGGCTACATGTCTGGTGACAGCGTTTGGACCGCCGTTGATGGTTTCTCTGGTGCTACTTACCTGAGTCAAGCCGCCGCCGGCCACCTGAACTACGTGCTGGATGCCCACTGGTGGGATGCCTTCTATGGCAACATTCAAGGCTCTATGGGTGAAACCTCTACCCTGGCTATCTTGATTGGTGGTTTGGCGCTGGTTTTCCTGCGCATTGCCTCTTGGCGTATCGTGCTGGGTACCTTCCTAGGTATGGCCGTTATGGCCACTATCTTTAACGGTATCGGTTCTACTACCAACAACATGTTTGCCATGCCTTGGTACTGGCACTTGGTATTGGGTGGTTTTGCCTTCGGCATGATGTTTATGGCAACCGATCCGGTTTCCGCTTCCTTTACTAACAAAGGTAAGTGGGCGTACGGTGCCCTTATTGGTGTGATGGTGGTGCTTATCCGTGTGGTTAACCCTGCCTTCCCAGAAGGGATGATGCTGGCCATTCTGTTCGCCAACCTCTTCGCCCCATTGTTTGACCACTTTGTGGTTCAGGCCAACATCAAGCGGAGGCTCGCACGCAATGTCTAAGAGCAACGAAAGTACCGGCAAGACTATTGGTGTAGTCCTGGCGGTCAGTCTGGTTTGTTCCGTGGTAGTGTCTGGCGCTGCTGTGGCCCTCAAACCGGTTCAGGAGCAAAACAAGCTGCTGGATAAACAAAGCAACATTCTTGTGGCTGCTGGCCTTTATAAGCCCGGCATGTCTGGCAAGGAAGTGCGCCAAGTTTATGCTCAGCACATCGAAACCAAACTGGTGGATTTGGACACCGGCGACTACGTTGCCCCTGCCAAATTGGGCCTGGATAAAGCAGAAGATTTTAACCAGCGTAAAGCGGCTTCTGATTCCAAGCTCAACTCACCAGTACCTGCTGCTATCGACGTAGCCCAACTAAAACGTCGTTCCAACTATGCGCCGGTTTATCTGGCCAAAGGTGACGACGGTAAGGTTAACAACATTGTGCTGCCTGTTCGTGGTAACGGCTTGTGGTCAATGATGTACGCCTATGTGGCGATAAAACCTGATGGTGACACCATTTCCGGTTTGACCTACTACGAGCAGGGTGAAACTCCCGGACTTGGTGGTGAGGTTGAAAACCCTGTATGGCGTGCTAAGTGGGTTGGCAAGAAAATCTATGACGACAATGGCAAGCCTGCTATTCGTGTCGTTAAAGGTGGTGCCGCTCCTGGTGACGTCCACGGTGTTGACGCCCTGTCCGGCGCGACCCTGACCAGTAACGGTGTTCAACACACCTTTACCTTCTGGATGGGTAAAGACGGCTTTGGCCCTTATCTGGCTAAAGTCCGCAAAGGAGAATTGACCAATGGCTGACAGCAAAGAAATTAAGAAGGTTCTGCTGGGGCCGATCCTCGCTAACAACCCTATTGCGCTGCAGGTGCTAGGTATTTGTTCAGCGTTGGCGGTTACCGGTCGTATGGATAAAGCGTTCGTTATGGGTATCGCCCTGACCTTGGTTACCGGCTTTTCCAACCTGTTCATCTCCTTGATCCGTAACCACATCCCTAACAGTGTGCGGATCATTGTGCAGATGGCGATCATCGCCTCTTTGGTTATCGTGGTTGACCAGGTACTCCGTGCCTATGCCTACGACTTGTCCAAACAGTTGTCGGTGTTCGTTGGTTTGATCATCACCAACTGCATTGTTATGGGCCGTGCTGAAGCCTATGCGATGAAGAGCCCGCCGCTGATGTCCTTCCTGGACGGTATCGGTAACGGTCTTGGCTATTGCGCCATGCTGCTCAGTGTTGGTTTTATCCGCGAATTGCTGGGTTCTGGCACCGTATTTGGCTTTGAAGTACTGCCGCTGATTAAAAACGGTGGCTGGTATCAGCCCAACGGTTTGCTGCTGCTGCCGCCAAGTGCCTTCTTCATCATCGGCTGCCTGATCTGGCTGCTGCGGACCCTGCGTCCTGAGCAAGTAGAGCCTAAGGAGTAATCGCCATGGAACATTACATCAGCCTGTTAGTGCGCTCGATTTTTATCGAGAACATGGCGCTGTCCTTCTTCTTGGGTATGTGTACCTTCCTGGCGGTATCCAAGAAAATTTCTACTGCCATGGGTCTGGGTATTGCCGTTACTGTGGTACTGACCATTTCTGTACCGGTTAACCAGTTGGTTACCCATTACATCCTCGCGCCCGATGCCCTGGTTAAGGGTATGGACCTGAGCTTCCTGAGCTTTATCACCTGGATCGGTGTTATTGCGGCCATCGTGCAAATCTTGGAAATGATCCTCGATAAGTTCTTCCCGGCCCTCTACAACGCGCTGGGTATCTTCCTGCCGCTTATTACCGTTAACTGCGCCATTTTCGGTGCCGTGTCCTTTATGGCACTGCGCGAATACACCTTCGGTGAGTCCGTGGTGTTTGGTTTTGGTTCCGGTGTGGGCTGGATGTTGGCCATCGTATTGCTGGCCGGTATCCGTGAGAAGCTGAAATATTCTGACGTACCCGATGCCCTGCGCGGCCTGGGCAGTGTTTTCATCACTGCTGGCCTGATGGCACTGGGTTTTATGTCTTTCTCAGGGGTTCAGTTGTAAGCGCGGCTTTTGCCGCGCCTAAAACGCAAAGGATAAGTCGATGGAAATCATTCTCGGCGTAGTTATGTTCACCGTGATCATCATGGTCCTGGTAGCCATTATTCTGGCTGCCCGTGCCAAGTTGGTTGCTGAAGGTGACGTAACCATCACCATTAACGACGATCCGGAAAAGGCCATTACTGTGCCTGCCGGTGGTAAGCTGCTGGGCGCTCTGGCCTCTAGCGGTATCTTCGTTTCCTCCGCCTGTGGTGGCGGTGGTTCTTGCGGCCAGTGCCGCGTGACCGTGAAAGAAGGGGGCGGTGATATTCTGCCGACCGAGCTTTCTCATATCTCCAAGCGCGAAGCCAAAGAAGGCTGTCGTTTGTCTTGTCAGGTAGCGGTCAAGCAAGACATGAACATTGAAGTGCCTGAAGAAATTTTTGGTGTTAAACAGTGGGAATGCACTGTTATCTCCAACGACAGCAAGGCGACTTTCATTAAAGAGTTCAAACTGGCTATTCCTGCCGGTGAGTCTGTGCCTTTCCGGGCTGGTGGTTATATTCAAATTGAGGCGCCGCCGCATCACATCAAATACAGCGACTTTGATGTACCGGAAAAATACCGTGGCGACTGGGAACGTTTTGGCTTCTTTAACCTGGAATCTAAGGTTGATGACACCACTATTCGTGCTTACTCCATGGCTAACTATCCGGAAGAAAAAGGCATCATCATGCTGAACGTCCGGATCGCCACGCCGCCGCCGAATAACCTGACTCTGCCCCCAGGTAAGATGTCCTCTTACATCTGGTCTTGTAAGCCAGGCGATAAAGTCACTATTTCTGGTCCTTTCGGTGAGTTCTTCGCCAAAGATACCAATGCGGAAATGGTCTTTATCGGTGGTGGTGCCGGTATGGCACCAATGCGTAGCCATATCTTTGACCAGCTGCGCCGCCTGAAAACCGATCGCAAGATCAGCTTCTGGTACGGTGCCCGTTCACTGCGCGAAATGTTCTATGTGGAAGATTTCGACATGCTGGCCGAAGAGAACGACAACTTCGAATGGCATGTGGCCCTGTCTGACGCGCAGCCGGAAGACAACTGGACCGGTTACACCGGCTTCATCCACAACGTGGTTTATGAGAACTATCTTAAAGACCACCCAGCGCCAGAAGATTGCGAGTTCTACATGTGTGGGCCGCCGATCATGAACGCCTCTGTCATCAAGATGCTTCACGACCTGGGCGTGGAAGATGAAAACATCCTGCTTGACGATTTCGGTGGCTAACCGGGCGTGAAACGGATGAACATCTTAAAATGGCTGGCCTTCGGGCTAGCCTTTTTATTATCTGCCTGTTCGCCGCCACCAAGCCTTGTGAAGCTGGCTGGCACGACCATGGGCACCCAATACCATGTCAGCTATTACCCAGATGCTAATGCGGCATCACCGGCGTCTATTAAAGCCGCCATTGATGCCAAATTAGTGCAGGTTAATAACCAAATGTCGCACTACCAGGCCGACTCTGAACTGTCGCGCTTTAATCAACAAACGGCCACAACCCCTTTTAAGGTGAGCCCGGCAACGGCAAAAGTGGTTAGCGAAGCGCTGCGGATTGGTAAGTTGTCAGGCGGTGCTTACGACATCACCATCGGGCCGGTGGTTAACCTTTGGAGCTTCGGGCCAGAAAAGCGCCCTGAAAAGGTGCCGTCTGAGGCTGAGCTTGCCAAACGTATGGCTGAGGTAGGGCAGAGCAAACTGCAGGTGCGTGGCCAGTATCTGGTCAAAGAGCGCGGCGATATTCAGATTAACTTGTCATCTATCGCCAAAGGCTATGGCGTAGATGTGGTGGCTGAGTACTTGCAAAGCCTGGGTATTAAAAACTTTGTGGTTGAGATTGGTGGTGAGGTCCGCAGCCATGGTCACAAACCCAAGGGCCAGCCGTGGCGCATTGCCATTGAACGGCCAGATGCCTATGGCCAGGCCATCCAAGAAGTTATCACGCCTGCCAACATGGCAGTGGCAACCAGCGGTGACTACCGTAATTACTTCGAGCAAGCCGGTATTCGCTACTCGCACCTCATTGATGCGCGCAGCGGTAGGCCTATTCAAAACCGGTTGGTATCGGTGACGGTTATTGCCCCCCGTTGTATGACAGCTGACGGCTTTTCAACGGCCATTTCGGTGCTAGGACTTGAACAGGGTCTAGCACTGGCGAATAAGGAAAAGCTGGCTGTCTTTTTTATCGTCAAAACTGACAAGGGCTTTGAGGAGCGTTACACTGACACCTTCAAACCCTATCTGGTAAAGAGGCACTAATGATTGTTGTTTATACATTTGGCCTTTTCCTGCTAGTGATCCTTGCCATGGCGGTAGGGTATATCTTCCAGAAGAAGACTATTTCCGGTTCCTGTGGCGGCATAGCTGGCCTTGGTATCAAAAAAGCCTGTGATTGTCCTGACCCTTGTGACAAACGCAAAGCACGTATGGCGAAAGAAGAAGCCAAGCGTAAGGCCAAGGAAGAGGTCTGGAACGAAAATCGTATCCTATAAAAAAAGCCCGCTTACGCGGGCTTTTTTGTGCCATAGCGTCGTTCTAAAAAGAACGACAACACCTGTTCTCTGATACCTAAAACTTCAAATAACCCTAAAGCGTCAATGCTTGGCAAAAGCTCTTTGGTGCTGGCCGTTAATGCTTCTTGGTTAGGCTGTTCTGGGCTTTCGTCTTTCATCCGAAACCTCCATCTGTAGGCAGCCTTACAAGCCCGTAAGCAATGCTCTGACTGCGGGCGAAGACTTCTTTCATTGGCTGCCTTATTACGGTAGCGTATTTTCCTATTAGCCCATTATCGACACTCTGCCAATATATGTTGCAAAAAGGCCAAGTTGACCTCGACACCTCTGTGCGTAATAAAAGGGCCGAACTGGGCCGCGCCTTTGCCATTAATCACGGTAAAAGCAAGCATAGCGGGCAATGGCACAGCCATCCGGAATCGCA
This sequence comes from Gallaecimonas mangrovi, assembly GCF_003367375.1. GTDB lineage: Bacteria > Pseudomonadota > Gammaproteobacteria > Enterobacterales > Gallaecimonadaceae > Gallaecimonas > Gallaecimonas mangrovi. The sequence goes on from NZ_CP031416.1 coordinate 686,692, forward strand.
GTTGATGTGGATAAGCCAGGGCTGCGTAAGCATCGAAACTGGGCGAGGCCGGTGGTTGGTTCCGGCTGGGCGTATTGGCTGGTTTCCCGGCCATGAAATGCATCGTGCCACCGGGGTTGGGCAGTTCTCGGGGATCACCCTTTTTGTACTTGAAGACTGGCTGGACTACCCAACGGTATTTGAAGGCAGCGAATTAAGTTATGCCTTGTTAAAGGCCTTATTAGAGCCTTTGGATGATGAGGTTCGTTTACGCCGCCTGGCGGTGTTGGCGGATGAAGTGCGCCATGCCAAGCCGTTATCTGTTGGTCTGCCAATGCCTTTTTCTACAAGGCTCAAAGCGCTTTGTGAGCAGCTTGTTCAGGAACAGCGCGTTAGCTTGGGTCTTGAACAGGCCGCTACCCAAGTGGCAATGTCCCGGCGCAGTTTTTCACGGCATTTTAAACAGGAAACTGGGCTTAGTTATGGGCAATGGCTGCAGCTTGCCAAGGTACAAAATAGCCTGGCCATGCTCACCAATGGTCAGCGGGTAGGGGATGTCGCCTTGGCGGTAGGCTACGACACTGTTAGCGCTTTTTGTCAGGTATTTAAAGAAGTCACAGGGCAAAGCCCGGGGCGTTGGCAGTTGTCACAACAAACCTTGAATAACAACAGTTGAGCGAAAGCGACTTGGTTTGTCATCCAGTCTTGTTAAAACAAAGCTTTGGCCAACACAATGAAGAAGATAATCATGAGGAAATTTGGGCTAACACTGGTTGCAGTCTCGCTACTAATGGGCTGCCAGACCGTCACTTCTGCTGGCACAGCGCCAGCATCAACCGCCTCGGCTCAGCAAACGGTAGTGCTTATTTCACTAGATGGCTTTCGCTGGGATTATATCGAGAAATATGGCGCTAAAAATTTAGTAGCGATGGCAACCGATGGCGTGCGGGCCAAGCAAATGCGCCCGGCTTATCCCACCAAGACTTTTCCAAATCATCTTACACTAATCACCGGTCTTTACCCGACGCACCACGGTATTGTCGACAATCATTTTTGCGACAAAGCCCGGCAGCAATGCTATTCAATGGGCGATGGTGGTAAAGACAGTACCTGGATAAAAGGCATTCCCCTTTGGAACTTAGCCGAGCTTAATGGCCTGAAATCGGCCACCTATTTTTGGCCAGAGTCTGACGCCCGCATCGACGGTATGACGCCTAATTATTACTACCACTATTCGCAGCAAGCCGACTATCAGGACCGGGTCACGCAAATTATTGATTGGTTAAAGCTGCCAAAAGATAAACGGCCACAGTTTGTCGCTGGGTATTTTTCGCTGGTTGATACCATGGGCCACCGCTATGGTCCTGACGCGCCAGAAACCGGTGAGGCAGTTAGAAGGGTAGACCTGCTAATAGGCGAGCTTAGAGACCGTATCAAGGCTGAAATAAAGCAGCCAGTGAACCTGATTGTGGTGTCGGATCACGGCATGGCGACCATTGATATGGATAAAGCTATTGATGCACGCACCCTGCCCATCAGTAAGGACTTTCAGGTGGTTAACGCCGGTACCCGGCTGATGCTCTATGCCAAACCTGGGGTAGATGCCATGGCAATAGCCAAGCAAAAAGCCAAACTGAAGGGTGATACGCGTTTTCAGGTTGATACTGCCGAGCAACTACAAGCGCTCCATTACGTTAACAGCCCCCGGGTAGCTGACATCATTTTGGATACCCATGCCCCTTTGGTTTTTACCGACAAACCTAAGGCTAAACGCTACCAAGGCCATGGTAACCACGGTTTTATTTATACCAAGGACATGGGGGCGCTTTTTGTGGCAGAGGGGCCTGCTTTTAAAAAGGGTGTGCTGTTGCCTGCATTTGACAATGTTGATCTGTATCCGACGGTCGCCAAAATATTGGGCATTAAACTGCTCAGCAAAGTCGATGGCACCACCCAAGGGTTAGAGGCGGGTTTGAAGTAAATTTTAGGTAAAAAAAAGCCAGCAATAGCGCTGGCTTTTTTAATCACACAATGTGGATTAGAAGGAGTACTTCACACCAATTTTCAGGCGCCAAGTGGATTCTTCCGCTTGGAAAGTATCCCAGTTCTTACCATCCCACTTGCTGTAAGGCTCTTCGTAGATGATACGGCCTTCAGAGTCCAGACCACCGAAGTCCATCAGAGATACGTCGGTGTACTCCATGGTTTTAACTTGGCCCCAGTCTTTATTCAGCAGGTTCAAGAAGTTGCTTACAGTCAGGTAAATCAGACCTTTCTGGCCTTTGGCAAAGCCAGGCACTTCTTGCTGGATAGACAGGTCCATGGTGTTAACCCAAGGCGTGGTACCGGTACCTTTAGGTGCATAACCACCAGCGTATTTACCCAAGCCCGCTTGGTTGACGTACTTCATGATATCGTCGTACGACATACCTTCTGGGCTGATTTTCGGGTCATCCGGGCCGGACGGTACGTACACCAGGTAGCTAGATGAGCTATAGAAGCTAGAGTTATCACCAAAGTCAGAGTCTTGGTACATACCCATGGTGTAGCTGTAATGGGTACCAGAGCGGCGCTGGAAGTACAGGTTGAAGTTGGTGTTATAGCCGTTTACGAACTGGTGGGTGTAGCCCAGAACCAGTTTAAAGCTGTGTTTGACTTCGTAGTCGGCTGTGCCCAATTCTTCTTCGTTACGGTCTTTAACGATGTTGTACTGGTAGTTAGAGTCGGCGGTAGAAGAAGTACCTGGGTTACCTTCATCAATGTCCTCATAGGTGTAGGACGCATAGGCGTTAAAGCCGTTATCCCACTGTTTGGCCAAAGAGGTGGTGAAGATCCAAGCTTTGCCGTCATCTTTTTCGTTGGTCAGCATCAGATCGTAGTGATCCGACTGGGCGCTGCTGTCGCAAGGCTCGTAGATGTTGACGCCAGTTGCCGCCTGACCCGATACGCAGCGGGAGATATCTTTCCACTGGTTGTTATCGGTCATCCACTTGCGCATGATTTCAGCAGTGGCGGTGAAGTTGTCACCTACGTTTGGAATATCGAAGTGGTATTCGGTATTCAAACGGGCAACCCAATCAGACGGGATCTTGTAGTTCGGGTCGATAACGTTGGTATTGCCATCGCCTTCGGACATGGCGCCGGTGACAGATGACGGTACACCGCTAACGAAATCTACGTCAGACAGGTAATCACCCGATGCTGCGGCAGCATCTTGGTCGTAAGAAACCAGGGTGACGCCATCGTTGGTAAAGGCGTTAGAGATAAAGACGTTGGGGCGGCCACCAGAGAAACGGCCGATACCACCGCGAACGGTCAGCGCGTCGGTCGCGTACCAAGTCAGCTCAGCACGGGGCAGCCAGATATCCAGGCCATCCATGTTTTCTTGGTTAGAGAAACCATAGCGGTCATAGAAGTTCTGGTTGTAGGTTGGCTTGTCGCTGACGATATAACGCTCATAGCGCATACCCAGGGCCAGCTCGAACTGGTCATTCAAATACCAGTTGTCTTGCACATAGGCGTTGGCTTGGCCCAGGCTAAAGTCGGCTGCTGCGTCATCTACCTGGTTGGTATAAGCGCTGGAATAATCCAGGCTAGAGGCTTCTTGGTTAGCAAAGTCATCAATGCTGTCGAAGGTCCAGCTACCCAGTGAGTTACGAACATAGAGGTTGAAGATATCCAACTTCTCGTATTCGGCACCAAACTTGATCTGATGGTCGCCCAGGCTGTAGTTGACTTTAGCGCCAATTTTCAGGGTTTTGTTATTCAGCTCGTTGGCTTGGCGAGCATCGTCGGTACCAAAGATAACGCTGCCGTCATCGGTACGAACGGTAACCTGGCCCCATGGCACCTTGTTACCGGAGATAGACTCAACCTTTTTATAACTGGCATAGAACTCGGTAGAGATATCCGGCGTCCAGTCGGAGAACAAGGAAACACGGTAGGTGTCCATGTTCTGTTCGTAGTTATACCAGTTGGTGTCCAAGCGCAGGGTGGAAGCGCTAGAGCTTTGATTGTAGGTTTCGTTACCGCGGACGCGGTTATAGGTAAAGGCTAAGCGGTTATCGCTGTTGATGTTCCAGTCGATTTTCGCCAAGAAGTTTTCATTCTCGGTTTCGGGGGCTGAGTCCCAGCCGCCGGCATCAACACCGTAAACATCTGACGCAATTTGTTTAATCTGTTCGTATTCGGCTTCGGTTACGTTGCTGGCGTTAGCCGCGCCGGCGCCGTCCGGGCCCCACTCAACCTGAGTTGGCTCTTTGGATTTTTGATAAGAGGTAAAGAAGAACAGCTTATCTTTGATGATTGGGCCGCCCAGGGTCAGGCTATAGGTGTCACGCTTGAAGTCCAGCGGTACATCTTCACCTTCGTTTTCCGGGGTACCAGCCAGGCTATCGCTCATGTATTCATAAGCCAAAGAACCGTGGAATTCGTTGGTACCGGATTTGGTTACCGCATTGATGTGACCGCCAGCATAACCACCTTCAGAGGCGTCAAAGGGGGCCACTTCAACGGCGATTTGGTCAACCGCGTCCAGCGAAATTGGCGAAGCTTGGGTTGGGTAACCGTTACCGTTAAGGCCGAAGTCATCGTTAACACCCACACCATCAATACTGATGGAGTTGTATTTGGGGTTTACGCCGGCAAAGCTCATCGGTGCGTTGCTACCCGGCAGCATATTGGCGTAAGGGTTGGCGCGGGCAACTTCTTTTAAATCACGGTTAAAGGTTGGCGCCTTGGCAATATCATCCGCGCCGAAAACGCTGGAAGCGCCGCGGTTAGAGGTGATTTTCTCGCCATAAACAGTCAACTTCTCGGTATCGTCAGCAGCGGCTTTAAGCTGCTCATTCAGCCGCAGGGTTTGCCCCAACTGCAGGAAGATGCCGTCTTGTTGCAGATCTTGAAATTTGTCGGAATCGATCACCAACAAGTAGGGGCCACCTACCCGCAGGCCGTTGGCACTGAAAGTACCGTCAGCATTGGTTTTCAATTCGGTTACGGTGCCGGTCGGCTGGTGCATCAATACAATTTTTGTATTGGCCAGCGGCTGACCTTCTGGACCGGTTACGGTGCCACGGACGGATGAGCTGGTGTTATCAGCATAAGCCACGGAAGAAGCGCCCAGGGCAAGGCTCAGGGCCAAGGCCAGGCGACTTTTTACGAGTCCCTTAATCATGTCTGTTTCCTGTGAAATGAAGGTTTAGAACACGTTTGTTTTAACTTTCTCGTTATCTGCTGCAGAAAAGTGCAACGCCGTCCGTTTTTACACCGGATTTTTGACATTTTTATGTATCGTTGCCTTTCTGCGTGCTAACTGTAACAAAACAAAAACTGAACTGTCATCATCCTGAATGGTCGAATCCTTATTTGAATTGGCCATAAGAAAACGTTCTCTTTGGGCTTTCTTGTTGCTAATTTCGGTGAAAATACAGTTAAGTTGAATGCAATGTGGGGGGTTTGTTGGGGCTGGAGCTAAAGATCGCGACTTATAATGTCGCCTTAAACGCGGCAAGTTTTTGCAAAAAAAGTGATCGGCATCTTGATCCTGAATCACTCACCAAGGCACTAGCAAATAAGGACGATTTTCGCCTCAACGCAATAGCGAAAATCGTGCTAGATACCCGTCCTGATATCATTTTGTTAAATGAATTTGACTATATCTCTCCTCAATCGCAAGGATTGGATCGTTTTTGCGAACAATTTCTCGAAAACAACGCCGCACCGCTGCACTATCCCTATCGTTACACGGCGCCAGTCAATACCGGTCTTGCTGTTGCGGGGTTTGAGGATAAGGTCCATGGATTTGGCCACTACCCAGGCCAATACGGCATGGCGGTGTTGAGTCGTTACCCATTGCGCCAAGACGCTAGCCGAACCTTTCAACGCTTCCGCTGGGCCGATATGCCAGGCGCTTTGCAACCACAAGTGGCGGGACGTCCCTATTATCCTGAAGCACTTTGGCAGTGCTTACGGTTGTCATCGAAATCCCATTGGGACCTGTGTATTGATGTTGCTGGCCAGCCGCTGCACATTTTGGCTAGCCATCCAACACCGCCGGTTTTTGACGGCGCTGAAAAGCGTAATCAAAGGCGCAACTTTGACGAAATTCGCTTTTGGGCCGATTACATCACCACTGAAAACAGCCACTATATTGTCGACGACCAAGGCCTGGCGGGCGGTTTAGCCGGCGATGTACCTTTTGTTATTTTGGGCGATCTCAATGCCGACTCATCAAAGGGGCAAAGCTGGCCCGGTGCTATTGACCAGCTACTCAAGCACCCTCTTATTAACAGCAGCGCCGTGCCGCAAAGTGAGGGTGGCAAGGCAAAAGGGCGTGCCGATATCACCGCCGACTGGGGGCTGCGGGCCGACTATGTGTTGCCATCAAAACGCGGGCTAAAGGTGCTAGAGAGCGGGGTGTATTGGCCTTTAGATAAGGCGCTACAAAAAGGCTTAATGGCATCGGATCACCGTTTGGTGTGGGCCACGTTAGCCTTGTCGCCATAAAAAAACGCCGCTAAAGCGGCGTTTTTTTATGGCGGGGTGCTTTACTGCATTTTTTTCAGGCGAGCACGCAGGTCAGGTTGGTTTTGCATTGCCCGGGCAATGGAATTGTAGTCTTTCACGCTAAGGCCCGATTTTTTCACTGCTGACACCATATCTTGGTTGGCTTGCATCTGAATTTTCTGGGCTTCTTTTGGGTCTTTACTCTTATTGAGTTTGGCCATGGCATCGTCACGGATGCCGGTCAGTTGCTTTTGCGCATCAGCAAATTCTTTCAGTTGGCTGTCACTGACTTTAATCGGTTGCTGCTGCTCTTGGGCACCCGCGGGTGCTTGTGGGGCTGCCATGACCGAGGCAACAGGGGCGGCGGCGATAGTGGCGGTAATAAGCGCGGTGATAGCTAACTTACGCATGGCGTTACTCCTTTTTAAATTTACAACCGTACTACAGCCAAAACCGTGCCAATGCTGCCTAAATATCAATAGGTTACTGTTTTTCATAAAGAAAGGTTGAACTTGTATCCAACTTCGCTGGCTTATGTTGGGTGACTAGTGTGTCCTTATGTCACAGCGTGAAGGAGTGATGTGTGACAAAAAGATACAGCCTAAGCCTGACTTGGCGGGTGTTGTTGTTGGTGTTTTTGCCGTTATGGCTGTTGTCGGGCGCGGTCATTAGTTTGCAGGTGCATTACTTAGGTGAGCAGCAAACCGCCAAATTAAAAGACGACCTAAAACTGGTGGCCAGAGCCATTCGCGCCCCTATTGGTGAAGCCATTAACCAGGGTGACATGGACACGGTGCGTCATACCCTTAATGCCGTTTTTAGTCTGGGGCAGATCTACGGCGCCGCTGTTTATGACCGCGACGGTCAGCGCATTGCTGCCGCCGGTATTGCCCGGCGTGATAATGAAAATGAAGATAATCCCCTGGCACTGCATTTGGTGAGAACTGGGCGTGACCGCGATGCTTATCAGCGCCAGGCTGGCCGGGAAGTGTTTTCGCATTTTGTGCCCGTTACCGACACCGGCGGCCAAATCACCGGGCTAGTGGAGGTTACTCGTAAAGCCAGCGACTTCTCAAAATCCCTTAATCACCTGGCCTATTGGTCTTGGTCGGCCTGGGTGGCGCTGGGGCTTATTACCCTTGGCATTGTGCTTTGGGGTTATCGCCAAGCCATGGGGCGGGAAGTGGCACGGCTCACCCAAGTAATGGCGGCGGTAGGTAGCGGGCAAAAGGGTTTGCGTGCTCCCCAGGCCGGTGCGCCAGAGCTTAGGGATATCGCCAGTGCTTTTAACCAGATGCTCGATGATATGGGCAAGGCCGAACAGGCCATTGCCGCCCATCGCCAGCAAGAAATTACCCTGCATTCACGGCTTGAGCGTCAAGAGCGCATGGCGGCGCTGGGCCGTTTGGTTAGCGGCATTGCCCACGAATTAGGCGCGCCCCTTAACGTTATTGATGGCCGGGCGCGGCGCCTGGCCCGTTTTGACGATGACCCGCAAACCCAAAAGGAACTTGGCGCTATTCGCGGCCAGGTGGCGCGTTTAACCCGCATTGTGCGCCAGCTTTTGGATTTTGGCCGCAGCGGTATTCAATACCAGCAACTACGCCTAAAGACCTTGGTTGACGATGTACTGGACTCGGTGCGCTTTGAGCAAGGCGGCCGAATGCCCCAGCTGCAGCTGGATATTCCCGATGCTGCCCTAATAACAGCCGACAGCGCCCGTCTGGAATTAGCGCTTATCAACTTATTGCGAAATAGCTGCCAGGCTGGGGCGAGCCGCTTGTCGCTGGCATTTAGTGAAACCGCCGAATGTTGGTGTTTAACCCTGGCCGATGACGGCCCCGGTTTACCGCCCGGTGTCACCGCTGAACAGTTATTAGAGCCGTTTTTCACCACCAAGCCCAAGGGCCAGGGCACCGGCCTGGGGCTGGCGATTGTGCAAAATATCTTGGCCGACCACGGTGGTGATTTAACCCTGTTACCGCAAGCCCAAGGGCTGCAATTTCGGCTGCGCTTTCCCAAGGACCACCCATGAAGATTGTAATTGTTGAAGACGACTTGGCACTGGCAGAACTGTTGTGTGATGAGCTGGAAGCGGAAGGTTATCAGACCCTCGCTTTTGGCTCGGCTGAAGAGGCCGATGAATGGCTAGACAGCCACAACCCTGAGCTGGTGATTTCCGATCTGCGTTTGCCAGGGCAAAGCGGCTTAACACTGCTACCCAAGGTTAAAGCCTTGCCCCAGGCACCCGCGCTGCTGCTGATCACCGCCTTTGGCACTGTTAACCAAGCGGTGCAGGCACTCAAGGCCGGCGCCGATGATTTTCTGACCAAGCCCTTTGATATGGACCACTTCCTGCTCACCGTAAAACGGCTGTTAGAGCACCGGGCGCTTAAAACCAAGGTCGAGGGCAACGGCTTTCACGGCATCATTGGCGAAAGCCCGGTGATGCAGCGGCTTTTTAAAACCTTAGGGCAGGTCGCCAAAGCCGAAGGCCCGGTGCTCATCTTAGGGGAAAGTGGCACCGGTAAAGAGCTGGTTGCCAAAGCTATTCACCAGCAAAGTAGCCGCCGCGCCGCGCCGTTTTTGGCTGTTAACTGCGCCGGTATTCCCAGTGAGTTATTGGAGAGCGAATTTTTTGGTCATGCTGCTGGCGCTTACACCGGCGCCAGTAAATCGCGCCAGGGCCTGTTGCGCGAGGCCGACGGCGGCACCTTATTACTGGACGAAATTGGCGAAATGCCCCCGGCGCTACAAGCCAAATTGCTGCGGGTGCTGCAAGAAGGCACCTTAAGGCCGGTCGGCTCTGACCGCGAAGTAAAAGTGAATGTGCGCATTCTGGCCGCTACCCACCGCGACTTGGAACAACTGGTGGCCAGCGGCGATTTTCGCCAAGACCTGTTTTACCGGCTGGAAACTTTCAGTGTGCGGGTACCACCCCTGCGTGAGCGTGGAGACGACATTGCGCTCTTGGCGCGGCACTTTTTGTCTTTGCAGCAGCAAGCGGGTAAAACCCAGGCCCAGCACATTAGCCAAGGCGCCTGGCAGCAACTGCTCAATTACGCCTTTCCCGGTAACGTACGGGAGCTGCAAAACGCCATGGAAAGGGCGGCGGTATTTTGCGAGCAAGAAGCCATTAGCGCCTCTGACTTGCCGGCAAGGCTGCGGGCGCTGGATGACAAAGGCAGCTCTGAACTCTTTGACAGCCTTGAGCAAACCGAACTGCCAAGCCTGTCGAGTGTGCAGCACGATTACGTTCGTTATGTGCTGGCTAAAACCCAGGGCAACAAGGCCCAGGCGGCTGACATTTTAGGCGTGACTCGTCGCACTCTTTATCGCTGGTTAGAGAGCAGCTGAGCAAAACTCATGCTAGACTCGCGGCCTTTGTGAAATAGCCGTTGAGAATCACCATGGAAAAGACCTTTATTCCCGGTAAAGATGTGGCCCTGGAAGACTCCATTGCCAGTATTGGCGGCGCTATCAAGGCGCTGGGCTTTAACATCGAAGAAGCGCGTTGGCTCAATCCGGCGCCTTATATCTGGTCGGTACATATTCGTGATACTGACTGCCCCCAGGTGTTTTCCAACGGCAAAGGCGCCACCCGAGAGGCCTCTTTGGCGTCGGCGTATGGCGAGCTAATCGAACGTTTATCAACCCGTTACTTGTGGGCTGATTTTCGCTTAACCGGCGCCTTAAAAGAGTTTGGCCATGTTCACCAAAGCGACGAGCGCTGGTTTGATGCCGACAGCGACTGGCCAGAAGAGCTGTTAGATGAGCATTGCCGCGCCATCTACGACCCCGAAGGGGACTTAGACCTTGGCGACCTGATTGACCACAACGGTGGTGACTCCGGTAAAGGCGTTTGTGCGCTGCCTTATGTGCGCCAAAGCGACGGTAAAACCGTTTATATCCCGGTTAACCTTATCGGCAATATTTTTGTCTCCAACGGCATGAGCGCCGGTAACACCCAAGCCGAAGCGCAGGTGCAAGGCCTGTCAGAAATTTTCGAGCGGGCCATTAAAAACCGCATTATCGTTGAAGACATCGCGCTGCCGAAAGTGCCGCAAAGCGTGCTGGACCGTTACCCGCATATTGATGCCGGCATCAAGGCCCTGGAAGCTGAAGGCTTTGGTATTCGCGCCCTCGACGCCTCATTAGGTGGCCGTTACCCGGTGATGTGCGTGGTGCTGCAGCACCCGAAAGACGGCGGCATTTACGCCTCTTTTGGCGCCCATCCCAAATTCGGTGTTGCCCTGGAGCGGGCCTTAACTGAGCTGCTACAAGGCCGCGCCTTGGACGAGCTGGAAGGTTTCCCGGCCCCAACCACCGATATGGAACAGGTGACCGACCCCCATAACCTGGAACTGCACTTTATCGACAGCTCCGGTTATGTGGGCTGGGGCTTTTTGTCCGATAAGCCTGACTTTGCGTTTGCCGACTGGGACGACCAGCACGACAACGCCTTTGAGCGCCAAGCGCTGATTGACCTTTTGCATAACGAAGGCCACCAAGTCTATATCGCCGAACATACCGCCCTTGGCGCCTACGCTTGCCGCATTTTGGTGCCGGGCTTTTCCGACATTTACCCGGCGGACGAGCTTATCTGGCAAAACAACAACCAAGCCCTGGATTTTCGCCCGGTGCTGTTTGATTTGCATGATGCCAGCGAAGACGACTACCGCGCCTTACTTGAAGCCCTTGACCAGTTCTCGGTTAACGATCAGCTGCGGGTGCTGGAATGGGCCGGTGTGGTAGGTGACAAAGGCACGCCTTGGGCGCGCCTGCGTATCGGCGAGCTGCGGCTGTGGTTGTTGCTGGCCCTTGGCGAGCAAGAAGAAGCCTACGAGCAACTTGGCTCGGTGCTGGCGTCTGGCCACCTCAACGACGATGAGCGCTTGTTGTATCGCGCCATCTTCTCAGTGCTGGAGCTAACTCTGGAAGCGAAAGACCTGGCCGATTTCGAGCCGAGCCTTGAAAACTACTTTGGCGACGACAAGCTGGCGCAAGCCAAAGCCTTGGTTACCGGCTCTGAACGCTTCCCGGGCCTCGGTAAGCTTGACCCAGACGCGCCAACGGCGGCGCACCGGCGCTTAATGCAGGCCTACGCCAAGGTGTTAAAAGGCCAGTTGGCCGAATAACAAAAAAGCCGCCCAAGGGCGGCTTTTTTAATGGAAAGGGCTGGCATTAAAACTTTGCGCTGGCACTGGCTCGCCCTTTTTGCGCAGGCGGCAGAAGGTGAAATCTCCCCCTTGCGGCTGCCACTTTAAGCGAAAGTAGCGCAGCTTTTGGCGCTGGGTTGGGTCCTTTTCCTGGTACAGGAGTTTTAGCCGGTAACTGCGGTCATTAACTTGTTGGTGACTGAGGGTCACGCCGTCTTCTTTTACCGCTATCCAGTCAGAATCATGAAAGGGGTGTGGGCTTTTTATACCGCGCGCTACCAAGGGCGCCAGGGCCACCAGCAATTCATCTAGTGCCTTTACCGTGACATCGGTTTTCAGTACCACCTGCGGGCCGACCTGAATAAGGCCATCGAGCTTTCGTGAAAAAATAGCCAGCGCATCATAAAACCATACCGCCATGGATAATGGCGCCTGCACTTCGGCTTGTTCTGGTAAGTCCAGGCGCAGTTGCGGGCTGGGGCCTAACAAGTAACTAAAACCTAACTGGCTTAAGGCTTCGGCAGGTTCACTGCTGGGTTTGTCAGACAGCGCCAACAACTTTGCGTAATGGAAGGACACCGGGTCAATACAGTGCTGCGGCCAATGGGGCAAGGTGGGGTGAAACTGCTGATGATAGCGGCTCATTAGCCACCCCAGGGCCTGCCAATAACGGGGCGCAATAATGGGGTAGCGGTGGTAGAGCGCATTAGCTGTCGCAAGTGGTTTAGAAGGCGGAGCCTGGTAACTGCCTTGTTTCACCAAGAGGGTATCCGCTGTTGGCATAGCTTATGCTCCGTTGACCACTTTATCGCCAGCTTCGCAAGCTTTAGCAGTCAGAGCAAGCCTTAAGATCGCCGCTGTTGTTGCAGGTATTTATCCAAGGCATTGGCAAAATCTTGGCGGTCGCTTTGGCTGATAGGCGGCGGCCCGCCGGTTTGAATGCCGCTGGCCCTAAGGGTGTCCATAAAGTCGCGCATATTAAGGCGCTGGCGGATGGTGTCGTCGCGGTACAGCTCGCCCCTGGGGTTTAACGCCTGGGCACCTTTATCCATCACCTCGGCGGCCAGCGGAATATCGGCAGTAACCACTAAGTCGCCAACTTGCACTTGGGCAACAATGTGGTTGTCGGCGACATCAAAGCCCTTGGGAACCGTCAGGCTACGTACCCATTTTCCTGGTGGTGTCGCCAGGGGTTGGTTTGCCACTAAGAACACCTGAGTTTGGGTGCGCTCGGCGGCGCGAAAAAGTATGTCTTTGATCACCCGCGGGCAGGCGTCGGCATCAACCCAGATGGTCATGGTATTACATCCTGGCAAAAACCCCATTCTACCTGCTGTTGGGGCCCACGGCTAAAACCTTAAAAAATCACCAAGCCTTGGCGTATTCAACCCCGTGCTTAGCGTGGTGGGCAGTATTGCAGCTTAAGGTTTTGTTAAATTTTTCTTACCGTTTTTTAAGAGCGGCTTAAGTTAGTGACTATATTTTGCATCCGTTAATTTCCCACGGATGTCGCTATGTTCCGTCAAAGCCTGTTTTGGGCCTTATTGGCTGCTTTTATTATTGTCGTCACCGGCAACCTGGTGCTGTTTGGCAAAATCGATGCTTTGCCTATTCCGGTTGCCGACCGCATTAACATGGCGGCAGTGGTGGTATGGCTGATGACGGGGGTTATTACCCTGCTGCTGTTGCCCTTTACCTTTAAGCCGCTGTTTAAACCGGTGGTGTCGATTATTTTTGCCGTTACCGCTGTGGCCACCTATTTTTGCTGGGCCTATGGCATTGGTATCGACCAAGACATGATCCGTAACGTGTTTGAAACCGATAGCGCCGAAGTCGGCGACCTTATCAGCCCGGCCATGCTCGGTGTTATCGCTGCCGTTATTGTGTTGCTGGTGTTGTTCTGGCGGTTGCCACTGGTGTATCCCAAGGGCATTAAAGGCGTTGGTTTTCGCGGTTTCTGGATGGTGCTGGGGCTGGTAATTACCATCTCCATCCCCTGGATGCAGTATGACCTGATGGCAGGCACCATTCGTAACTATCGCTACCTGCGCCATGATGTGGCGCCTGCCAACTGGCTGGTAAGCACCGGCAAATATGTGGCAAGCCTGACCCGCGCGCCTTTAAAGCATCAGCAACTGGGCCTTGATGCTACCTTGGAGCCCTCCAGCAAGCCGCGCCTGGTGGTAATGGTGGTGGGTGAAACCGCTCGCGCCGCTAACTTTGGCTTGGACGGTTACCACCGTAACACCACGCCTGAGCTTGCCAAAGACGACGTTATTAATTTTCCCAAGCTCAGTTCGTGTGGCACCTCAACAGCCATTTCGGTGCCTTGTATGTTTTCTTATGAAACCCAGAGCAACTTCGATGTTGAGAAGGCGAAATACAGCGACAACGTCTTAGATATGCTGGCAAGAGCTGGGGTCAAGGTGTATTGGCGAGATAATAATTCGGGGTGTAAGGACGTCTGTACCCGGGTGAGTTATCAGGCGGTGGAAGACCTTAAAGAGCCGGGCAACTGTGACAAAGAATGTTTTGATAAAGGCCTTTATTACCAGTTGGCGAAAGACTTACCGGCCAAGCCAGAAGACATGCTGATTGTCTTGCATCAAAAAGGCAGCCACGGCCCGGCTTACTACAAACGTTATCCGCCGGCGTTCGAGAAATTTAAGCCGGTTTGTGACAGCAACGAGCCCAAAGACTGCTCTGAGCAGGCGTTAACCAACACCTACGATAACTCGATACTTTATACCGACCATGTGTTGGCACAAGTGATTGCCTTTTTGAAAAACGTCAAAGGTTACGACACCGGTATGTTGTATCTGTCTGACCACGGCGAGTCACTGGGAGAATATGGCCTTTATTTGCATGGCGCTCCGCGTTGGATGGCGCCGCCGCAGCAAACCCATATCCCCGGTGTTACCTGGTTATCCAAAGGGTTGATGGCGCAGTTGGATGTAAACGACAAGTGCATGCAGCAGCGCGCTGACGAGCCACATTCACAAGACGATATTTTCCATTCCTTGTTGGGGATCATGGGCGTGAAAACCAAGCTTTATGAGCCTAAGCATGACTGGTACAGCCCTTGCTCTGGTTTGAAAGTGGCTGCGAATACCAGCAAATCCTGAGCTTGTTACATGTAAAAAGCCTGGCTAGTGCCAGGCTTTTTTTATGGCCGTTGCTGTTTTTTCACCAGCATCCACAAGGCCGCCAGCAGCAACGCATCTTTTAACAAAAAATTGCCGCTAGCGGTTAGCCAGTAATGCATGAGGGCATCGTCAAAGCTCAGCAGCATCGACAGCTCCAGTAGCAACCAGGCGGCCAATACCATAGCGCCGCTGCTGCGACAGCGCTTTGGCAGTAACAAACTCACACCTACCAGCTGCCAAAGGCCGGTGAATATGGCCACCCCTGCCACCGATGCCAGCTGATAAGCCCAAGCGGCCAGTGGCGAGCTTTTGAGTAACATGGCGATATCGCTTGCCTGTGGGCCGGTAAAGGCCATGGCTGCTGTCCAGGTAAAAAACAGCGCTAATGCGGCCAATGCTAGCCGCTTCGCCCACCAGGTTTGCCCCAATAGCCACAAGGGCAGGGCGCAGATAACCCCGTTTTTTAGCAAGCTTTGGCCAGTACCAATAAAGGGAAAGCCGCCCAGGCTATTTATCCATACCGGGTAGTAAAAGAAGGCCAGCAATGGCAACGCTAATACAACGAGCGCGGGCCACAGCGCTTGCCTGAATTTGGGGGTTATTAGCCACAGCGCCAACCACAGCTGTAACCCCGCCCAACCCATTGCCAGCCATTCAGGTATCACCACCGGGCCGCGCATCAGCCAAAAACTCAGGTTCATGGCCTTGGTCATTAAGGTAGAAAGGCCCTGCCAGAGAAAGTAACCACTTAGCAGCAGCCGGATCAGCCAATGCATTGATGTTGTGCCCAAGTCATCATTTTGCATAGCAGACCTGCTAACAATGCTCTTTATTTCAGTCTCTTCTTCGGTTTTGTTTATCTTTTGCTCTGGCGTCTAAGCTTGTGCTGTGTTGCCATTGGGAAAGTGGAAAAAGGGAGCTGAGCTATGGGACTTTTAGTGAAAGGCCAATGGCAAGATAAGTGGTATGACACCGATAGCAGTGGTGGTGAGTTTCAACGTGAGGCCGCCAAGCTGCGTAACTGGGTAACGGTTGATGGCAGGCCTGGCCCCAGCGGCGAAGGTGGTTTTGCTGCCGAAAGTGGCCGTTATCACCTGTATGTGTCTTTGGCTTGCCCTTGGGCACATCGCACCCTGATTTTCAGAAAGCTCAAAGAATTGGAAGCGCATATTCCGGTGCATGTGGTCAGCTATCTGATGCTGGAAAACGGCTGGAGCTTTGACAAAAGTACCGGCTCCACTGGCGACGGCCTTTTTGATGCTGACTTTATGCATCAGATTTATACCCGCAATAGCCCGCAATACAGTGGCCGGGTAACGGTGCCGGTACTGTGGGACACCCAAACCCAGCAGATAGTGTCTAACGAGTCGGCCGAGATCATTCGTATGTTCAATAGTGCCTTTAACGAGCTGACCGGCAATGAGCGCGACTTTTACCCTGAGGCCCTGGCACTGGAAATCGATGACATAAACCAGGCGGTGTATGACAACGTTAACAACGGTGTTTATAAGGCCGGCTTTGCCACCAGCCAAGATGCATACGAAAGTGCTTATGACGCGCTCTTTGCCAGTCTGGATGCGTTAGAAGAGCGCTTGTCGCGGCAGCGGTATTTGGTGGGTACGCATTTAACGGAAGCCGACTGGCGGCTTTTTACCACCCTTATTCGCTTCGATGCGGTTTACCACGGCCATTTTAAGTGCAACCGCCAAAAACTGAGCGAGTTCCCCAACCTCTTTGAATACGTTAAAGAGCTCTACCAATACCCGGGAATAAGCGAAACCGTGGATTTTACTCACATCAAGGGCCATTACTATGGCTCGCATCCAACCATTAACCCCAGCGGTGTGGTGCCCAAAGGCCCGGTTATTAATTGGGATAAACCCCACCAGCGTTCTGGGGTTTAAGGCATAAAAAAGCCCGGCCAAGCCGGGCTTTTTGTTAGCCGATAGACACCGGCTCTTCGGCGTAGCGAACCCGGTGCACCTTGGGTGTGGCTAGCAAAAAGCCTAAGGTTAGCGGCCCAACCCGGCCGAGGAACATCATCACCATAATCAGCACTTTGCCGGTTTCACTCAGCTCCGGGGTAATGCCACGGGTTAAACCGACGGTGCCAAAGGCGGAGACCACTTCAAAACACAAGTCCAAGAACGGCTTGTCATGGTCGGTGATGCTTAGCACAAAAATCGCAAAGAAAATCAGCATGGTGCTAAGCAGTGTTACCGCCAGCGCTTTAAATACCGATACCGCCGGTATGGCGCGGTTCATTACCTTGGTCTGTGGGCGGCGCAGCAAAAAGGCACGGGTGGCCGCGAGCAGCACCACAAAAGTGGTGACCTTGATCCCCGACGCGGTAGAGCCGGGCCCGGCACCGATAAACATCAGCATGATAAACAGCATTACCGAGGCTGGGCGCATGCCCGACATATCAATGGTATTAAAACCGGCGGTGCGGGTGCTGACCGACTGAAACCAAGACGCCCACAATTTGCCGCCAATGCTGAGGTTGCCGAGGGTTTCAGGGTTGTTCCATTCAATCAATAAGAACAGTGCCATACCACCAAAGGCCAGGGTCAAGGTGCCCCATAACATCACCCGCGAATGCAGGCTAAGCCCTTTGTAGCGGCGCTTTTGTGCCAGTTCTGATACCACCGCAAAGCCAATGCCGCCGGTCATAAACAGCGCCGTTATTACCAAGTTAACGGGAGCCGAGTCCACATAGCGGTTAAGGCTGTCCGACGACAGGGCAAAACCGGCGTTGTTAAAGGCAGATACGGTATAAAAAAGGGCATGCCAAATGCCTTTGGACCAGCCCATTTCTGGCACCCAAATCAGGCTCAGCAGCAGCCAGCCCAAGCCTTCGGCGACAATCACAAAGCGGGCAAGGTGACGCACCAGGCGCATAACGTCGGTCAACTGGGTTTGGTTAAGGCTTTCTTTGACCAAAAACTGGTGGCTAAAGGATACCTTTCCTGCCAGCAGTAACAGCACCAGGACCCCAAAGGTCATAAAACCCAGGCCGCCCAGCTGAATAAGCACCAGCAAAACGCCCTGGCCAAAGTGGCTAAAGTGACTGGCAGTATCCACTACCCCAAGGCCCGTAACCGTGACCGCCGAGGTAGCGGTAAAAAAGGCATCAGCCACCGACAGCGGCCCATGCCGCGACCAGGGCAGCAACAGCAGCAAGGCACCCATGATGATCAGTGCCAAAAAGCCGCCCGCCAATACCATGGGCGGGGTGGCGCCTAAGCTTTTTTGTTTTTGCCATTGGCGCGGGCGAATGGCTTGATGCCACTGCTTCATAGCACTTTCGACAGGGTTTGCAGCGACGGCAATTTGCCGAGCAACACCAAGGTGTCGCCCTTGGCCAGGGCCAATTCGTCAGGTGGGTTTTTTACCAAATCGTTACCGCGTTTATGGGCCACCAATGCCACTTCGTATTCGCCCAGTTTCAGGTCGGCCACGGTTTTATCGTCTAAGGCTTCGGAGGTTTCGATTTCCACCACGAACGCTTCGTTGCCAAGGGCAATATAGTCTTGTACCGCCGGGTAATTCAGGCTTTGTGCCACCCGCAGGCCCATTTCATATTCGGGGTGCACAATGCGGTCGGCACCGAGTTTGGCAACAATTTTATGGTGAGCGGGGTTTAGCGCCTTCACCCACACCTGTTTTACCTTGAGGCTTTTAAGGTGCAGGGTGCAAAGAATGGATGACTGAATATTCTCGCCAATCGCCACCACCACTGCATCGCATTCCCCTAACCCTAATTCCGACAGGGCCGCTTCGTCGGTGGCATCTACCACCAAAGCCTGGGTGAGCTGCGGAGCCATTTGGTTAACCAGCTTCTGGTCACTGTCGAGCCCCAACACTTCATGGCCAAGGCGCATGAGTTCTAAGGCGATGGTTTGGCCAAACTGGCCCAAGCCGATAACGGCAAACTGACGTTGCATAGACTGCTCTGTGCTATCCGAGTAAGCCTTCATTATGCCCAATTGCCTGTGGAACCCAAACTGAAGTTGCGTGGCGACTGGCGCATCTTGTTCTAGCCATCTATTTGTTAACTATCTGTGTTTTATGACAAATTAACAAAATGTTAATGGCATGTGTGTGACCTTAACCGCTAAGGACATGGCGACGGTGCAGCAATGACATTCAGGTGGCGCTACTTGTTACTGGCGCTGTTGCTGGTCGCGGCAATGGCGGCAACAGCATTACTTTGGGTGTGGCCTAAAGGCTTGGTACTGGCTGATCTTGGCTGGTTTAAGGCCGGTAGCCTGCGTTACAGCCCGCTGCAATGCCCGCAGCTTGTGGCCAAGAACCTAAGGGTAATAAGCCTTTGGCCCCTTAAGCTCAGTATCGAGAGTCTTGCTATCAACTCTTGTGAAGCAAGCGGCGGCGGGGCAATACCGGCGCTACCGAGCGCTGAGCTTTATATCCGTGAGCTGCATTATCAAAATCTGCCGGTACTGAGCGCCGAGCTTAACAGTCAGCCGGGCGAGCTTAATGCCAGCTTCCGTCACCAGGCTTCCTTTATCACTCTGCGCTGGCAGCCAGAAAGTGGCCAACTGCAATGGCAGGGCGAGCTTGCCGATTATCCGCCAACCCAAGGCCAGCTGATGCTGCATGGCCAAGGGGTTTTTGATGGCGAGCTTCGCCAACTTAGCGTGTCGATGAAAACCCATAACCTCAGCATGGCTGGCACCGTGCTGAGCTTTAATGGCCAAGGGAAGTTGCAAGGCAAACACTGGCAGCTAGAGGCCAGTAGCGACGACCCGGTATCTTACGGCGCTATCACCGGCCGCTGGCAGCTAACCGGGCAAGGAGACTTGGGCAGCAAAGGGGTCTTGCAAGGCAGCGCTGACATGGACTCGCCGCTGGGGCTTTTGCATCTTAGTGCCAGCAGCGACGATTTTAACCATCTCTACTGGCAGCTTAGCGGTAACCATTTTGGCGCTGAAGGTGGGCTTAGCCGCCAGCAACTCACCATCACCAAAGCCAAGTGGCAACAGCAGCAAACGGCGCTGCAACTAGGCCAACCGCTGTCGTTGCCGTTAGCCGTCCAAGGTGCGGCGCCCTGGCGGGTCATCGGGCGCTATCAGCAGTTGCAGCTTGTTAGCCAGGGCAAGCTGCAATGGCAGAACGAAAAGTGGCAGTTAACTGCTAAGGCCAAGATCAGTGGGCAGCTGGCAGGCGTTCAGCTGCAAGGTAGCGTGCCTTTTTCGGCTAATCAAAAGCAGCTTACTTTGGCGCCTTTCACGCTGCTGGCAAAAAGCGCTTATGGCCAGGGTGAGCTGTCAAGCAGCGCCAACCAGCAGCTTGCTTTTGAAAAACCGTCGTTAGCGTTAACGCTGGCCTGGCAATACCGGCAGCGCCAGTTGTCCGGGCAAATGACCTTGGCTAATGACAGCGCCGGTGTTGTTGGTGGGGTAAACCTGACAAGCACGCCGCTATTGGACAAAGGCGGGCAAGTAAAGCTGCTGGGTGCTTATCGGTTAACGCCCACCCCCATGCTGCTAAAGGGCTCTTATCTGAGCATTAGTCAGGGGCTTTGGCAGCAAAACCTGCTGCTGGCTAGCCGCGCCAGCCTCACAGACAACCTGTTTTTTACAAACGGCCTCACCGGCACCTTGGCACTACAGGGGCAGGGGCTGGTGCGGGCTGATTTCAAGCTGCCGCCCTGGCAAGGGCGCTTGGCGCTCAAGGGACACACTGGCCAGTGGCAGCTGTCAGTGCCTGGCTGGCAAAGTGCGTTGCAAGGCAGCGCCCGGCTAAAGGGCAGCGTTTTAACCGGTGATGTAAACGGCAAGCTAAAGCTTAACCCGGCTATTAGCCAGGCTTTGCCGGTGCAGTTTAATCGTGGCGAGGTGGGCCTTGGCGGCCATTGGCAATGGCCAGAGCCTAAGGCTTTGGGCCAGCTTACCTTTTCAGGGCTTGGCGGCCTTTGGGGCGCCAGTCAATTTAGCGGCGGCTATGGCCAGTTAAATTGGCAATATCAGCATGCCTTGGCACTGCAAGGTGCCATCTCCCTTGGCAGCCTTGATATCGGGACACCGGTCACGGCGCTTTCCAGCGACCTGGCGTATCAGGATGGACAGTGGCGCTTTAGTGAGGCAAAGGCCCACTTACTGGCGGGCACCATCACGGCACCAAAGCTCGATTTTCCCGGCCAGGCACCGCAAGCCATTCACGTTGAAGGTATAGCGCTGTCTGCACTGGCGGCGCTGCAAGCCAAACCGGTTGTTGCCTTGAGTGGCGTGGTGGCCGGCACGCTGCCGGTGGTTTTAGGCCGTGACGGCATTGCTGTTACCGGCGGCGAGCTTCAAAACCAGGGGCCGGTGACCATCAAGGTGCTGAAAACCGCCGCCGTTGAGAATTTAGAAAACAGTAACAGTGCGGTGAAAGTCGCAATGGACACCTTGGGTAACTTGGCGGTGTCATCCCTTAAGGCCGGTTTTGACATGAACAAAAACGCCGATGCCACCTTGGATATTTTAATCAAGGGCCATAATCCACAACAGTCGGTGCCGGTTAATTTGCATTATCGGCACCAGGAAAATCTGCGCCGTTTACTGCGCAGCCTGCGTATCGGCCAGGAAGTGGCTGACAAGGTGCAATCAAGAATCAACAGCCAGGGAGATAAACCATGAAGCTTGTGCTGGCGGGGGTAGCGGTGCTGGGGTTATCGGCGTGTTCGCCGCGGGTGGCATTAGAGGCGCCTAAAGAGCCGATAACCATCAACTTGAATGTCAAAATCGAGCATGAGATCAGGGTCAAAGTCGATAAAGACTTGGATGCCTTGTTTCAGGACCAAAGTGAGCTATTTGGAGGATCCTCCCAATGAAAAAACGTCTGTGGATAATGGCAGCGGCCTTAATGCTGCCGCTCGCGGCCTGGGCAATGAGCCTGGACGAGGCCAAAAGCCAGGGGCTGTTGGGGGAGCAGCCCAATGGCTTTTTGGGGGTAGTGAAAGCGACGCCAGAAGCGGTGGCGTTGGCGCAAGACATTAACCAAAAGCGCCGCGAAGCCTACCTAAAAATTGCCCAGAAAAACGGCATCAGCCTCGAGCAAGTGGCGGCCCTTGCCGGGCAAAAGGCGATAGAGCGTACCCCTAAGGGCCAGTATGTGAAGACGCCTGAAGGTCAGTGGCTGCAGAAGTAGCCTGGGTTTTATGCCGGTACATGGCGACATCGGCCTGACGAATAAGGTCTTCGGCGCTGTCGCCATGGCTGCTGGGGCGAGCGCGCCCTAAAGCCACCTGTACTGTTAAGGTGTGGCCCAATAGCGTCATTGGTGCTTGCACCGCTTCACTAAAACGCCGGCTGGCTTCCTCAATATCCTTAGGGCCACTTAAATCGGTCAGTAATAGAACAAATTCGTCGCCGCCAATGCGGGCGACTAAGTCGTGGCCGCGTGCGCACTGGCGCAGCCGAAGCGCGGTTTCGGCCAGTACTGCATCCCCCATTTGGTGGCCGTAGCGGTCATTAATGCCTTTAAAATCATTAACATCAAGAAAGAATAACGTGAAAGGGCGGCGCCGCTGCTGCCACTGCGCCATGGCTTGCGCCAATTGCTGCATAAAATAGCGGCGATTGGGCAGGGCGGTGAGGGTGTCATGATTAGCCAGAAACTGTGCCTTGTCGTGCTCGCGCAGCAACAGCAATGCCAGCACCGTGACGGCAATGGCGGCAAACATGGCCAGCAAATGGCTTAGTAGCGAAGGTTGCAGTACCTGCTTGGGGTTTGCCTCAAGGCGCCAATTTTCTGCCAATACCCTGACCGGCAATTGCAGCTCTGGCGGCGACATATCGCTGGGCCCGGCGATGAGCCCGTCAGCCTTTTGGGGGTTTATCAGCCTGAGGGTAAATTCGTTTTGCAGCCGGTAAAAGCCGGCGTTATCAAGGATGGCGCGAAGGTCCAGCACCATGGCAACAACGCCCCATAACCTTTTGTCATCTAGCCAAACCGGCGTGCGGGAAATAATGGCGCTGCCGCCCTGGATCAGCCTAACCGGGGCATCAATCACGGTTTTTTTCGAGTCGATGGCGGCTTTTACTGCCGGCCACTGCTGGGCATTTTGCCGGTAATTAAAGCCCATTACACTGCGGTTTTCATCGGTCAGAGGGTAGATGTAGCGCACCACTAAATCGGGGGCGATGGCCACGTGCTTGAGGTAATGAGCGTGCTTATAAACATCGGCCATTAATGCCTTTAACTCGCTAGGGCTTGCCGTAGGCCTGGCGTGAATAAAAGACACCAGGCCATTGCCCAAATACAGGCAAGCATTGATATTGGCTTCCAGACTGGAGCGAAGGACTGCTAGCTCTGCCAGCTGCTTGCTGCGCTGAGCTTCTTTGCTGTGCAACCACTGCAGGTGAACCACATATTCGGCCAGGGCTAAAATGGCCACAAAGATAAGACTGCCAGCAAGCCAAAGCTGCCAGGGTTTTATGCGCATCAGCAGGCTCCATTTCCCGTTACATCCAAATACGTCTAATCAGGGGTTACGGCGGAGCCGCTATCCAAATTGAGCTGTACATTTTTCATTGTTGTTAATAAGTAAGCTGTCTTAATTCATCGTTATCTTATGCATGCCTATTGTATATAGCTCATTGCTGGCGGGGGTTGATAGGCTTACCAACAAATATGCGCTAGGATAACTCTTATTGTATTAATCAGCCGCCTTTGCCCTGAAGGTCTAAGACCTGCCATGCAGGCTCTCGCTGAGTAAAGAAGGAATATCAATGGCAAGTCCTGCTAAGAATAGACCGCAAAGTATTCACTCCTGGGTGGCTCAGGAATTGGGTTCCCGAATTGTCAGTGGATTCTATGCACCTGGCGATTATATTCCGAACGAAACCAGCATTGGCGAAGAAATGGGCGTTTCCCGCACTGCATTAAGGGAAGCCTTTAAAATGTTGAGTGCCAAAGGCTTGATTGAATCACGCCCGAAATTAGGCACCCGGGTGCGCTTGCGTAAAAACTGGAATATGTTTGACCCTGACGTGCTGCGTTGGTGTTTTGACAATAATCCAGAACCGAAATTTTATTTGTCGCTTTATGAAATGCGGGAGATCTTTGAGCCGAGCGCGGCAGCGCTGGCCGCCATGCATCGCACCGAAGAGCAAGTACAGGCCTTGGCTGAAGCCTATGCCGAAATGGAAATTGCCGAGCACGGCACCGATGCCGTTTATACCAGCGATTTGAATTTCCACATTGCGCTTTTAGATGCCACCAATAATGAATTTATGGCGTCGTTAGGTATGACTATCGAGCGGGCTTTGGAAAGTTCTTTTCGGTTATCCAGTGCGACCGCCAATGAATTTGTGACCTCATTGCCGGGCCATAAAGCGGTGCTGGATGCAATAAAAGAGGGCGACCCGGCAAGGGCGAAATTCGAAATGCAAGCGATTCTCACTAATTCGAAAAAGGCCCTTGAAAAAACCTTAGAAGATATGACTGCCAAGCAAGCGGTTAACGAATAAAAAACCGGCCATCAGGCCGGTTTTTTATTAAAGGCTTTTCACCTTTACTAAGGGCGCTGATGATTTTTTGAGCGGGTTTAGTAAGGGCTTACCAAATTCTGGGGCCGCTATTTCAAAAATATCCCCTTCTTGGGTTTCAATGCCGTCGCCAAAACTTAACGTTGCGGTACCAAAGAAATGTAAGTGTGCATCGCCTGGGCGGCAGAACACGCCATATTTAAAATGGTGGCCTTCGAGGTTGGCAATACTGTGCGACATATTGTCTTCACCCGACAAAAAGGGTTTTTCCCACAGCACTTCACCACCGCGCACAATGCGCGAATAGCCACGAATATCTTTTGGCAATTCACCAATTAACAGTTCAGGACCCACCGAACAGGGGCGCAACTTGGAATGGGCCAGGTACAGGTAGTTTTGGCGTTCGGTAACGTGGTCAGAAAACTCGTTACCAATGGCAAAACCAATGCGCCAGGGCTGGCCGTTATCGTCATTGATATAAAAGCCGGCAATTTCGGGCTCTTCGCCGCCGTCTAAGGCAAAGGCGGGGGAGGTCAGTGCCTGGCCCGGTGGCACCACAATGCTGCCATCGCCTTTATAGAACCATTCGGGTTGTACCCCCAACTCGCCATTTTGCGGTTTACCGCCTTCAACGCCCAGCTTGAACATTTTCATGCTGTCGGTCATCTCGGCTGCTTTTTGGCTCGCTTGGGCGTGCATGTTGGCGCGGGTGTCGGCACTGCCCAAATGGGTGAGGCCGGTGCCGGTAACATAAAGATGCGCCGGATCGGGATGATCAAAAGGTGCCAGCAGGCGGCCCTGGCTGATGATGTCGTCATAGCTGAGGCTATCGTTCGATACCAGCTGGTTAACCAGGTCGGTAATGGATGCCTGTTTGGCAATGGCGGCCTTGGCCAGTTCATAAACGCTGCTAACCCCGTTTAAGGGTTTGATTTCGGTATCAGATGCCACCAAGCCGACGGCTCTTTGCTGGTTAGACGTAACAAATTGAATTAAGCGCATGCTGACCTCGTTCTGCTTGCTGCTGTTTATTTGTATTACAATAATATCGGAAATATAAAAGCAGCTTGACGCAAAGGTCAAGCTGACTCTTCACTTGGCGGGGGTTGTGATCCCTTCACTGGTCATAATGACCCGCTTAATGGTGCCGTCGGCTTGGTAATAGAGCCGGTCTATGCACACCGCGCGGCGAAACTCGCCGCCGTCGGGCTGTGCCGCGCCGTTGTGGTAAATAAAGTACGACTTGCCTTTGAAATCGATAATGGCCTGGTGGTTGGTTGGGCTATTACCCGCCACCTCGTTGAGAATGCCTTGATAGTGCCAGGGGCCAGTAATGGACTTACTGGTTGCATAAGCAATTTTTTCAGGAAAACCAGAAGCATAAGAAAGGTAGTAAGTGTCTTTATGCTTATTTATCCACAGCGCCTCGGTAAAGTTGGGCAGATTTAAGGCATGAATGGGGCCGTCCATTTCCACCATATTGGCCTTGAGTTTGACGTAACGCGGCTTGGTATTGCCCCAGAACAAATAAGCCTGGCCGTCGTCATCAATAAAGACCGTTGGGTCAATGTCATCCCAGTCGTTAGGGGTGTCGGTGGTCATGTCGTTGGTGATTAGAGCGTGGCCCAAGGCATCTTTAAAAGGGCCGATGGGGCTGTCACCCACCGCCACACCAATGGCAAAGCCGGGGTGAGTGTCGTCGTGGCGCACCGCCACGTACCAGTAAAACTTGCCGTTACGTTCTATGGCTTGCGAAGCCCAAGCGTCTGATTTTGCCCACTTAAAGTCTTTTACCGACAACCTCGGGCCATAGCTTTTCCAGTGCACCATGTCCTTGGAAGAAAACACCAGCCAATCATTCATCTTAAAAAAATGCTTGTTGTCTTTGGCTTCGTCGTGGCCGGTGTAGAGATAGACGGTGCCGTTATAAACCATCGCTGCCGGGTCGGCGGTGCGGTATTGGTCGGTAAAAAGCGGGTTGCTGGCAAAGGCTTGGCTACTTAACAGCAATGCGCCTGCTGCAACGGCGCAAATTTTTCTTGTCATCTTACTGTCCATTAATTTCCGTTAACGTTAAAGTGATATTGTATGACTTGTATGTTGAGAGCAAGTTTATTGCAGTGCTAGCCAGGCGTTTCTTTGCTGCAGCCCTGTTAAAACGTGGGTTTGGAATAAAGTGGCTGCCATCTGGCGTAACGGATCCTTACGATGCTTCGACTTTCGTTGTGGTTGACAAAAAGCGACGAAGACGTAAACATGCACACATAGATCTTATTGTATTACTAATTGTAGGTAGTGGGCGACACAATGAGCAGCGACAGCAAAAAGAAACTCCGTTCCGCCAGTTGGTTCGGAACCGACGACAAGAACGGTTTCATGTACCGCAGCTGGATGAAAAACCAAGGTATTCCAGACCACCATTTTCATGGCAAGCCGGTGATCGGTATTTGCAACACTTGGTCAGAGCTGACGCCTTGTAATGCTCATTTTCGCCAAATTGCTGAAAGGGTTAAAAACGGTATCCGTGAAGCGGGCGGGGTGCCGGTGGAATTTCCGGTGTTCTCCAACGGCGAGTCCAACCTGCGGCCAACCGCGATGTTGACCCGTAACCTGGCCTCCATGGATACCGAAGAAGCCATTCGCGGTAACCCCATCGACGGCGTAGTGCTGCTGGTGGGTTGTGACAAAACCACCCCGGCCTTGTTGATGGGCGCAGCCAGCTGCGACCTGCCTACCATAGTGGTAACTGGTGGCCCCATGCTTAACGGCAAGCACCACGGCCAGGACGTGGGGTCCGGCACCTTGGTATGGCGCCTGAGTGAAGAATACAAAGCCGGCAATATCACCCTGCAAGAGTTTATGGATGCCGAAGCGTCCATGTCTCGCTCCGCCGGGACCTGTAACACCATGGGCACCGCCTCGACCATGGCCTGTATGGCCGAGTCGTTAGGTACCAGTTTGCCGGGCAACGCCGCCATTCCCGCGGTTGATTCGCGCCGCTATGTGCTGGCACATCTCTCGGGCATGCGCATCGTTGATATGGTCCATGAAGATCTCAAACTCTCAAAAGTGCTGACCCGCGACGCCTTCATTAACGCCATTCGTACCAATGCCGCTATTGGCGGTTCCACCAACGCCGTTATTCACTTAAAGGCCATTGCAGGCCGCATCGGCGTTGATTTGAGCCTTGAAGACTGGAACTACGGCCGCGACGTGCCCACCATCGTTAACCTGCAGCCGTCCGGTAAATACCTGATGGAAGAATTCTATTACGCCGGTGGCCTGCCGGTGGTGCATCGGCGCATGGGCGAAACCGACAAGCTCATCAAGGATGCGTTGACGGTGAATGGCAAAACCATTTGGGACAACACCAAAGACGCGCCTTGCTACAACGACGACGTTATTCGCACCATGGATAACCCCCTGGTGGAAAGCGGCGGCATTTGCATTTTGCGCGGCAACCTTTCCCCCCGTGGCGCCGTGCTCAAACCCTCTGCCGCCAGCCCCGAGCTGATGAAACACCGTGGCCGCGCCGTGGTGTTTGAAGATTTCGACGACTACAAAGCCCGCATTAACGACCCGGATCTGGACATTGATGAAAGCTGCGTGATGGTGCTGAAAAACTGCGGGCCCAAGGGTTACCCGGGTATGGCCGAAGTGGGCAACATGGGCTTGCCGCCCAAATTGCTGAAAAAGGGCATCAAAGACATGGTGCGTATTTCCGATGCTCGTATGAGCGGCACCGCCTTTGGCACCGTGGTACTGCACGTGGCACCTGAAGCCATGGAATTTGGCCCTCTAGCGGCGGTGCATAACGGCGACTTTATTCAGCTCGACGCCCTGGAAGGGTTGTTGCACCTGGAAGTGTCTGACCAGGAACTGGCCGACCGTTTGGAAAAACTCAAAGCGGGCCGCGAAATTATGCGCACCGGCGGCTACCTGGAAATGTACCGCGAACGGGTACTGCAAGCCGATGAAGGCTGCGACTTTGACTTTTTGGTTGGCTGCCGCGGCGCCGACGTACCTCGGCACTCGCACTAATAGGAGGCGTTATGGATTTAACGAATCATTATCCTAGCCTCAAGGGCAAGGTTGTTTTTATCACCGGTGGTGGCTCCGGCATCGGTGCCACCTTGGTTGAAGCCTTCTGCCGCCAGGGCTCTACCGTGGCCTTTGTCGATATTCTTAAAGACGAAGGCAAGGCCCTGGCCAGCAAACTTAACCAGGAATTGGGCCAGGAGCTTGCCCATTTCTACCCTTGCAATATTGTCGATGTTGCCGCTTTGCAACAGGTGATCAAGCAAGTCGGCCAAAGCCATGGCAATATCGGGGTGCTGGTGAATAACGCAGCCAGCGACACCCGCCACGACTTCCGTGAAGTTACCCCCGAATATTGGGACGAGCGGATCCACATTAACCTGCGTCCGCAGTTCTTCTGTTGCCAGGCGGTGTATCCGCAAATGAAGGTCCTGGGGGGCGGTTCCATTATCAATTTTGGTTCCATGAGCTGGCATGAAGGCCAGGGCGGTATGCCCGGTTATACCAGTTCCAAGTCGGCGGTGCTTGGCCTGACTCGAGGCCTGGCGCGCGACATGGGCGGCGACAATATTCGTGTTAACACCCTGACCCCAGGTTGGGTAATGACCGAACGTCAGCTGCGCCTGTGGGTGACGGCAGAAACCAAAAAGGATATTGAAAAAAATCAATGTGTTAAAGATCCACTGATGCCACAGGACATCGCCGCCATGGCGCTGTTTTTAGCCTCGGACGACAGTAAAATGTGTACCGCGCAGGACTTTGTTGTCGACGGCGGTTGGATCTGAGTGTGGTCGCCCCCAACGCGACCGAATTCAAAGACAAAGGATTTAGTTATGAGTATTACCGGTAAACAACTCATCAATGGTGAATGGGTACAGGGTAAAGGTGGTGAATACCAGGGCGTAAACCCGGCCACCGGCGCAAAAATCGAGCCCACCCTGACCTTCGCTGACAGCGAGCAGGTTAAAGCTGCGGCTGCAGCTGCCAAAGCTGCGGTAGCCACTTTTGGGGCTACCAGCCTCAAAGAACGCGGCGCCTTTTTGGAGCGCTGCGCTGAGGAAATCATGGCGCTTGGCGATGAACTGCTTGAGCGCCTGATGGCCGAAACCGGTTACCCTCGTGGCCGTGTTGAAGGCGAACGTGGCCGTACCTGTGGCCAGTTAAAACTGTTTGCCAGCACCATTCAAAGCGGTGAATACCTGGACGCACGCATCGATTTGGCGATGCCTGACCGCCAGCCGCTGCCGCGCGCCGATATCCGCTTCTACAAACAGCCCATCGGGCCGGTGGTGGTGTTTGGTGCTTCTAACTTCCCAATGGCCTTCTCTGTGGCCGGTGGGGATACCGCTTCTGCGCTTGCCGCCGGTTGTCCTGTGATTGTTAAAGGTCATAACTCTCATCCGGGCTCTGGTGAACTGGTCGCACAGGCCCTGGCTAAAGCCGTTAAAGCCTGCAATCTGCCTGCCGGTGTATTCTCCTTTATTACCGGTCCTGGCAAGGATGTAGGGGCGTCGCTGGTCACGGCGCCAGAGGTTAAAGCCGTGGGCTTCACCGGCTCTTTGGGCGGTGGCATGGCGCTCTTTAATCTGGCCAATCAGCGCCCTGACCCTATTCCGGTATTTGCCGAAATGGGCTCTGTTAACCCGGTATTTGTGTTGCCCGAAGCCCTGAAAGCCAATGCTGCCGGCATTGCCGAAGGCTTTGTTGGCTCCCTGACCATGGGCGTGGGCCAGTTCTGCGTTAACCCAGGCCTGGTTCTCGGCATTAAAGGCCCGGAACTGGACGCCTTTATTGAAACCGCCAGCGCCAAGCTTGCCGAGGTACCGGCCGGTGTAATGCTGAACGAAGGCATTGCCCAAACCTATGCCAAAGGCGCAGAACACTTGGCCGGCCAAAACGGCGTCACCGTTACCGGTAAAGGTAAAGCGGTTGAGGGCGCGGGTTTTTGCGGCCAAGCACAGCTATTGAGCGTGGACGCTAAAGACTTCATTGCCAATGAACACCTGCAAGAAGAAGTGTTTGGCCCAAGTTCGGTGGTTATTCAGTGTGCTAACGCTGATGAATTGGCGCAAGCGGCCAGCTACCTTAAAGGCCAGTTGACCGGCACCTTGCAAGCAACCAGCGAAGAAGTGGCTAACTACCCGCAGCTGCTGACCTTGCTGCAAGAAAAAGTGGGCCGTTTGGTGTTTAACAACTTCCCCACCGGGGTAGAAGTCTGTCACGCCATGATGCACGGTGGCCCGTTCCCGGCGGCAACCGATGCGCGTTTTACGTCTGTAGGCACTAAGGCTATCGACCGTTTCGTACGCCCTATTTGCTTCCAGAACTACCCGCACGACCTGCTGCCTGAGCCGCTCAAAAACGACAATGCCTGGGGCGTTAGCCGTTGGGTAAATGGCGAGCGCACTAATGGTGCCATCGGAGGCTAAGATGGCGCTGACCGTCTCTCAAAAGGAATTGAAGGATCCGGCTTTTAGCCAGCCGGTTTCCCTTTATACCCTGGCTAATAGCCAGGGTATGGCGGTAACGCTGAGTGATTTTGGTGCCGCGGTGTGGTCACTGCTGGCACCGGGTAAGGATGGTGTTAAAGACGTCACCCTTACCTATCAAAATCCCAGTTTGTATATCGCTAACCCTTATTATTTCGGGGTAACGGTGGGGCGCTGTGCCAACCGCATTGGCAAAGGCCAGTTTGAATTGGCCGGCCGCCGTTACCAACTCACCCGCAACGACGGCAAAAACCATCTGCATGGTGGCGCGCTGGGGTTATCCAAACGGTTTTGGCAAAGCAGCACCTGGCAACAGGACCAAAGCGTTGGTGTGACCTTTAGCATTGAAAGCCGTGACGGTGACGAAGGCTACCCTGGCCATTTCAAGGCCGAGGTGACTTACAGCCTTAACGAAGCGGGCGAACTCACCATCGACTATGCCGCCAAGGCCGACCACGACGGCCCCATTAACCTGACCAACCATACCTATTTCAATCTGGCAGGTGAGGGCGACATTCTGGCGCAAACATTGACGCTGGCCGCCAGCCGTTACATGGCGGTAGACGACGAGCTTATTCCAACCGGTGAGCTGCCCAAGGTGGCAGGCACGGCCATGGATTTTCAACAACCCAAAGCCATAGGCCTGGAAATTGAGGCGGTAAAAGGTGGCTATGACCACTTCTGGGTAGCACGGGACAAAAAAGCAGCAACGCCCGAGCTTATCGCTACCCTGCACGACCCCAAATCCGGCCGCACTTTGCAGCTGCTGTCCACCGAGCCCGGTGTGCAGTTCTACAGCGGTAATTTTCTTGACGGTGCCATTAAAGGTAAAGAAGGCCGGCCCCTGGTTCGCCATGGCGGACTTTGTTTAGAGCCTCACATCCATCCTGACGCCGTTAACCACGCCGATTTTCCCAGCGTGCATCTTTTAGCCCACCAGCCCTACCGGCAACGCAGCATTTACCGTTTTTCGGTAACCGGTTAACTGGTGATAACGCAGTAACAACCAAACAGTCAGCAGTACCAAAATCTAGGGGGATACAATGAAGTTCAAAGCCCTGTTCGCAGCAGGCCTATTGGCTATCAGCCATAGTGCCCTGGCGATCACCGTTGGTTTTTCTCAGGTCGGCTCCGAAAGCGGCTGGCGCACAGCCTTTAGCGAAGACATGAAGGCCGAGGCGCAAAAGCGCGGTATTGACCTCAAATTCTCTGACGGCCAGCAAAAGCAGGAAAACCAAATTCGCGCCGTGCGCAGTTTTATCGCCCAAGGGGTTGATGCCATCATCATTGCCCCGGTGGTCGAAACCGGTTGGACACCGGTGCTGCGTGAAGCCAAGCGCGCCCACATTCCGGTTATCATCGTTGACCGCAACATCGATTCGAACAAAAACCTTTATGTTACCCGTATTGCCTCCAACTTCGAGGAAGAAGGGGAAAAGGTCGGCAACTGGTTGATGAAGAAAACCGGCGGCAAGTGCAACATTGTTGAGCTGCAAGGCACCGTTGGCGCCAGCGCCACCATTGACCGTGCCAAGGGCTTTCGTGAGGCCATTGCCAAATACCCAGACGCCAAAATCATCCGCAGCCAAACCGCTGACTTTACCCGCGCCAAGGGTAAAGAGGTGATGGAAAGCTTCCTTAAAGCCGAAGATCCCAAGCACATTTGTGCGCTGTTTTCCCATAACGACGAAATGGCACTGGGCGCCATTCAGGCCATCAAGGAAGCGGGCCTTAAGCCCGGTAAAGACATCTTAATTACCTCTGTTGACGGCGTGCCGGACTACTTCAAAGCCATGGCTGACGGCGATGCCAATATCACCGTTGAGCTAAACCCGCATTTAGGGGCGCCGGCTTACGACGTAGTGGAAAAGGTGCTCAAGGGTGATAAACACATTCCCAAGCTCATCAGCACCACCGGCGACGTGTTCGGCCAGGATACAGCCGCTGCCGAATACGCCAAACGCTCGAAAGCAATGTAAAGGTGGCGGGTCATGAACGAGCCAACGCCCTTATTGTCTCTGACCGGTATTGAGAAGTCGTTTCCCGGCGTTAAAGCCCTGCAAGGGGTGAGTTTGCGGCTCTTTGCCGGGGAAGTGCATGCCCTTTTAGGCGAAAACGGTGCGGGTAAGTCGACCCTGGTAAAGGTGATGACCGGTGCCTACCGAAAAGACGCCGGTCATATCCGCCTGGCAGGGAGCGAAATAGCCCCTGCCAGTACCAAAGATGCCCAGGACCTGGGCATCGCTACCGTCTACCAAGAAGTGAATTTACTGCCGAATCTATCGGTAGCCCATAACCTGTTTTTGGGCCGAGAGCCCAAGCGTTTCGGTTTTATTAACTGGCGCAAAATGGCGGCTGATGCCCGCCAGTTGCTGCGCCAGTTCCAGCTCAATATCGATGTTAGTGCGCCGCTAGGCCAATACTCGGTGGCGGTGCAGCAACTGATTGCCATTGCCCGCGGCGTGGGTATGGACGCCAAGGTGCTGGTGCTGGACGAACCCACCGCCAGCCTTGACGGTGATGAAGTGAAAATGCTGTTCAGCATTCTTCAAAAGCTGAAAAAAGACGGCATTGCCATTGTTTTTATTACCCATTTTCTTGACCAAGTGTATGCGGTGTCTGACCGCATTACCGTGCTGCGCTCCGGCACCCTGGTGGGGGAATTTATTACCCAGGAGCTGCCGCGTACCAAGCTGATTGAAGCCATGCTGGGCGCAGAGCTGCAAGACATTACCTCGCACCATAACACCAATGAAACGGCGCAGCCCGAGACCCTGTTTGCAATGACGGCGGTCAGTGCCAAGCGCTCTATCGAAGGGGTGTCGCTGAGTGTGGGTAAAGGCGAGGCGGTGGGGCTGGCGGGGCTGTTGGGCTCGGGCCGCACCGAGGTGTGTAAAGCCGCTTTTGGTATCGATGCCCTAAGCCAGGGCGAAATAGTGCTGGGTGGCACTCCCCTTAAGCTTGCCAAGGCAAGCGACGCCATTCGCGCCGGTATTGCCCTGTGCCCGGAAGACCGCAAGGCCGACGGCATTATCGGGCCGCTGTCCATTCGCGAAAACATCATTCTGGCATTGCAAGCCCGCCAAGGCTGGTGGCGCTACATTCGCCCGGCCAAGCAGCAGGCGATGGCCGAGGATTTCATTAAGAAATTCAGAGTGGCTACCCCTGATGCCAGCAAGCCTATTGGCGAGCTTTCCGGCGGTAACCAGCAAAAGGTCATTCTGGCCCGTTGGCTGGCGACCGACCCGAAACTGTTGATTTTGGATGAGCCAACCCGTGGCATTGATATTGGTGCCCACAGCGAGATCTTAAAGCTCATCAAAGCCCTTTGCCAAAACGGTATGTCGCTGTTGGTGGCCTCATCTGAACTCGAAGAATTGGTGGCCTTTGCCAACCGGGTGGTGGTGATGCGTGACCGCAAAAAAGTGGCGGAACTGAGCGGCAGCGAGATCTCCCAGCAGAGCATCATGCATGCCATTGCGGAGGCCTGAAGTGAATAAACCGATGACCCTTGAACAATCCACCCCGGCCAAGGCGCCGCCAAAGCCAAAGCTTGGCATTAACCCCCGTTATGGCTGGCCGTTGCTGGCACTGTTTTTATTGCTGGCGGTGAACCTGGTACTGGACCCGGGCTTTTTTAGCATTCATATCCAGGACGGCCGCTTATATGGCTCCTTGATTGACATTTTAAACCGCGCCGCGCCAGTGGCGCTGCTGGCCATTGGCATGACCCTGGTGATTGCCACCGGCGGCATTGATTTGTCGGTCGGGGCGGTTATGGCCGTTGCGGGCGCGGTGTGTGCCAACTTGCTGGTGGCCGGTGTCAGCCTGCCGCTGGTGATTGTGGCCGGGCTGGTTACCGGGCTGGTCTGCGGCTTGGTCAATGGCGCTTTAGTCAGTTACATGGGCATTCAACCCATTGTGGCCACCTTACTGCTAATGGTGGCGGGGCGCGGTATCGCCCAGCTGATTAATGCCGGGCAAATTGTCACCTTCCAAAACGCCGGTTTTGCCTTTCTTGGCTCCGGCAGTTTTTTAGGCTTTCCAACCCCGGTGTGGCTGGTATTGCTGGTGGCGGTGGTGTTCCAGCTATTACTGCGCCGCAGCGCCCTTGGCCTTTTTATTGAGGCGGTGGGCTGCAATGCCAGTGCTAGCCGCTACCTTGGCGTGAACGACCGTGGCATCAAGCTTTTTAGCTACCTAGTTACCGGCCTTTGTGCCGCCTTGGCCGGGATGATAGCCACCGCCGATATCCAAGGCGCTGACGGCAACAACACCGGCTTGTGGTTAGAGCTGGATGCCATTTTAGCGGTGGTGATCGGCGGTGCGTCCCTGACCGGTGGCCGCTTTTCCATTCCGCTGTCGGTGGTGGGGGCGCTGATAATTCAAAGCCTGGCCACCACCATTATCGTTAGCGGCATCGATCCGCGTTTTAACCTGCTTATTAAAGCCCTGGTGGTGCTGTTGGTGCTACTGCTGCAATCGCCGCAGTTTCGTGGCCAGCTTAAGCGCCTGGTGGGGAGGTCCAAATGATGTCGAGTCGTTATTTGCCCCTGGCCATTACCACCTTGTTACTGGTGGTGATGTTTTCGGTGGGCGCGGCGCAGTTTCAAGGTTTTGGCAGCCTGCGAGTGGTGGCCAACCTCTTTACCGATAACGCCTTTTTACTAATAACCGCCCTTGGCATGACGCTGGTGATTTTGTCGGGCGGTATTGATTTGTCGGTAGGGGCCGTTATCGCCCTTAGCGGCGTGATGTGTGGCGTGCTGATTACTCACCACGGCTGGCACCCGCTGGCGGCCTTTGCGGTGGTGCTGGTGGGCGGCGCGTTGTTTGGCGCGGTGATGGGCTGTTTGGTGCATTACTACAAGTTGCAGCCATTTATTGTCACCCTGGCCGGCATGTTCCTGGCCCGCGGCCTGGCCACCACCATCAGCGAACAGTCTATTTCCATTGAAGATCCCTTCTACGATGCGGTGTCGGAGTTTGGTATCAGCTTGCCCGGCGGTGGCTGGGTATCGTGCTCGGCGCTGATTTTACTGGTGGTGTTGGTGGCGGTGTTTTTACTGGCCCACTTCAGCCGTTTCGGCGGTTACATCTATGCCCTGGGTGGCAATAGCCAGTCGGCAGCGTTAATGGGGGTGCCGATGGCGCGCACCACCATTGCCATTTATGCGTTGTCGAGTTTTCTTGCGGCCCTGGCGGGCATCGTATTTACCTTTTACACCTTCTCTGGTTATGCCCTTACCGGCATTGGCACCGAACTGGATGCCATTGCCGCCGTGGTGATTGGCGGCACCCTGTTAAGCGGTGGTTCCGGGTATGTGATAGGCACAGTGCTGGGGGTGTTGCTGATGGGCACCATTCAAACCTACATCGTCTTCGACGGCACCCTTAACAGCTGGTGGACCAAAATCGTTATTGGCATCTTGCTGTTTGTGTTTATCGCCTTGCAGAAGGTTATGACAGTGAGGCGTCAACATGCTTAAGTTTGTGCAGTCTGTGGATGTAAAAAATCAGTTAGGTGAAGCCGTTAGTTGGCATCAGCCCAGCCAGACCCTGTGGTGGACCGACATTCACGGCCAGCTGCTGTACCGGCTGGACTGGCAAAAGCAGATAGTGTCGCACTGGGCATTACCCCAAGGCCTTACCGCCTTTACGGTGCTGGATACCAAACCGATAAAAATTCTGGGTAGCTTTAAGCAAGGTTTTGCTTACTGCTGGCCGCAAACAGGCCAGCTGGAATGGTTGGCCAAACCTGAAGCGCATATTGAAGGTAACCGCTTTAACGATGGTCGCCTCGACCGGCAGGGGCGCTTTTGGTCAGCCACCATGGTGGAAAAAGACCTCGGCCAGCCCCGTGGCGTGTTGTACCGGTTGGATGGCAGTAGCTGTGTACCGCAGCTTGAAAACCTGCGTATTCCCAACGCATTGTGTTGGAGCATTGATTCTAGCGTGATGTACCACACCGACATGCCCACCAGGGAAATTTGGCGCTACCAGTTTGACCCGGTAAGTGGCGACGTG
The DNA here is from genome assembly GCF_003367375.1 of Gallaecimonas mangrovi. Taxonomy (GTDB): domain Bacteria; phylum Pseudomonadota; class Gammaproteobacteria; order Enterobacterales; family Gallaecimonadaceae; genus Gallaecimonas; species Gallaecimonas mangrovi. The sequence continues at coordinate 723,534 of NZ_CP031416.1, forward strand.
GGCCAAGGCGAACACTTTGCCACTGTGCCCAAAGGTGAACCGGACGGCGCCATTATTGATTCTGACGACCATCTTATTTGCGCCCTTTGGGGCGGCAGCGCGCTGGCACGGTTTAGCCCGAAAGGGGAGCTAACCGGTGTGTTTGAGCTGCCGGTATCACGGCCAACCTGTGTGGCTCTTGGCGGCCCGGACATGAACCTGCTGTTTGTCACCTCGGCCACCGACGGCATGAGCGAACAGGCCTTGGCCAATGAGCCTCTGGCCGGTAGTCTGCTGGTCTATGAAGCCCCATTTCGCGGGGTAGCAGAGGCAGAGGCGGTAGGACATGGTTAAAACGTTACTGCTGTTGGCCGGGTTTTTAAGCATGCCGGCCATGGCAGATTTTATTGCCCAAAGGGCCGACCCATGGGTAATAGAAAAGGGCGGCGAGTATTACTTCACCGCCACAGTGCCGAGTTTTAACAAGGTGATTTTGCGAAAGGCGACCAGCCTTGAGGGCCTGGCCAAGGCACCAGAAATTACCGCCTGGCAGCGCCCTAAAACCGGCGCTTTTGCTGGTTTTGTCTGGGCACCAGAACTGCATTTTATAAAAGGGGCCTGGTATATCTATGTGGCGGTAGGCCGCGAGGATAGCCCTTTTCAGGTGCGCACCACGGTACTGAAAAACACCCACAGTGACCCCACGGTTGGCCCCTGGCAATTGCTCGGTAAGGTTAAAACCCAGTGGGATACCTTTAATCTCGATGCCAGTGAATTTAGCCACAACGGCAAACAGTATTTGGTGTGGGCCCAGCATCCGCCCGGCGTGAAATACAACTCGGCGCTTTATATTGCCGAGCTATTAACCCCCACCACCCTTGGCCCGCAAAGCCGGCTAAGCGAGCCGACACTGCCTTGGGAAACCGTCGGTTACGCCGTTAACGAAGGGCCGGCGATACTGCAAAGCCATGGCAAGGTATTCTTAACCTATTCGGCCTCAGCCACCGACGCCAACTACGCCATGGGCATGTTGTGGGCCGATAAAAACGCCGATTTGTTAGACCCCAAAAGCTGGCACAAGCTGCCAAAGCCGGTACTGACCACCAACGCCAAATTCCAGCGCTTTGGCCCCGGCCACAACAGTTTTACCAAAGACAAAGCCGGTAGAGACGTACTGGTTTACCACGCCCGTTATTATCGCGACTTAAAAGGCTCCCCCCTGAACGACCCCAACCGCGACGCGCGTTTGAAGCTCATCACCTGGGGTAAAGATGGCATGCCCGATTTTGGCCAAAACCGCGGTGATTATTCGTTTTAAGTTGGGTGTTAGCTGCACAATAAAAAACGGCGCCTAAGTGCGCCGTTTTTTATTATTAGAGGTAAAGTAAATAACTATCGAATACTGTCGATTGCCTTTTTAGTCATACCCTCTAGTAATGTTTTTATAGTCTCACCTTGAGCATCCAGAAAATTACATTCTTTTTTATTGTCAGTACAAGCTGGAAGCATGGTCATGCGCTCTGAGAATGGCTTTCCATCTAATGAGCCTTCTAGAGTTCCTATCATAATGGGTGCGCGAGTAGGATCTTCTTTCTGAGTATATTGCGTAAATTTATCTGTTGACTTGTCACATTCAACGAATGCCCATGCAGGGCCTCTGAAAATATTGCCATTCCGTAAGGCATATTGCATGTTCTCATAAAAAACAAGATTTTTAACCTCTAAGACTTTGGCCTCAGGGAATGCATTTGCCATTGCGCTTTTCAAATATGTCACTTTGTCTGGTGTTGACCACTCATCACCAAAGCGTTTAATCCCATAGTCACAATTAGTTACGATATACGAAAGAAATTCGGTTTTTCCCTGATCCTTTGGCCGTAGATCTTTCACTTCTAACTGTGTATTAGTTTTTGGTACGTCTAACTTTGCTGGGTGTACAGGCGCAGTGCAACCGCTTAATGATAAAAGTATAAGGAACAGGAAAAGTATATTTTTCATCGTTTGCTCATAAAGTTATTTAAAATAATTATGCAATGCATAATACAGAAATCTTTATAAATTAGTTTGTCTTTGTATTGCAATGTGGGTAATGACACCTAAAATCTGTTCCCAGCGTTATGGCTTCGTCATGCCGTATTTACCTACACGAAATTCGGCTGTCGGTGAGACAAATGAAAAGGAAATGTCCAGCGCTTCGGCTATTTCCTTGAAGCTGCAGTGATGCCTTCCTCTCGGTGACCGTCCGTTAAAGGGAATTTATTTTATTCGTAGGGGGCACCCTGCAAGCGCCCTACTTTTGAGGCCAAAAGTAGGCAAAAGCCTTGCCCACGTTACGCGATGTCCTTGCTGATGATTTCTACTGGATTTTAAGTTGTCTGCCATCCATGGAGGTTCCTTCCGGCTCGCACGTCCTGTGCTCGCGCTCAGCAGCAGCGAAGCAGTGCTTCACTGTGCAAGCTTCGCCCCGACGCGTACTCACCTGCACCTAGGCGGCCCCTTCGCATCCCTGTCTCAGCTGCCCCTACACTCCCTACAGCAAAGCGCTTCACTTAATGGGCAAGAGAGCTGGCAGCTTCGTTAGTTATGTGTGTCTGTTAAAGCGGGTGAAGTCCACCGCGTTGATGGTGTTGTTAGGGCGACGTTGGTTATTCCACATATATATCAACGATAGCATGCTTCCTCTTTTCGTCAGCAACCACCATAACATGCCCTCCATGGGTGAATTCCTTAGGTTGGACCATGTACTCAACGGCTACGGTAAATTCTGGGCCGACCTTTGGCCCGCCACCGACGTTATGACTGCTTCCATCTGTACGAGATTCAATATAGTTGTACCCAGAAAGCAGTTTCGGGAAGTCAGAAGGATTAACGTCAACTGCGCATGTGGTTAAGACATCTGTCAAGCCCCATGATTCGCACTCGACTACCGAAAGAGAATCTGGAACGGAAGTAATATTCAAAATACTTGCAATCATTTGGCGTTCGTATCGCCCGTTGAAGATCGCAAAAGATACCCACAAGCCGACACCAATGGCTAACGCCCAGCGGAGCCATTTCGGGAAGCGTAAAGTCATTCTTTGATCCCTAACAGTTTTATTAGCGAGCGCGCTTTCACTCATCTGATCGGTTGGTAATAATTACAGCAACCAACTGATATACCTCGTGATTATCTATTCATCAGTTTTCTTTAGCTAGGCAAAAACGAGCGCTCTCTTTTCTATGCGAGATATGCGCTCGTTGTCGTCACCACAAACAAAGAATATCCCTTTTAAACGCTCATAAAATCATACCCCTAACGAAGACACCCGCTCTTGGGGCCCCTTTAAGCGGAGCGCTGAGCGGGAAGGAACGTGAGTGGGCACGAGGCATGGATGCCGAGTGAGCGGAAGAAGGGCAGGATGCCCGTGTGCAGCGACCACGGTAAGTGACTGGGAGCAAAGCAACAGCGTAGCGCCGGGGTGGCCTTCTTTGGTTACTTTCTTGGCCAAGCAAGAAAGTAACGCGCCCGCCGGTGCGCGAACCGGCATTTAAAAGAACAATAACGAAGCTAACAGACTCAAAACCCGCAACGCGCTAATGACAAATTGACCAAACCAACATCCACGCAACTGTCCTTGCCATCACATAGTCCCGTTGGAAAACCTTCCCTATAAAGAGGGTGAAGTCCACAGAGCGCCACAGTCACTTGTTAGGCGCTTGCACGGAGTTTGCTACGCAAGCGCATGTGTGTAGTTTCATTACCACTTTCCCATGCTTCAAAAAGCCCAAACCAGTACAGCCGTTCGCTTAATGTTAAACCGCCAATATTATCTATTGCGGCACTTTTAAAATTTAGAAATTCAGAGTGGAATTTGTTTGATGCATCCGTATCTTGAAACCAAACATGTCCATGCCATTTTCCAATTAGATAAGCGAGCGCCTCAATATCTTTATCGTCTTGCTTCCATTCTCTGACCCAGCGGGAGAGATTTTCTCTCAGTTCGATTTCAGGCACAGAATTTACTAGTTCATCAAGGTTCATTGAGATGCCTAACAGTTTTATTAGCGAGCGCGCTCGCTTTCACTCATTTGATCAGTTAGCTATCTTTACAGCAACCAACTGATATATCTCGTGATTACCTATTCATCAGTTTTCTTTAGCTAGGCAAAACCAAGCGGTCTCGTTTTTATGCGGGATATATGATCGTTATCATCACATTAGACAAAACGTGTGAAGCAAAGTCTGCTGCTAACACCACTCTTATTGCCCGTTAAGTGCAGCGCCTCGCGTGAAGGAATGAGAGCTGACTTGAGGCATGGATGCCGAAAGAGTGGAAGACGCGTCGGGAACGCGTGTGTAGCGGTCAGCGGTAAATGACTGGTAGCGAGGATATCGCGAAACATGGGCGATGCTTTTGCCTACTTTTGGCGAAACAAAAGTAGGGCGCCTGCCGGTGCGCGAACCGGCGTATAGAGGAACAATCAGGCAACAAGATTTGATGAAAATATATCAATAATCAATATGTTATATTTCAATGAGACATTGCAGGAACGACGCTACCGCCCTTAGGTTACAGCCCCCAAATGCTGATAGCGTCCTTGTTATCAAATGGTCCCGCGTTGGAAAACCGTCCCTGGCACGTCGCCCAGCTCGTGCGTCCTCTGCACTCGCGTTCACCTGCGTCAAAGCCGTGCTTTGACTTCGAGGTTCACCCCTTAGGTGTGGTTCCCAATGTCCCGTTCTCGTCCTGAGTTGTTAGCAGTCCTTGGTGGGGCCAGAACCCCAAAGCTCTGCTGCTAAAAACCACCAATTTCCGGATGCTTATCTCTCACCAGCCACACCGCGGCCGCTTATTCCTTGCACACTTCAAACCACCATAACCGAACCCTGACGCTGGATAAAGCAAATAGCTTTCGCATTTTTTGTTAATGCCTAACCGCATTTGGCGGCGAAATCGCACCGGCCGGGCTGCTGATTAAGTGAACAAGGTGGTTAAACAGTGATAAGTGATATTCATTTGCAGCGTATAAACATGCAAAAATTGTTTACTTAGATGTGAATTTTTTTACGAATAATTTACTTGTAATAGTGTGTAACATAAGTAAGTAAATGAAAATAAAGATATAAAATTTATTCAAGCGCCATTTCTTAACAAAATCCCGCTTTGAGAAGCGATTCACAGAACATGGCATTGGTTGAATTTTTATTCAATTTGGCGTTCTGAGGCCGGATTGGTTGTGGTATCGCTAAATGTATTCCTGGCGTTAACAGCTAGGGATATGGCTTCACTGTTTTGTTGTCGACGTTTGAAGGCGAATTATGACCAATAACAAACATGGAAAAGTGCCAAGAAAAAGTTTGCTGTCGCTCGCTGTATTGATGGCGTTGAGTCACCTCTCAACAGCATTTGCTGACACAGATACCACTTCCTCCAAAGCGAAGAAAAAAGATGACAGCACCGAGGTGATCTCGGTGGTGGGTTCACGGTTTAGCCGTAGCGCTGCCGATTCTGCCGCGCCGGTTGATGTTTTTACTGCCAAGGATCTGCAAAGCCCGGCCGACAATGATATGAACGATATCATTCGTAAGCTGGTGCCCTCTTACAACGTACAGACCCAGCCGCTAGATGATGGCAGTTCCTTTGTGCGCCCGGCCGAACTGCGTGGCCTAGCGGCCGACGAAACCCTGGTGCTGATTAACGGCAAACGTTACCACCGCTCTGCCTTGGTGCAGTTAAGTGGTGGCTCGCTGTCAAAGGGTAGCCAGGCTCCGGATGTCTCCAATATTCCGGCCATCGGCCTTGGCCGCCTAGACGTGCTGCGTGATGGCGCCGCGGCGCAATACGGTTCTGACGCTATTGCTGGCGTACTTAACTTTGTGCTGCGTAGCGATACCAACGGCTTGGAAACCCAAACCGAGTATGGCTCTACCTCAAAAGGTGATGGTGACCTATGGAAGGTGGACGCTGACTACGGTACCCAAATGACCGAGAATGGCTTCTTAAACGTGGCCGCCGAAATTACCCAGCGCGACCGCACTGTAAGGGCCTACCAAAACAGTTACGCCGCCGAGTATCAGGCCGAAGGCATGACCGGTGTGGCTGACCCGGCTACCCCCTGGGGCACGCCGCGTAATAAGTCCAAGCGTATTGTTTGGAACACCGGCCTTGATTTGGATGCGCACCGCACCCTGTATATGTTCGGTAACTATTCGGACACCAATTCCGAAGGCACCTTTAGCTACCGTAACCTGTCCAACTCCATCTTTACCGATGTCACCTTGGATGACGGTTCTACCTTTAACTTTAACCAATGGTTCCCGTCGGGCTTTACCCCAAGCTTTGGCGCCGACATTTACGATGTTAGCCAAGTGGTTGGTTTAAAAGGTGATACCACGCCATTTTTGGACGGTTTAACCTACGACTTCTCCGGCACCTTTGGCCGTAACCGTATCGAGTATTTCCTGCATAACACCGTTAACCCGTCGCTGGGGCCAGATTCCCCCACCAACTTTAACCCCGGTAACTTGCAGCAAACCGAGAAAAGCCTGAACGCCGACTTCACTTACCCGCTGAGTGAAACCTGGAATCTGGCCTTCGGTGGTGAATACCACGATCAGGTTTACAAGATGGAAGAGGGCGATTACGCCTCCTGGGAAGAAGGGGACTACCCCGAACTGGGTATCGGTTCTAACGGTTACCCCGGTATTACCCCGGAAGAAGCCGGTGAGTGGGGCGAAAGTAACACCGCCGCTTACGTGGAAACCGAGTGGGACCCCACCATGAACCTGATGCTGGGTTTGGCGGGGCGTTACGAGCACTACTCTGACTTTGGTAGCGCCAGCACCGGTAAATTGTCGGCCCGCTATAACCTGACCGACAATCTGGTACTGCGTTCTACCTTAAGTAATGGCTTTATGGCGCCCACGCCGGGCCAATCTCACACCACCAGCGTATCGACCAAAATCGAGGACGACAGCCTGGTGCAAGTGGGTACCGTAGCGGTAGACAACTCGGTGGCCAAATACTTTGGTGCCAAGGCGCTGAAACCGGAAAAATCGGTTAACTTCAGCTTTGGTGCCGGTTGGACCATTACCCCGAACCTTACCGCTACCCTGGATATGTACCAAATCAAGGTTCGCGACCGCATCGGTATTTCCGAGAACTTCACCCTAAGCGATGAAGACAAGGCGGCGTTAACGGCGTCGGGTGTGGCTGGGGCTTCGGATTACAGCTATATCCGTTACTTCACCAACGCCTTTAATACCAAAACCCGCGGCGTAGACTTGGTGCTGACCTATAACCTGAGCAGTGCCTGGGGTGACACCAACTTCAGCCTGGCCGGTAACTACAACAAAACCGAGGTTACTAGCTATAACCCGGATGTTATCGACGCCGACCGTAAAGCCTCGCTGGAAAACGGCCTGCCCAAAAGCCGGGTTAACTTTAACGTGACCCACAGCTTTGACGTTTATCGCCTCGATTTGGGCATGCGTTACTACGGCACCTGGAAGACCCAAGACGCCAGTGAAGATGAATACCAAACCTTTGGCTCTGAAGTGATTGTTGATACCTCAGGCACCTGGCTGGCAACCGACAAACTGTCGCTGACTGCCGGTGTGCAAAACCTGTTCGACAACTACCCTGACGAGGTTAAATACGGCACCTCTGCCGGTGAGAAGTATGCCAACAACTCACCCATTGGCACCGACGGTACTCGCTGGTTTGTAAGGGCGAACTACAAGTTCTAACCGGCTTTATGCCAATAAAAAGGCGCCCTTGGGCGCCTTTTTTCATTGCCGATATTACTTCAAGGCATTGCTTAAGCGGTCTACCGCCAAAATGGCCTGGGCCACTTCGTCCGGGGTCAGGGTGTCGTTAAGGTTTTGCAGGGTGTCTTCGCTGGAACCGGCCAATTCACCAATTTTCAGCAGCTCCTCATAAGAAGCCTCTTCCAGGTGCAGATCTTTTAAGGTTGTCGGCATGCCGATAGCGCGGTAGAAGCGAATGTATTTTTCAATTTCCGCTAAGGGGCGGTTTTCCAGCACCATTTGCGTCAGGGTGCCGTAGGCCACTTTTTCACCGTGGGTCATCTTATGAATGTCGCCATGCACGGCGGTAAAGCCGTTATGAATGGCGTGGGCACCGGCCAGGCCGCCGTTTTCAAAGCCCAGACCAGAGAGCAGGGTGTTGGCTTCAATTACCGCCTCAACGGCCGGGGTAACCAGTTGTTTGCTTACCGCTTCATAGGCTGCAACACCGTGGGTTAGCAGGGTTTCTTCACAGGCGCGGGCAATGGCCATACCGGCAATAGAGGGGCGGCCGCCAACCATGGAGTTGCTGTTGGTGCGCTGCACCGCTAACGCCTCGGCGTAGGTAGCAAGGCCATCGGCAATACCAGAGGCAAAAAGGCGCAGCGGCGCTTTTACGCACACTTGGCTGTCAACAAAGACCAGGTCGGGGTTTTTGTTATAAAAACGGTAGCTTTCAAAAACGCCGTCTTCGCTATAGATAACCGATAAGGCAGAGCAGGGCGCGTCAGTGGAGGCCACGGTGGGCACAATAACCACCGGCTGTTTCAGATCGTCAGCCACGGCTTTAACGGTATCGAGGGTTTTACCGCCACCGATGCCTACCACCAGGTTGGTGCCATTTTCTTTGGCAATAGCGGCGATGCGGGCAATTTCCTTGGTGGAGGCTTCCCCGCTAAAGGCATTGTAGGTGTAGCTAACACCGGCTGTTTCCAGTGCGGTGACACAGCTGTCGCCAACGATGCCCCAGACAATATCGTCGGCCACCAATAACGCGTTGGAACCAAAGGCTTTAAGGTGCTCGCCCAGCTCACTCAAGATGCCAAAGCCCTGAATGTATTTGCCTGGGGAAGAAAAGATTGTTTTGCTCATCGTTATTACTCCTAACGCACGAAAGGGGCGGTTTACACCGCACTATTGCCATCAGGGTAACATTGTATCTATCAATAATTTCAATCTTGTTGATCTGGGTCCATTTGGTTTTATTTATAAGATAATTCTGATGTTTTTTATCCGGCTATTAAGCGCGGATATACCGCCATTTACCGCTGCTTTTCACCTGCATCCACGTCTTTTATCGGCAATATGAAACAGTTTGTCTGCAAAACTGCGCTTGCTAAAAATGTTTGCCAAGGCAAATATTGTCACCGATTTATTTGCCTTGGCAAATATTGCTTTAGCAGATATATCCGCGCGGATCCTAGGGGAATTTATGAAAAAGCCAGCCTACACAGAGGACAATTTTACCACCGGCGACAACCTCGGCTATTTGCTTAAAACCAGCCACAACCTGCTGCACGAGGTTGCCCAAGCGCTGTTAAAAGATGAGGAAATCAGCTTCTTACAGTGGCTAACCTTGTTCAAGCTGCAGGAAAACAGTGCCCGCACCGCCTCAGATTTAGCCAAACAGCTGCGTCACGACAACGGCGCTTTGACGCGCTGCCTCGACAAAGTTGAACAAATGGGGTTTCTCGAACGCCGCCGCTCTGAGCAAGACCGACGGGTGGTAGAACTGCATATCACCGACAAGGGGCGTGCCAAGGTTAAGGCGCTAACGCCGGTAGTGCTGGCCATCTTCAATGAGGTGTTGTCGGATTTCACCGACGACGAATTTCACGAACTTAATCGTCTTCTTAAAAAGCTCAAACTCAGGCTGTCGAGCCTGGGAGGCGAGCAAGGTGTGAGATTGCCATGATTAAACCTTCTCTTGTTGCCCTTGCTGTGAGTGCCTTGTTGGCCGGTTGTGTTACCGCGCCTAAAGACGCCCAAACCATGGTGGCGCCGCTGGATGCTGACCAGTTAGGGCTAAGCACTACTGCCACAATGCCGGCTGCTGCCAGCAACCAGTGGTGGACCGCCTTTTCCGACCCACAGCTTAATGCGCTGGTGCAGCAAGCGATGCTGCACAGCCCCAACCTGGAAAGTGCGTTAGCGAATTTACGCAGTGCCCAGGCGCAAGCCGGTGAAGCGATGTCGGCTACCGGGCCTGACATCAGCCTGTCGGCCAGCGAAACCCGCCAGAAACTGTCTGGCACCTATACCATTCCACCGCCGTACGGCGGCCATACCTACTGGATTGGTTCGGCCACGGTAAACCTGGGCTGGGACCTCGATTTTTGGGGTAAGCAAAAGTCGTTGGTTGAGTCTGCCAATAACCGCGTTCAAGCAGCGGCCCTGGACCACGCGGCGGCGCAGCTGGCGGTATCGGGTAGCGTTACCCGTGCCTACCTGGAGCTTTGCCGCGCTCAAGCGCTGCTAAATATTGCCAAGCAACAACAACAGCAACGCCAGCAGCAATTGGCCATTACCGAGGCCCGCGTAAAAGCCGGGCTCGATACCGAGCTGGCGCTGCGTAATGCCCAAGCGTTATTGCCCCAAGCCAAAGCGGCGGTCATTGCTGCAAAAAATAGTCAGCAACTGGCAGTGCATCAGTTGGCGGCGTTAACCGGCCAAGGGGTGGCTGCTTATAAAAGCCTAGGGAAAACCACCGCCAACCTCAAAGCGGCACTGCCGGTACCAAGCAGTTTGCCCATTGGCCTGCTGGCGCGCCGCCCCGATATTTTGGCAGCCAAAGCGCGGGTAGAAGCCGATAAAGCCGCTGCCAAAGCGGCCCATGCGGCCTTTTACCCTGACATCAGCCTTAGCGCCTTGGTGGGTGTGCAGTCGGTGGAGCTCAGTAAAATGCTCAGCTCCGACAGCCTTACCTATGGTGCCGGGCCAGCCCTTAGCTTGCCGCTATTTGACGCCGGCCGTTTGCGTGCCAACTACCGCGGCAGCATTGCCGCCGAAGATGCCGCCATTGCTGCCTATAACCAGGCGGTATTGACTGCCGTGCAGCAAAGCAGCGACCAACTTTCCAATATCGAAGCCATCAAGGCCCAGCGGCAGCAGTGGCAACAGAGCCTGGTTGCCGCGAAAGCAGCGCTGGATCTGGCTAAACACAACTACCAAGCGGGCATTATTTCCCAGCTGCAAGTATTGGATGTTGAAAACCGCTGGCTCGATGCCGAGCGCAGCATTGCCAACTTCAACGTTGATTTAGCACTGGCCCGTGTCAACCTGCTGCTGGCCATTGGCGGCAGCTTTGACCCTCAATTGTTCCACTCCACTGCAACTTCTGGAGTCTCTTCATGAGCGACAATTCTTCTTCTCAAACTCAAAACCAGCAGCCTGCCAAAGGCACAAGGCGTAAGCGCCTGCTTATATTAGCGGCGGTGGTGGTGATTGTGGGTGCCGGTTATGGCGCCTGGTGGTGGACCTCGGGGCAGTATTACCAAAGCACCGATGACGCCTATGTGGCGGGCGACCATATCGCCGTTGGCCCCGAGGTTAACGGTACTGTGGTGGCTGTTAAGGTCGATGACACCCAAACCGTTAAAGCCGGGCAGGTGCTGGTGCAACTGGACCAGGCCGACGCCAAGTTAGCCCTGGCCAAGGCCGAAGCAAACCTGGCGAGCACGGTGCGCAGCGTGCATGCCCTTTTCAAGCAGTCCGACGGTTTGGCCGCGCAAATCAAGGCCCGTCAGGTTGAACTCAAGCAGGCACAAGCAGACCTTAGCCGCCGTGAAAAAGTGGCGGCCCAGGGCGGTGTGTCCCGCGAAGACTTGCAACATGCCAAAGACAAAGTGGCGCAACTGCAAGCCACCTTGACCGCGACCGAAAAAGACTTAGATACCGTCAAAGTGCGTATCGACAACACCACCGTTGCAAACCACCCCGATGTGCAAGCCGCCGCCGAGCAAGTGCGTGAAGCTGCTCTGGCACTGGCCCGCACCACGGTTAAAGCCCCTGCCGACGGTGTGGTGGTCAACCGGGTGGTGCAAGTGGGTCAGCGGGTTAACCCCGGCCAGGTGTTGATGACAGTGGTGCCGATTAACGATGTGTGGGTCGATGCCAACTTCAAAGAAGTGCAGCTCACCGACGTACGGGTTGGCCAGCCGGTCACCCTAACCGCTGACTTGTACGGCTCGAGTGTTACCTACCACGGCAAAGTGGCGGGCCTTAGCGCCGGTACCGGTAATGCTTTTGCGCTGCTGCCGATACAAAATGCCTCGGGTAACTGGATTAAAATCGTCCAGCGCTTGCCGGTGCGTATCGCCTTGCAGCCAAGTGAGCTAAAAGAGCATCCGCTACGGGTTGGCTTGTCGATGGACGCTGAAATCGACCTCCATGACCAATCCGGCAGTTTGGTGGCAAGCAAGGTGATGATTGGCCCCAAAGCCAAGCCTGAAGATGCCGTTAGCGCCGCGGTGAATCAGCAAATTACCGACATTATTCGCCGCAATATCGGTGCGGTTATGGGGGCCAAGTGAACGCACAAGCAGAGGTTCCTAATCGCGGCTTGCTGTCGGCAGCACTGGCGCTCGGCACCTTTATGCAGGTGCTAGACACCACCATTGCTAACGTTTCTATCCCTACTATTGCTGGCGACTTGGGGGTTTCGGCCGACCAAGGCACCTGGGTTATCACCTCCTTTGCGGTAGCGAACGGCATTTCGGTGCCGTTAACCGGCTGGTTGATGCAGCGCTATGGCGTGGTGAAGGTGTTTGTGCTGTCGGTGCTGCTGTTTACCCTAGCGTCGTTTTTGTGTGGGGTGGCCTGGAGTTTGTCGTCATTGATTTGTTTCCGGGTGCTGCAAGGGGCGGTTTCCGGGCCGATGATCCCCGGCTCCCAGGCGTTGCTGTTGTCGCTGTTTCCGCCCGAGAAAAAAGGCGTGGGGCTGGGTATTTGGTCGATGACCACCCTGGTTGGGCCGGTTTGTGGCCCTATCTTGGGGGGCTATATCTCCGATAACTTCTCCTGGCCATGGATCTTCCTGATGAACGTGCCCATCGGCATTTTGTGTGCCTTGGTGTGCTGGCAGGGGCTTAAACATCGGGAAACCCCGACCCGCAAATTGCCTATCGATGGTATTGGCCTTGGCCTGTTGATCGCCTGGGTCGGTAGCTTGCAGGTGATGCTGGATAAAGGTAAAGACGCCGACTGGTTCGCCTCGCCCTTTATTGTTGGCCTGGCGGTGGTGGCCGTGGTGGGTTTTATTGCCTTTGTTATCTGGGAGCTTGGGGAAAAACACCCCATTATCGACCTCAGCCTCTTTAAAAACCGCAACTTTACCAACGGCACCATTGCCCTTTGTGTGGGCTACGCGCTGTTCTTTGCCACCGTGGTGCTGCAACCGCTGTGGATGCAAAGCTGGGTGGGGTATAACGCCACCTGGGCTGGGTTGGTGGCGGCACCTAGCGGTGTGGTGGCGGTGATTTTAACGCCCTTTATTGCCCGCAATATGGGCAAGTTTGACGCCCGCATCTTTGCAACTTTGGCTTATGTAATTTTTGCGGTGTCCTATTTTATGCGCACCTATTACACCAACGATGCAGACCCTGGCACCTACATTTACCCGATGATGGTGCAAGGGGCGGCGATGTCGATGTTCTTTGTGTCACTGCTCACCATCTTGCTTTACGGTGTGCCAGACGAAAAAGTACCGGCGGCGTCGGGGTTATCAAACTTTGCCCGTATTATCTCTGGCGGTTTTGCTACCTCCATTGTGACTACCCTTTGGGATAGGCGGGCGGCGCTGCACACCAGCCATTTGGCGGACGCTTCCTACAACGGTGCACCGGTGGTTGACCAAGCCGTTGCTAACCTTACCAGCCATGGCCTGGATAAAGCCCAAGCCATGGGTGCTCTAGCCCATCAGCAAGCAGCGCAAGCCTACTTGTTGTCGTTCCAAGACATCTTTTGGGGCTGCTGTTTGTTAAGTGTGGCGGCGGTGGTACTGGTGTGGTTGTCAAAAAGGCCCCATGGCCATGCACCCGCGGTAGCGGCCGATTAAGGCATTAGCCAACAAGTGAAAACGGCACCTTCGGGTGCCGTTTTTTATGCCTGCTGACGCAGCCTTTTCATTTGATACATGTTGCTGTCGGCATGGCGCATCAGGCTTTTTGAGTCTTGGCCATCACCGGGTGCCAGTGCCGAGCCAACACTGGCGGCAATATAAAGCGGCGTATTTTCAATAACGGCAGGGGCTGCCATCTTGGCAAAAAGCTGTTGCAGTAACCTATCAATGTCTTGCTGGCTGAAGTGGCCGGGTAATAGCAGGGTAAATTCATCGCCGCCAACCCGCGCGGCTAACGCATTGGCGGGGAGCTGCTGGCAAAGGCGAGCCGCAACTTCAGTTAACAAGGCGTCGCCGTAATGGTGGCCGTGGCAGTCGTTGATGGCTTTGAAGTTATCTAAATCCAGATACAACAACAGCAATGGCTGGCGCTGTTTTAGTGCTTCACCAAGGCGCTCATAAAAATAGCCACGGTTAGCCAGGCCCGTTAGCACGTCATGGTGCGCCAGGTAGCGAAGATGCTCATCCGCTTGCTTGCGCTCAATGGTGGCGGCAATTTGGCTAGCGAAAAAGTGCAGTTGCTCGCGGGTGATCTCGGCGCAATTTTCCGGGTATTCCAATATCACGGCGCCCAACACTTGCTGAGCGCGCAGCAGCGGCACCGCCAGCCAGTTACTGGGCCCCGCTTGCACCAAACCCTGCCAGGCAACGGTTGGGTGCTGGCGGGCAGATACGCTAATGCCCTGGCCCAAGGCGATTTCCAGGGCGCTGCCGGGGTGGAGCGGACCGTCGCTGTCGGCCGGGCCAGACGGGTGCTGTAATGTTTGGCTTTTCTTGTCAAAAAACAGCACCCGCAACCGTTCTATCCAAGGCAGTGTCAGGGCAGTTTGTTCAATAACCTCACAAAGGTGCGGCAGGTCGGCCTTGGTATGGGCGGTTTGGGTAATGGAATAAAGGGCGCTACGAATATGCTGGGCACATTTGGAGCCGGTTATGTCTCGAGCCACGCCTATACGCAGCTTGTTTTTTTCTTCCCAGCGGGCCGACCACTGAATGTTTACCGGCTGGCCATTTTTATGCAGGTAACGGTTTTCAAAGTCGCTATGGGCGCGGCCACTCATAACCCTTTTTGCCGCTTGTAGGGTGCGCTCAATGTCAGTTGGGTGCATGTAGTGTTCGATACGGGTGCCTATCATTTCCTGCTGGCTATAACCCAGCAAGGTTTCACAAGATTGGCTGATAAACACGATGATGCCGGCTTCATCCACCACAAACACGGTATCCACCAGCTGATTAACCAGATGGGCAAAATCAGTTTCAAAGTGGCTGGACATAAGACGGGTACCTGCAACCAAACAGCATTGTGTTGTTCTTCTTTATTGGCGTGACCAATATATTAGCTGTCAATGTTGTTGTGGGCCACGGCAAACTGGCCCGTCCTCTGCGGGAGGCAGCGTTGGTAAGTCTTTACTGAACACTTTTTTAGGTGGGACGCTAACAGCGAAAAGCGGCACTGCGATTGCAAAAAAGGCACCGCTACTGCGGTGCCTTTTTTGCGGTTAAAGCAGGAACAAACTCAAGATGTATACCAGCACCATGGCGGTAATACCTTGTACCAAGGTGGCCATGGTTTGGGCGCGATAGGCCAGGCCCACTTTCATGCGGCTGAACTGAGAAACCACCCAGAAGAAGCTGTCATTGGCGTGTGACACTGTCATGGCACCGGCGCCAATGGCCATTACGGTCAGGGCGCGGCCCATTTCGCTGTCAAGGCCCAGCTTGGTCATCATCGGGGCAACCAGGGCAGAGGTAGTGACCAGTGCCACGGTAGAAGAGCCTTGTGCGGTCTTTAGGGCCGCCGAGACGATAAACGGCATCCAGATACCAATGCCCAAGGCCGATAAGGTGTCGCCCAGGTAGTCGCCCAAGGGGGATGCTTTCAATACCGCACCGAAAGCGCCGCCAGCACCGGTGATCAGCAATATCGGCGCTGCAGATTTAATACCTGCAGCAATGGCATCGCTAAATTCCTGGGCTTTGTTGTCTGATTTGAGTAGTGGCAATGCCAACACCAAACCAATGATCAAGGCCGGCAGCGGGTCGCCTAAAAAGCTAAATAGCGTCAGTAAGTGGCCACTACCCATGGGGTGGCTGGGGAATTTGGCTACAGAACCTAAGCAAATCAGAATAATAGGAACAAAGATGGGTGAAAATGCCTGCCAGGCGCTAGGCAACTTGCCATAAGAGGCGCGCAGCGCTTCCCAGTCATGGTGTTGTTCGTGATGTTCAGAGCCATCTGGGTCGACGGTTTTAAAGCGGCTCGCCCACAGCAAGCCAGCCAGGGCGGCAACAATGGCCACTACCAAGCCAATACCAATCACCAGCCCAAGGTTCGATTCCAACCCCAAGTTACCGGCAGCAGCAATGGGGCCCGGGGTTGGTGGAACAAAGGTATGGGTGGCATAAAGACCCGTGGCAAGGGCCACACTCATGGACACGCTGGACATTTCCAGGCGTTTTGCCAGGGATTCTTTTAACGAGTTAAGAATGACAAAGCCGGAGTCGCAGAATACCGGAATAGACACCAGGTAGCCGATAAGACTCATGGTTAGGCCCGGAAAGCGTTCGCCCAGCACCTTAATAATGCTGTCGGCCATGGTGATGGCGGCACCGCTTTTTTCCAGAATAACGCCGATAATGGTGCCCAGCACAATTACCAGGCCAATGTAACCAAGAATGCCACCAAAACCACTGGAAACGGTTTTGGCTATGGTTGCCGTGGGCAGGCCATAGGCGAAAGCGGCAATAAAGGCGGCAAGGAGCAGCGCCAAGAAGGGGTGCATTTTCAGCTTGGTGGTGGCGACCACAATAAAGGCAATGATCGCCAGCAAAATTAGAACCAAAGACATGGAGACTCCGTCTTCATTTGTATTGTTATGTGGCCCTGTTAATCAGAGCAATAGGGTACAGCCCGGTTATCAATACCGGATCTTGGCAAGATTACAATGCGACCAAGGTCGGGGAAAGCAATAGGCGGGGGCTTTTTTAATTAAAAAGGGCTATTGGCTCGCTTTTGACAAAAAACGCCAGAAATAGCGCGTTGCTGTATAAATTTTATGCGTTGCTGGTGAATTGTTAGCGCAAGTAGGCATGTTTGTGAAAGTCAATTTACCGCGTTGTATAAGCTGATAATATTTGTCGCCCTAATAGAGAGATACTCCCTCGCTGGTTTATTTCATTATTGCGTTAAACAATTCTCTCCCCCTTAAGAAGGAACTGAAATGGGCTTTTTAAAGCGCCTAACGGCGATATGTTTTGTGGTGGCAGTGGCAATGCCGGCCTTTGGTGCACAAATACGGGTACTGAGCGCCACCGTTGATAATAAACGTATTAACGATGCCCACGTTATTTGGCAGCGAGAAGGGGAAGCTGACCAGCAAACCGCTACCAATGCCAGTGGTAAGGCGCCGCTGAGTACGCTGGCGGATGACAAAAACACCACCCTTACCATAGAAAAGCTCGGTTACGCACGGCTGGTGATGCCTTGCCCTTGTAGCGGCTTAACCTATGCGTTGTCGCCGATCATGAACGATTTAAACCAGGTGCGGGTGGTGCTGACCTGGGCTGGTGAGCCACGGGATCTGGATGCCCATTTGCGTATGTTTGGTGAGCATATTTATTTTGGCCACCGCAAAGATGTATCGGCCCGTTTAGATGTGGACAATTACAACTATTTTGGCCCTGAAACCATTACCTTTAAATCCGGCTTACTTGGTCAACGCTATGTTTATGCAGTCAATGACAAGACCAATTGGCATAAATTAACGTCCTACGCCTTGAGTAATTCCAAGGCCAAAGTGCAGGTTTATGTAGGCCAAACCTTAATTAGAACTTACGAGGTTAAGCCCAATAAAAATGCCCTTAGCTGGGTGGTATTTGCCATTGATGAAGACGGCAATTTTCACGATATAAACCAATATCTATTGCTTAATGGCGAAGATTTATCCAAGCACATGACAAGCCTTGTAGGCAGCGGCTCTTTTAAAAACCAAGAGTTTGCCAGCCCGGCCACCATTAAAAAGGCGAAATGGTTTAATGAACTGGGCGAAGAGCGCTACCACGAATCTCATCCCAAGCACTTAGAGCAAGCGATGTATTTGTTTATCGATGCGGTAAACCTGTACCCGGATTATGGCCAAGCCTACAGCAACCTAGGGCTAACCTATCAGAAGCTGCATCGCACAGCCGAAGCGTTGTGGGCCAACCGCAAAGCCATTGCCTTGGCCCATGGCAAGTCTCGCGCTATCACCCAGGCCAGCAGCTATTACAACATCGCCCGTATTTATGAAGACAAAGGCATGTTGCAACCGGCATTGGAAGCCTACCAAAAAGCCAATACGTTAAGGCCGCGGGCCGCTTATGAAAAGGCCATTAAGCGCCTTAAGGCGCAGCTTGACTAGCATGCTAAAAGCCCGGTTTTGCCGGGCTTTTTTTGGCTCATCACCGCTGGTGGCTTACCCCCAAAGCTGAACCTGCTTTTAATAATTTAATGATAATTATTCGCATTTGTAGGCTGGGTAAGGTATAAAGACAGCAGGAAAAGCAGTTGGCTTTATCTGTGAACCAATGGCTGCGGCTAAGGGGTAGGTGATGGATGAGTGGAAACAGGTGATAAGTGCCGCCAATCAGGCTTTTGGCGTGCGAGATTTTAGCTTGGCCGAACGTCGTTACACCCAGGCATGCCGCTTCTTAGAACAGCACTTGGCAACCGCTAATGCCGATAAAGGCGATCTTATTGCCGCCATGGTGGTGAGCTACGCCAATCTTGCCGAGCTTTACTTTAAACAGCAGCGCTTTGATGTTGGTTTTAGCCAATACATTCAGTTGCACCAGCAACTGCAACAATGTGAGTGTCAGTTCGCCGATTGTTTGCAAACCCAGCTGATGGTGAGTTCGGCCAGAAGGCAAATGGGCACGCAACTGATGCACGCCCTGAAAGAAAATGGCGTGAATTTTCAGGAAGCCTGGAAGGTACTACGAACCCTTTTCCCTAGCAGTTATACCCTGCACTAAAGACCGTCATGACACGACTTTTCGGCCGCTTTATGCGGCCTTTTTTATGTTGTGTGGGTTGTCATGGCCGATATTGGCACTATTACCGTGCAACCTTCATTCAGTATCAACTGCGGTTGCAGCAAACCATCTGATACCGAGCAACCAATTCTCTTTCTAAAAAGGCCACTAAATTCTTCGAGTTTTTACGATAAGAGCTCACGCCGACCGGATGTTTTGCTGCTTAATGTTGCCTGAGAAAAAAGCCGGCATTTGCCGGCTTTTTTACCCCCTACGCGGCGGCCCTGGCATGGGACAGCCTAAGGGTGCTAACGACTGCCGCAAATACCGCAAAGCTACCGGCAATCAATAACGATACATGGGTACCGGCATCGCTGAAGTAGTTAAAAGCGAGTGCCACCAGCGCCGCGCCGGTGGTTTGGCCAACCAATCTGGCGGTGCCCAGCATGCCGCTGGCGCCGCCACTGCGGTGACGGGGAGCAGAGCTGACAATGGTGTGGTTGTTGGGCGACTGAAAAAGCCCGAACCCAGCGCCACAAATCACCATGCGTAAGCAAATATCGAGGTATCCGGGGTGAGCTGGCAGCCAGGCTAATGAAAACAGCCCTGTGGCAAAAAGCGCCATCCCGATACCGCCCAACAGGCCGCCGTGTACTTTTTCGACCAACCGACCGGCGATAGGGGCTAACACCATGGTGGCCAGCGGCCAAGGGGTCAGCAGCAAGCCGGTTTCTATCTCGTTAAGCCCGAGGTTGCGCTGAAAATAAAAGGGTATGGACACCATCGCCAGCATTTGCGCACAAAAGGAGCTAATAGAGGTGCACATTGATAGCGCAAAAATGGGAATTCGCAGCAGATCGACCGGCAGTAGCGGGTAGGGCTGCTGTAGCTGGCGGCGCACAAAAAAGAGCCCAACCACCAGAGTGGCGGCCGCTTCAATGGCCACAAATTTAAGGCTTTGGCCTTGGGCAAAGCCACTTAAAGCCAAAAAGAACAAACCAAATGTCAGGGCGTTCATCAGCGCACTGATTTTGTCAAAGCGCTGCTCTTTAACGCCGTCATTGAAGGGCAAGTACTTGCGGCCAATAACAAGCGCCACCAACCCGATGGGCACATTCACCGCAAACAACCATTGCCATGAGGCTACCGCTAATATCCCGGCGGCCACCGTTGGCCCGGCCGCCGTTGAGACCGCTACAACCAGCGAGTTAATACCCATGCCGCGGCCCAAGTAGCGGCGGGGGTAAATCAGCCGCAGCAGCGCCGTGTTCACGCTCATCAGCGCGGCAGCGCCCAAGCCTTGGGCAACCCGGGCTAAGGTGAGGGTGGTTAACGAGTCTGACATGGCGCACAGACCAGATGTCACCGTAAAGAGGCCCAAGCCCACCAGATAAATGCGCCGGTAACCGATGATGTCGCCAAGGGATGACAGCGACAGCAAGGTCATGGTGATCACCAACTGGTAGGCATTAACTATCCAAATTGATTCGGCAGGTGTGGCACTCAGTTCGTTGCCAATGGTGGGCAATGCCACATTGGCAATGACGCCGTCGAGCACGGCAATGGTGATACCCAGTGCGATGGTTAAAATTGCGCCGACGCGCTGGGGCATGGGCAGGCCGTCGGTTGGCGTCATAGTGTGTTCCGGGTTGAGATGGGAGGTTGTCGCTTTTGGCAACGCCGCATTTTACCTGAATTGGCGAGCGGATTTAACGTATTGAACCACAAATGATTGTTGCAAATTTGCAGCCGCAGGCGAGCAAAATCTGACAGTGGTGTAATACTCAGCTTAACGATAATTAAACGAACGGTGCTTGCTATGAGAGGTGACGTTTTCCTCGTGGGGCCTTGGTTGAGTATCGTCTTGTTGGCTGTATTGGGCGTTGCCAGCAGCAGTGCCTGGGGGGAAGAGGACAACCCGGATAAAGACAGCGACTTACCGGACTGGGCCATCAAGAAAATCGACCCGGTTTACGACTTGGTTTCCGGTTGGGTTGACAGCACCTCCCGCGGTATTGACGGTTTTTTTGGGTCTGACGAGTCGCTGAAAGTCGACAACCACTCTTATCTGCGCCTCAGCCAGGAATACATTCTTCGCCAAAACCTTCCCGACGATGAAGACCTGGCGGTTCGTTATCGCTTGCAACTGCCCACCACCGAAAAACGCCTGAAATTAATTGTCGAAAGTGACCCGGAAGAAACCCAGGGCACCCTGGAACAGCAAGCGGCCAGAGATACCCGCAGTGGCCGCTTTGACGGCGGCCAAGGGGCGGTAATTGGCCTTGAACGGCAGGGGAAAAAAGAAGACAAGCGCCAGGCTTGGGTAAACCGCTTTTCCGGTGGGGTGAAGTTACACCTACCCCCCGACCCTTATGTGCGCTACACCGCCGAACGGCTGTGGCAGCTTGGTAACTCCCCTTGGAGTCTGGAATTTAATGGCCGGCTATCTTGGTTTAACAGCGACGGCTACTCGGCCCGTTCCCTGATGGACATTGGCCGGCCCATTGATGAAAAAAACAACCTGCGGTTTGTCACCCAGTTTCAGTGGCAAGAAGACTACGACAAGCTGGAGTTTTACCAGCGGGCGGAGTGGAGCCAAATTATCAATAGCCGTTCTGCCATTCGTTATTCCGGTGTGCTGGTAGGGCAGAGCGCCCATAACCCAAGAATTGATGACTACTACGTCGAGGCGGTTTATCGGCGCAATATTCATAAGGGCCTACTGTTTTTGGATGTATCCCCCGGGCTGCACTTTCCCCGTGAAGCCGACTTTGACCCCAGTTTTCAGATCAGTGTGCGCATTGAAATCTTCTTCCGCGGCGACATCGTGAATAAAAACTAGGCAGTTACCCTTAACGTGGCCACGCTGAACATTGCATTACGGCCCTAATTTCGAGAGATTGGGACCTTGATTGATGTAAGGAGTGGTAAATGAAAGCCTTTGTTTACGGGGCTGTTGTCGCTGTTGTGGCGCTGGTGGCGATTTTCGGACACGCCTATTACAAGTCTCACCAAGATGGCGCTGCCGCCAATGCAGGCACCATGACGCAAGATAAAAGTATTCATGAGACAAAACGGCCAGACGATGCTTGGAAAGGCCGGTCGGTTAACCGTGATGGCCGCCCCACCAGTGATGTGCGTGGTTTAAGTGACCAGGCGGCGAAAACCGCGCCTGCAACATCAGCAAAGACCGACAATAACGAAAATGCGGCCGGTGATAACCGTAACGACTTGCCACAGCTTGATAATTTGGTGAGCACCAATAAAGACGGCGACAAGGTTTTTGATACTCGCCCCCTGAAAACCATGTCCCTTGGCCAACTGGAAGACGCCATTGCGGCACTGACCTTTAGCCAAACCAATAAAACGGCGCAGAATAATGAATCGTTACTCAATTCGTTGCTGGCGGATAAAGCCACATCCGAGGGGCTTTTCGCTGAAAACATTGGCTGTTCCGACAAGCTCTGTGGCCTGGTTATCTCCGGTGAAAGCCGCAGTGCAGTTACCAAGGCATTAGACGCGATTTCCGCCTCGGATGCGCTGCAAAAGGTGGTGAAAGGCGGGTTAAAAACCGTGGTAGAAAAAGACGGCCGTTATTTTGGTTCCTTGCTGGGCGTGGAAGTGGCAAAGCCTGCAGACAAGGTGTTAATCAAATAATCATCGCTGCCGGCGCACTCTTGTTAAGGCGTAAAGCCATCTTTACGCCTTGCAAGGCAAAGCGTGATAAGGCTCACTGCGCAGCTAAAGCTGGCCGTTTTTTATCTTTTCTTTTGCGCTCATGATGTTACGCCAGTTCTACTGGCCACTTGTCACCTTGAGGTTGCCAAGTGTTTGGCTGGCGTTACAGAAAATCGCGCATAGTTATGCTTGGCGATTAAATAAACATGGCTTTTGGTGCCGGCTTGGCTCGGGTAAGGTCTTGGCCTTTGTCTGATTTGCCGGAGGCCGCCCCAATGAGCTCAGCCGTTAAAACCCCTGATACCAGCCACTCTATTATTGAAGATGTTGTGGCGATGCTGATTGCAGCCGTCATGATGTCCTTTGGCGTTTTTTTGCTGCGAAATTCCGGCTTGGTCACCGGCGGCACTGCCGGTCTGGCGCTGTTGTTAACCCATTTGTTGCCTTACTCCTTTGGGCAAATTTTCACCGTTATTAACCTGCCATTTTTCTACCTGGCGTGGAAGAAAATGGGTGCCAGTTTCACCATTCGCACCTTTGTCTCCATCGTGGTGGTGTCGGTAGTCACTGACCACTTAAGCGACGTGATTAAAATTGGCTACGTGAACCCGCTTTATGCTGCGGTTATTGGCGGCTGTATGCTGGGTGTGGGATTGCTGATTTTCTTTCGTCATAAGTCCAGCCTCGGCGGTTTTAACATCTTTGTGCTCTACATGCAGGAGCGTTTTAATATTCGCGCCGGTTACCTGCAAATGGGCCTTGATTGCACTATTGTTGTGGCGTCTTTCTTTGTGATTAGCCCTTGGCTGCTGGCTTGTTCGGTGGTGGGTGCTGTGGCAATGAACTTCATCCTGGCCGCCAATCATAAGCCGGGCCGCTACACAGGCTCCTAATAAAAAACGCATTGCTTTAGGCATAAAAAATGCGGCTAGTGCTATGATTTTAAGCAGGTTATACAATAAGCAAGAGGCGGGTTACCGCCTCTTGTCGTGAGTGGGGTGCTCTACTTGCTGAACCGGCTTAATGCATTACTGGGTAGCGCTTTTCATCGCCAAACCCCGTTTATACAGTGGTATCTCAACGCCAAGGTGCCACAGATCCGCTATATCGCTTTCCTCACTGCCTCGCTCTACGTCATTTATGCCTTTTTGGAAGTCGACCTGACCCTAAGCCACTCGGCGCTGCGGCTCTGGTTTCATGCCGGTATCGTGCCTGCCATGTTGCTGCTGATTGGCCTGTTGAGCTTTTTCCCGGCCATGCATGGCTGGATGCGGCTACTGCTGGTACTGGCCCCGGTTGGGGCTGTTTTTGGCAACCTTTATCTCAATGAAGGCTTTCGCTACAGCGCGGCTTTTGCGCCAGAGCTTTACCTTAATATCGTTTGGACCTTTGCTATTTCCGGGCTGCCACTATGGTATGCGCTGTTGGCGGCCACCTCTTCGGTGACGGCTATTGTGGTGGTTTTTATCCTCCACGGTATCGATGGCACCACCGAAGGTTTTTCCTTGCTGACCCTGTTTTGGATAGCAGCGGCTTATCTGTTTGGTTTTGTCAGTGCTTATATTTTGGAGTCGGCTTACAAGGCGCTTTATCGCCAGCAACAGCAACTGCATCACTCGGCCAGTGTTGACAGCCTGACCGAGCTTTGGAACCGCGACAAAATGACCCAGCTGCTGCGCTCAGAAAAGGCGAACTGTGATAGCGAAGAGGGCCTCACCATGTCGGTTATCATGCTCGATATTGACTATTTCAAAGAGGTTAACGACACCTATGGCCATGGTGTCGGTGACAAAGTATTAAGCAGCTTTGCCGCGCTACTGAAGCGCAATGTACGCCAACAAGACCAAGTGGGCCGCCATGGCGGTGAAGAGTTTTTTATTCTGCTGCCGCAAACTAACGTTGAGCAGGCTTTTACCGTTGCCCAGCTACTTCGCAATAAAATTAACCACCTTGAGTTTGAAGATGTCGGTAATAAAACCGCCAGTTTTGGGGTGACCCAGTATTGGCAAGGGGAAACCTTGTCGCAGCTGTTAACCCGCGCCGACAAGGCTCTTTACAAAGCCAAGGCAAAGGGCCGTAACTGCATCGAGGTGGTGTAAAACATAAAAAAAGCCCCGCCAGGGTGGCGGGGCAAGGAGTCGTGCCTGGGTTAATCGGCCAAGGCCGCGCTACCAAAAACGGGCATGCCGTTTTCATCCCAGCGTAGCGGTTTAACGAAGGTGTGACGGTTAGGATCCCAGAGCGGATCGCCTTCGATTTCGGTATAGGTGCGGGCGTGATAAACCAGCAGATCGCTGCCATCTTCACTGACGGTAAAGCTGTTATGCCCCGGGCCAAAAATGTTGTATTCAGGAGCACTCCCCAACACTGGCTGCTTGGATTTATGCCAGCTTGCCGGGTCTAACAAATCACTGTTTTCATCGGCCCACAGCAGGCCCATGGCGTAGTTTTCGTCGGTGGCGCTGGCCGAATAGGTAATAAAGAACTTGCCGTTTTTGTGCAGGACGGCGGGCCCTTCATTCACCATGAAACCGCGACATTCCCATTCAAACTCTGGCACCGTTAGCAGCACCGGCTCGCTGGCAATGGCCCAGGGCTGGTCCATCTTGGCGATATAAAGGTTGGAGTTGCCGGGAATGTCATTGGCTTTTTGTGCCCACAGATAATACAGCTGGCCGTTATGGCTAAAGGTGGTGGCGTCCAGGCAGAAGGTGTCGATGCCGGTATCAATTTGGCCCATAAACTCCCAGCGCCCGGTCAGTGGGTTGGCGTCTTCTGAGCGAATCACATACATGCGGTGCTGGAACAGGTTGTCTTTGATCTCGCGGCTGGGCGCCGCTGCAAAGTAGACATACCAAGCCCCTAGGTTAAAGTGAATTTCCGGTGCCCAGATAAGGTCGGAATAGGGGCCAATATCGGGTTTGTGCCACACCATTACCGTTTCAGCGTTTTTGAGGCCTTCAATGGTTTTAGCCCGGCGCAGCTCGATGCCGTCGTAGGCTGGCACCGAAGCGGTAAAGTAGTAATAACCATCGCTGTGCTTGTAGATAAAAGGATCGGCACGTTGTTCGATGAGTGGGGTCAATACAGTCACGTTGGCTCCAAACTTACTTAGCATTCATAAACTGGCGATTGTCGACGGCAACCGCCTGCTCTTCGGGGGTGTCATCTTCGAGTACGCCCTTTTTAATTTCCTGATAGAAGCTGTCGGTGATTTTGTAGCGGTACATCAGCGCGCCCATCAGAAAATGAAACACACCGGGAATAACCGACAGCATCAGGGCAATACCGTTAAGGGTATAGGCGCTTTGTGCCTGGTCTGGTTGGTAATGAAAAAAGGTCAGCAGGCTACCGACCACAAAGCCCGCAATACCCATACCGGCTTTTTGGCAGAAACTGATGCCACCAAAGGCAAGGCCTGATACCCGTTTGCCGGTTTTGGCTTGGCCGTAATCAACCGCTTCGGCAATGGCTGACCAAAATACCGGTGCGTGCAAGTCCACCACCAGCGACAGCAAAAAGTAAATAACAAAAGCCAGTACTACATCTTGTTGGCCAACGGCAAAGTACATCACTACCGAAATCACCGCGACGGCAATTTGGCTAATACGGAACAGTTTGACCTTACAAAAGCGCTTGGTGATCCAGGTGGACACCACCATGGCCAAAATCGCCGCCACCACCCCGGTAGACATAAAGGCCGACATCATTTTGGCATCGCCACCCAAATAATATTTGGCGTAGTAAGCGGCAACCGAGCCACGGATCACGTAGCCGATGGTGCCGACAACACAGACCGCACAGAGCACCAGCCATTGGTCGTTTTTGCGCAAGATAGCCAGTTGTTCAAAAAAGGGCTTTTTTTCTACCTTGTGTTCTACCCGCTCGGTGGTGGTGAAAAAGCAGAATAAGAACAACAAGGTTGCCATCAGCGCCATGATGCCCATGGCAGCCTGATAACCGGCGGCCATGTGTGCCTTACCACCCCAGTCTTCGGCCAGAATAGGCACGATAATGGTGACTAAAAAGGCGGCTATCTTTGCGAAAAATAGCCGGTAGCCATTGGCGGAGAGCCGCTCTTGGGGATCGTCGGTCAACACGCCGATGATGGAAATGTAGGGAATGGTGACCGCAGTAAACATCAGCGTCACAAAGATGTAGGTGGCGTAGGCCCAAACCAGCTTGGCGTTGTAGTCCCAGTCGGGGGTGCTGAAGGTTAAAAACACCGCTATGCCAAAGGGCACAGATACCACCAGGAAGTAAGGGCGATAGCGACCCCAGCGGGTGGTATAGCGGTCGGTTATCATGCCCATCATCGGGTCGGTAAAGGCGTCGATGAAACGCACCAACAGTAACAGCAAGCCAACGTCTGAGGCCTTCATGCCAAAGACATCGGTGTAGAAGAAGGTGATGATTAACATCATCGACGACATCACCACATTGACGGCCATGTCGCCGGAACCAAAGCCGACCTTTTCCAGTACCGACAGTTTCTGGGTTTTCACACCGCATCCCCCAAGTTGTTCTAACCAGTCGGCGCCTTATATAAATGCTGCTTTACGGAGCCGTAATGGTGTAGGGTTGATATTGTTAACGTATACGTAAGGTCGTATCGTATTACTTAATATAGTTGCACGCAAGCCTGCCTGCACAGCGTTCTCTCCTCTTCGCTTTGCACTCGAAATTCTCTTCTTTTTCTTTTAAATCAATGGCTTTGTTTTTATGTTTGGAAAAGGGTAGGTATTTTTGCTGATTTATTGCCTTGCCCTTGGCGTCAAGCTTTGGCTTTGCCTGTTTGTAAAATGCCGATAGACTGCCGTTGAATTAATAAATAATACAAATACCCATCTGGAGGTTTTATGCAGCCCCGACGCCACCTGGCTGGCGCCTTTATGGCGCTTGTCGCCTTGTCATTTAGCGGTTTGGCCAGTGCTAAGCAGGTCAGTATTCATGACCCGGCCATGGCTAAAGACGGTAACCAGTATTACCTGTTCTCAACCGGCCCCGGCATTACCGTTTATCAATCAAAAGACCGGCTGCATTGGCGGCTTGACGGGCCGGTTTTTAAACCCGAACCAAGCTGGGCTCGCACTGTCATTCCCAACTTTGCCGGCCATCTTTGGGCGCCGGATGTGCTGCATCACGATGGCAAGTTTTACCTTTATTATTCGGCCTCTGCCTTTGGCAAAAACACCTCCGCCATCGGTGTTACTGTGACTAAAACCTTGGATATCAACAGCCCTGACTATGGTTGGCATGATCAGGGTGTGGTGTTGCAATCGGTACCCAATCGCGACCTTTGGAACGCCATCGACCCCAATGTCACCATTGATGACAAAGGCACGGCCTGGATGGCCTTTGGCTCGTTTTGGGACGGAATTAAATTGGTCAGGCTCGATAGCAGCCTGACCAAAGTGGCCAAGCCGGAACAGTGGTATTCCTTGGCGCGTCAGGAGCGCCCGCCCTTTACACCACAAACCGCGGCTGGGCCGGGGGAAATAGAAGGCCCTTTTATCTTTAAACACAACGATTACTACTACCTGTTTGTGTCTTTTGGCCTTTGCTGCCGTGGCGTTAACAGCACCTACCGTATTGCCGTTGGCCGCGCCAAAACCATTACCGGCCCTTATCTTGATAAAAACGGTAAAGACATGAACCAAGGCGGCGGCACCGTGATGTTAAAAGGCAACAAAGCCTGGCCTGGCTTGGGGGGCAACAGTGCTTACCATTGGCAAGGGAAAGACTACTTGGTGTTTCATGCTTACGAGGCTGCAGATAATGGTTTGCAGAAGTTAAAAATTGCGCCTATCGAGTGGCGCGATGGCTGGCCCTATGTTGACCCTCATAACTTAGATAGCTACCAAAGCGTGTTAGAAAAGTAATAAAAAGCCCCGTTTGCCGGGGCTTTTTTATTGCATGTTTGCCCCTGTCTTTCCGCATTTACAACGCGTTTCAACTTATTGACGTTAACGGCATTCCCTAAAGGTTAACTTTGGGGTTGAAGCCTGTTGCCACTTCGTCTTACACTCTACCTTCATATAGTAATACAAATGATATATAGGTTTACGCTCGCGTTACCTTTGTTGGAGATTGGGGATGAAAGCCTTGATGCTGGGTTTGAGTCTTTGTCTTCTGGCCTGGACGGTTCAGGCGCAGCAATGGCAATTGACTAGCCCAGATAAGCAGCTGGTGGTGGATATGACGTTGGGTGCCCAAGGGCGCCTTAGCTATCAGTTGCGTTATCACCAGCAGGCCATTGTTGAACCCTCCAGCCTGGGGTTGCAGCTAGCCGATGGCAGCGATCTTAGCCAGGGGTTAACCTTGCTCGATGCCGGTAAAGTCACCACCGTTAACGAGCAATACGCCATGCTGGGCGGTAAACAAAGCCTGATTGATTACCAGGCGCTACAGCAGCGCTTTACCTTTAAAGGCAAGTCTGGCCCCAAGCTCGTTGTTACCTTTCGTGCCAGCAATCATGGCCTTGCCTATCAATATCGCCTGCAAGGGCGTGGCGAGCATACAGTTCGCCGCGAGATCAGCCACTTTCGCTTGCCAGCCGACAGCAAAGCCTGGCTGCAGCCACTGGCGGTGGCACAAACCGGCTACAAGAACACCAACCCCTCTTACGAAGAGTATTACCAGCAAGACATTAAGGTAGGTAAGAGTGCGCCAAGCCCGGCGGGTTGGGCGCTGCCGGCGCTTTTCAAAGTGAAAGGACAGTGGTTACTTATCAGCGAAGCGGGCATGGATGGCCACTACCCCGGCTCGCGGTTGGCTGCCAACAGCGCCGAAGGCGACTACCACTTGGCGCCGCCGATGAAAGCCGAGGTGTTTACCGGCGGCAAACGCTTAGCCAACGGCACTTTGCCTTTGACCTCACCTTGGCGCTTTATTGCCGTGGGCTCCTTGGCTGATATTACCGCTTCTACCCTTGGCACTAGCCTGGCGGCGCCACAACAGCTCAGTGACGTTAGCTATATCAAACCGGGGCTGGCGGCCTGGAGCTGGATCACCGGTAAAGACGACTCCATTACTTTTTCCATCCAAAAACACTACATCGATTACGCCGCCAAGATGCACTGGCCCTATGTGCTGATTGATGTGAACTGGGATAAAAATATTGGCTGGGATGGTTTGGCCAAACTTGCCCAATACGGCAAAGCCAAAGGGGTTGGGCTCTGGGTTTGGTATAACTCGTCAGGTAAATGGAATAACACCCTGTACAGCCCTAAAGGCAAGTTACTGACTCACCAAAGTCGCCAGCAGCAGTTTAGCCACTTAGCCAAGCTTGGCATTAAAGGCATTAAGGTCGATTTTTTTGGCGGTGACGGCCAATCCTTTATCCGCTATTACCTCGACATTTTACAAGATGCCACCCAATACCGGCTGATGGTGAATTTCCACGGCGCCACCATTCCCCGCGGTTGGCAGCGCACTTACCCCAACTTAATGACCGCAGAAGCGGTGCGCGGCGAAGAGATGGTGACCTTTTTCCAAGAAGCCGCCGACCTTCAAGCTAACCACATTGCCATGTTGCCCTTTACCCGTAATGTGTTTGACCCGGCCGATTTCACCCCAACCCATCTTGGGCCCTTGCCTGGCCTTAAACGCCGCACCACTCAGGGCTTTGAACTGGCAGCGCCGGTGGTGCTGGTCAGTGGTGTGCAGCACATTGCCACCTCGCCCGAGGTGATGGCGAGCATGCCCGATTTTGTACGCCACTATCTTTCGCAGCTGCCAAGCCACTGGGACCAAAGCCAGCTTTTGGCGGGTTATCCCGGCAAGTTGGCGGTATTTGCCCGCCGGCTTGGCCAGCGCTGGTATGTGGCGGCCATCAATGGTGAAAACACTGCGAAAACCCTGACTCTGGATTTGGGTTTTGTTAACGGGCAACAAGGGCAGCTGATCACGGATGGCAAGGCGCCTTTGAGCCTTATCCAGCAGCCGGTAACTGCATCAAAGCAAACGGTTGTGTCGCTAAAAGGCGACGGTGGTCTGGTCATGATTTTTAACCCCAAGCAACAGCACTGAGGCAGGAAAAGCTATGTCGGTAATGAAAGTGACCACCCTGAGTTGGCTTTTGATGGCCTTTGTGGCCGGTTGTGCCAGCCAGGCGCCCAAGGCCACCGCCAGCATCACCGCTAAAGATAAAGGCAGCTTTACCAATCCTATTCTGCCCAACGGCGCTGATCCTTGGCTGGAATACTTTGACGGCAACTATTACCTGACCACCACCACCTGGACGTCACAGCTGGTGATGCGCAAATCACCAACCCTGGCGGGATTAAAAGACGCAAAGCCAGTGTATCTGTGGTCTGAAACCAACCCCAGCCGCTGCTGTAACTTTTGGGCTTTTGAATTTCATCGCTTAAAAACCGCGGCCGGTTACCGCTGGTTTTTAATGTTTACCTCCGGCAAACAGGAAAACTACGACGGCCAGCATTTAAGTGTGCTGGAAAGTGCCGGTGACGACCCCATGGGCCCGTACAGCTATAAAGGCTCGCCGATGCCCAACAGCTGGAACATTGACGGCACCTATCTTCAGCACCAAGGAAGCCTCTACTTATTGTGGTCGCAGTGGGTGGGTGACGAACAGCGCAACTTCATTGCCAAGATGAAAAACCCCTGGACCATTGAAGGGCCGAAGGTGGTACTAACCCGGCCCATTCAGCCTTGGGCGCAGTCGGGCCGCAAGGTCAACGAAGGTCCCGAGGTACTCAAACACAATGGCCGCACCTTTGTGATTTACTCGGCAAGCTTTTGCGACACCCCTGATTACAAACTGGCGCAAATTGAACTGACCGGCGACAACCCGCTGGACGCTAAGTCCTGGACTTACGCCAAAGCGCCGGTTTTCACCAAAGGTAACGGTGTTTATGGCCCTGGCCACAACGGCTTTTTCATGTCCCCCGATGGCAAGCAAAATTGGCTGGTATACCACGCCAACAGCAAGTCAACACAAGGGTGTGGCCTTACCCGCTCGCTGCGTGCCCAGCCGTTTAGCTGGCACAAGGACGGTAGCCCAGATTTTGGTGAACCCGCATCCGAAGCCACCGTTATTAAAGCGCCTTCCGGTGAAAACGGCCCGCTCAAGGTGGTGCCGCAAGGCGCGCATTGGCAGCTAACCCTAGACGGTCAGCCACTGGCGGGAAGCAACAGCTGGGTAATTGACCCAACCCTCAATGGCTACTACCGCCTGGCCAACAGCCAGGGGGAATTCTTAACCGCAACCTCGTGCGGCAAATCGCTGCAGCCTTGGCAGAACCAAGCTTGCCAACAATGGCAACTTAGCACCGATGCCAAGGGCCACCTTAGCCTGCAAAGCCAAGCAGGTGGCAGTTCGCTTGGGCCAGTAACAGCCCTGCCTTTGGCACCGGTCGCCCTGGTGTCAGCGCAAAGCGGCAAGGTGGCAAGCCTTAATCATGGCCAATTAATACAAAGCGCCTTTACCCATGGCGGCGATCAACTGTGGCGCTTTAAAGCGGCTGCTGACGGCTTTGTTACGTTGGCGCCCGAAACCCGCCAGCAATGTTTAGCCGTTAAAGATAAGTCGCTGGCCGCGGGAGCTGCGGTGGTTATGGCGGGCTGCGGCGGCCCGCAAAGCCAATGGGCGCTGCATTTTAAAGATGACGGCAGCGTGCAGCTGATTAACCGGCACAGCCAGCAAAGTTTGGATTTGGCGAGCTGTGGTTTGGCTGATGGCACTGCCATTAATCAGGCGCCGGCCACCGACAGCCGTTGCCAACATTTCTTGCTACGTAAGCCGTAACCGTCATTTTTGTGTTTTTGTGAATAATGCCGGCATGATTGTGCATAAAAGCCACTTTATTTGACATTTTTAAAGAAGTTTTTAGATTGCTTAATAATTACTCATACAATATTTTTAAAGTGCAGTAACAAAAAACATTAATCCCGTAAAAAACGGGTAATCAGCAGAAAAATATGGGGAACGTTATGTTCAAGAGAAGTATGTTGAGTGCGTCTATCGCCCTCATCCTGGCTTCCCATGCCTTACCGTCATGGGCCGCAGACAAGGATACGAGCACCAAAAGTCAGACCGCACAAAAAGGTAAAAAAGCGGCTAAAAATGCCAATAAAAGGCAGGCCACTGACGATACCGAAGTGATTGAAGTTCACGGGGTTCGGGAAAGTATGTCCCGCGCTTTGGAACTGAAAAAAGACAATGTGCAGCTGGTTGATTCCATTGTTTCAGAAGACATCGGCAAACTGCCCGATAACAACGTGGTTGAAGCATTGCAACACGTTGCCGGGGTACAGGTTGGTACCCGCAGCGAAGGCGAGTCGTCGTCGGTATTAATTCGCGGCCTTGGCAACGTGGTGACCACCATTAATGGCCGTGACGCCTTTACCGCGGCCAGCCGCAGTTTTTCTCTGGCCGATATTCCCGCCACCATGCTGGCCGGGGTCGATGTTTATAAAACCGCGTCGGCAGACATGGTTGAAGGCGGCATCGGCGGCGTTATTAATGTGCGAACCCACCGGCCTTTTGATTTTCAGGGCAAGAAGTTTTCCTTTACCGGTAAGGGCACTTACTCCGATCAGTCCAAGTATTACGATCCGAACTTCAGCATGCTGATGAGCGACCGCTGGAGCAACGACACCCTTGGCGATTTTGGTGCCTTGCTAAACCTGTCTTACGTGCGCACCCATTACCGTGATGAAACCATCTGGAACGGCGCAGTGTTCCCGTACAGCAGCGACGGTACCGCTTTGAGCTATACCGCCGGTGAAGCCTTATCAACCACCGATGACAGCTACAGCTTGCTGCGTGACTCTATTGGCGCGGTAGATACCTACGGTGTGCGCGACCGGCCATCTGCCGACCTTTCCTTGCAATGGGCACCCAACGACAGTGCCAGTTATTACCTGGACGCCTTCTACACCGGTTATAACAACCGCGGCAACGCCAGCTATTTCTATACCCGCACTGACGCCACACCCACCGCCGATTATGACTATTTCCCTGGCACCAATGTGGTGTCGCACGCCCAAACCGAGGACCCCTTCATTCTGACCAGCTCGCAAGCGTCAGAAAACCACACCGACAACTATCAGTTGGCTCTGGGCGGTAAGTGGGTGATAAACGAGAAGCTCGATTTCGCTTCAGAAGTGGATTACCAACTGTCCAAATACGTGGCGTATTCAGAGATCCTTGATTTGTACCAAACCGGCGACAGTTCCGACGTTTACTTCAACGACGGCTCCGGTACGCCTTCCATTACCTTTGGCAGTGGCACCGACCTTACCAGCTACGACAACGTTTACACCGGTACCTATTTTGACGGCCGCAGCAAGTCGCGTGGCACCGCCAAAACCTGGCGAGGGGATTTCACCTATTACCAACCGCTGGGCATTGTTGAGAGCTGGAAGTTTGGCGCCCGTTACGACATTCACGACGCCATTTCTGATGCTTATCAGGTGTCCAGTGCTGATGAAGCTTGGCAGATCCAAGCCGATACCATTCCGGGCCTGTTAACCTTAACCCCGGGCGGCTTTACCTCTGGCGACAACGGTTCTTTCCCAAGCCAGTGGGTGACTGCCGATCCGGATTTCTTGTTGGATAACACCGGCCTGTTGCGCTCAACCCTTACCAGCTACACCGGTGAGCCGGATTGGGACCCAACCCAGCACTTTGATATCAACGAGAAAACCGCAGCCCTTTATGGCCAGGCCAATCTGTATACCGACATTGGCAGCCACTCGTTAGACGGTGTGTTAGGGCTTAGGGTGGTACAAACCCGGTCAGATCTAAACGGCTATGAGGTGGAAGACGACAGCGACGGTAACTCGGTTGCTACGCCAAGCAATATCAAAAACACCGACACCAACCTGTTACCGAACTTACAGTTGCGCTTTAAGTACACTGACGACCTGCAGCTGCGCTTTAATGCCAGTAAAACCATTACCCGCCCGGCCTTTAGTGACCTGAACCCGGCGCTAACCTTGACGGACCCTATCGAAGGGGAAGTGCCCACCGGTTCGGGCTCTGGCGGTAATGCCAACCTCAAGCCCATGGAGTCAGTGAACTTTGACTTGGGGGTTGGCTATTACTTCGGTCAAGGCTCGGCGGCTTATGCCACCTTGTTCCACCGTAATGTCGACGATTGGATTGTTACCACCACCACCAACCAAACCATTAACGATATTACCTACAGCGTTACCCGTCCGGAGAACGCCGGTAAAAGCCGCATGCAAGGGTTGGAGCTGGGCTTGCAATATTTCCCAGAACACCTGCCGGGCTGGCTGCAAGGTTTTGGTATTCAAACCAGTTACACCTATATCGACGCCTATACCCGCAGTGCTGATACCGGCGAGAAGGACGACATGACCAATGTCTCTAAAAACTCGGCCAGTGCGGTGTTGGTTTATGAGCGTGGCGACTTCTCGGCGCGAGTTTCACAAACCTGGCGTTCTAAGTACCTAGTCGGCACCAATGCCACCGGTTCCATGCCCATCGATATTATCGCCAAGCCACAGGCTTTCACCGATATGTCAATGAGCTACAAGGTAACCGACGGCTTAACGGTGACCCTGGATGCCACCAATATCTTTGGTAATGGCTACAAAGACTACTTTGAGGATGACACCCTCTATAACCGGGATACACGCAGCTATTCCACCACCTATTCGCTGGGCTTTCGCTACAGCATGTAAGGAGCATGTTAGGCGGGGCTAGCCCCGCCAACGAAAAGATTTTCTCTCATTTTTGATTCGTTTTTAGGGCTGGATTTGGCCCTGAATTTAAGTTCTCTCCGTAGTTTTTGAGGCTTTGGTTTCCTATTGGATTCCAAAGCCTTTTTTTGTCTAAAGATCCTGTTTAACTAGATGAAAAAAATAAGAATAAAATGTTGAAAAAATAATATTCATACAATAATTTTTAACCTAGCAGCAAAGAAAATCGGCAGGCAAAGACCTGCTGTTAACAATCCTGTTGGGGGAACATCATGTTCGAGAAAACCAAGCTCAGTGCCGCTATGGCACTGGTGCTGGCATCTATGGGGTCGCAAGCCGATACCAATGATGCGCAGCAAGCTGTAGCACGCAGTACTTCACTGGCTAAGCAGCAAGAGAAAGGTGAAGATAAAAAGGCTGAAAACAGCAAAAAAGAAGATGACACCGAAGTGATTGAGGTCACCGGTATTCGTGGCAGTCTTAACAAGTCCATGGCCATTAAGCAGCAAAGCGTGCAGGTGGTGGACTCGGTGGTGGCCGAAGACATCGGTAAATTTCCAGATAACAACCTGGTTGAAGCACTGCAGCGGGTGACGGGGGTGCAAACCACCGACCGGGGCGGCGGCGAAGTCAGCACTGTGACTATCCGTGGCTTAACTGACGTTACCACCACCGTGAATGGCCGCCGCATTTTCACCTCTACCGGCCGGCAAGTGGCGGTGGCAGATATTCCGGCGGCACTGTTAAAAAGCGTAGATGTTTATAAAACCCGTGGTGCCCACCAGCTTTCCAGCGGCATTGCCGGGCAAATTGATATTCACACCCAGCGCCCTTTTGATTTTGAAGGCAGCAAGTTTGTGGTGGCGGCCCGGGGTGTGTATTCCGACCAACCAGATAAAACCGACCCGGTTATTAGCGCCTTGGCCAGCGACCGCTGGAGTACCAATGCCGGTGACTTTGGCGCCCTGATTAACCTGTCTTATGCGCGCACTCATTATCGCGATCAAAATGTCACGCCAGGGGCGGTGGTGCCTTTTCGCGCTGATAACTTAGAACGGTTGTTCTCGGGCTGGCCGCAAGGGTTAGATAACGGCCTGCCAAATGCCGCCGGTTCGACCATGGATTTAACCGACGGCGACGGCAATGTGACCGAAGCCGACGTGCCTTACGTGCTGTCCCGTGACGCCATTTTCGAGAACGACCTCAATGGTAAGCGCGAGCGCCCGGCCTTTAACTTGTCATTGCAGTGGGCGCCCAACGACAGTTCGCAATACCTGTTTGAGGTGTTCTACAACGGCTATCGCAACGAAAGTTTTAACTCGATGCTGTTTAGCTATGTGGACTGGTGGGGCGACTTGGACCCTGACGCCCCCATCACCTATTACCCCGGCACCAATGTAGTGAAGTCGCGCATTGTTGGCAGTCCAGCGGTGTGGAGCAGCGGTGATTATTCCAAAAGTAAAACCGACAGCTACGTTTATGCCCTTGGCGGTGATTGGGACCTTACCCCGGCACTGAAAGTAAAATCGGAGCTGGTCTATCAAACCAGCACCTACAAAACCGACTTTATTGCCCTGCGCGCCAATGCCGTTGGTGTGCCCAATGTGGCGGTAGACTTTAACGCTGGCAGTGGTTTGCCGTCCTGGCAGTTTGTTGAAGACGACTACAGCACCCAGGTGGATTTGACCTCCCTTGATTGGAACCTGGCGCAAATGTACGACAACGGCGGCAAGGACGAAGGGAACTCCATCGCCTGGACCTTAGACGGAGATTACCTGCTGGATGTCGGTATCTTTAACCGCCTTAAAGCCGGGGTTCGCTTTGAGCGGCGCGGCGCCAAAAGCAAGGCACGCGGCGTTGATGGTGACTTGTCGGCCAGTAATATCGCCCTTAATGACGACATTACCTATGTAAACCCCAGCTTCTTTGACGGTGAAGCCGACGTGCCCAGCGGCTGGGTGGTGGCCAATGGTTACACCCTGCATGATCAAGAGTCCTATTACCGCAGCCTTTACGGTTTTGACGATAGCGACCTGACCTTGAAAAAGACCTTTGATGTAACCGAGAAAGACTATGCGGCTTACATTGAAACCGACTTTGATACTGACTTGTTCGGCCACCGGGTAGACGGTGAGATGGGGCTGCGTTACACCAGAGCCAGCACCGACATGACCTTCTACAGCTACCTGAGTGATACCGACCCACTGCTGGCCACGCCGCAAGATGCCAGTAACAGTAACAGCAAGTTGCTGCCCAGTTTTATCGGCCGCTTTTACTTTACCGATAACCTGATGGCGCGTTTTGCGTATACCCAAACCCTACGCCGGCCCGAGTTTAGCCAGCTAAACCCCTACATTACCTACACCAAGGATTTAACCGGCAACCAAGTTGGCACCGCTGCTGGTGGTAACCCTAACCTCAAACCGGTGGAGTCGAAGAACTACGACTTGTCACTGGAATGGTATTTTGGTGAAGGTAACGCACTTTATGGCACCTATTTCCGCCGCGACATTGAAGGCTTTGTTTACGACTCGCTGCGCAAGGTCACTTACACCATGCCCGGTGAAAGTGACTCCTATGACTACATCTTGAGCCTGCCGGACAATGCCTCGAACGGTAAGCTTGAAGGGGTGGAAATTGGTACTGTTTATTTTCCAAACTACCTGCCGGCCTGGCTTGATGGCCTGGGTATTCAGGCCAGTGGCACCTTCCTTGATTCCAGTCAGGATGTGCCGCAGTACGACTCCACCACCGGCGAGAAAACCGGCAGCATTAGCCGCGATATGTTCGGGGTGTCGAAAACCTCCTACAGCGCTGCGCTTATCTACCAGCATGGCCCGATGGACGCGCGGCTGTCGTATGTGTGGCGGGATAAATGGCTCAACAGCTACGAAGCGGCGCTCTTTGCTAACCCGCGGGGCATTTACCGCCGCCCTGAGCAAAGCCTGGATTTTCAGCTGAGCTATAACGTCACCGACAACCTGATGGTGACCTTTGATGCCACCAACCTCACCAAAGAGATTTACAAGGCCTATTATCAGGACCAAGACATCTACAACTTCTCTAACTCCTTGTATAGCCGCACCTTTGCGTTGGGGGTGCGCTACTCGCTGTAAGTTGTCCTTTCTGCTGATATTGCCCCGCCTTGGCGGGGCTTTTTTATGAATTAAACCAAGGTTATTGCTAGCCGAAGCCGCAATTGGGCCATTAAGGTAACAGGGCAACAACACCAGGAGGCAAGATGCACAAGCATATTCGGGTGATAGTCAACGGTAAAAGCGCCGGCGAAGAACGCTTTCGCCAGCTGATTGAACGCACCCGCCAACATGGCCATGAAGTGTCGGTCCGGGTCACGTTCGAAAAGGGCGATGCTGAGCGTTTTGCCGCCGAGGCCTTGACTGTGGACGGCCTAGATACGGTGGTGGCCGCTGGCGGCGATGGCACCCTTAACGAGGTGCTGCAAGGTTTGGTTGCAAAGGGGAAGCCCGGCCCGGCACTGGGGCTGTTGCCGATGGGAACGGCCAATGACTTTGCTGGCGGGGTGGGGATCAGTGATAGCGACCTTAATAAAGCCATGGCGGTTATTTTGCAGAAAAAACCGCGGCTTATTGATGTGGGCCAGGTCAATGGTCGCCATTTTATTAATGTGGTAACCGGCGGTTTTGGCTCTGAAGTCACCGTCAATACCAACCCCGATTTAAAACAGTGGCTGGGCAAGTTTTCTTATCTTCTGACCGGTATCGGTAAGCTGTTTGAATTTAATCCCATTGAAGTCACGCTGACTAACGGCGATACGCACTGGCAAGGGGCCTTAATGGCGCTTGCCGTAGGGAATGGCTGGCAGGCTGGCGGCGGTATTCGTTTGTGCCCCGACGCCAAGCTCGATGACGGCTTGCTGGACATCACCTTGCTGCCTCACAACCGTAAAGTGGGGCTTTTGGATATGCTGGACGCCTTGTCCCGCGACGGATTGGCCGGGCATGAATCTTGGGTAAAACGCTTTAGCGCCAGCGAATTTACCTTAACAACCGAGGCGCCGCTGCATATCAACCTCGACGGCGAGCCAATGAAAGACAGCCAATTTCAATTCAAGGTGTTAAAGCACTATATTGGTTTTCATTTGCCCTGATAGGAATGCCTGTGCGCCGCCTTGTTTTGCCCTTGATGTGTTTACTGGCGATGCCGCTGTGGGCCGATAGCTTTGCCGATGCCCTTAGCGAGCTGGAAATTCAGCACGGCGGCCGCCTTGGCGTGGCGGCTTTTAATAGCGCCGATGGCAACAGGTTGGCTTACCGGGCGGACACACGTTTTGCCATGTGCAGCACCTTTAAGGCGGTGCTGGCAGGCGCCATTTTGCAAAAGGTTGATAGCGGCCAGCTTAAGCAGCAGAGCCCTGTGCGCTATGACGCTTCTGAGCTGCTTGATTATGCGCCGGTGACACGTTTGCATCTGGCCGATGGGCAAATGACGGTGGCCGCCCTGGCTAAAGCAGCAGTTACCTTAAGTGACAACACCGCCGCTAACCTGCTGCTAAAGGTGATAGGCGGGCCTCAAGCGTTAACCGCCTTTTACCGTCAGCTTGGCGATAGCACCAGCCGCCTGGACCGCTTTGAGCCATCTCTAAACAGTAACGAACCGGGTGATGTACGTGACACCAGCACCGCTGCGGCCACGCTGCATAGCTGGCGGCAATTGTTGCTGGGTAAAGCGCTTTTGCCTGCTTCTCGCCAGCAATTGCTGCGCTGGCTTAAAGACAGCCAAACCGGCCAGGACCGCATCCGGGCCGGTTTACCCCAAGGCTGGCAAGTGGGCGATAAAACCGGCAGCTGCGAAAATGGCGGCACCAACGATATCGCCATTGTCTGGCCGGCCAATACCCCGCCTTACCTACTCGCCATTTACTACAGCGACGGCTTAGGCAGTAGCGCCCAGAAAAACCGCGTTCTGGCCGAGGTAAGCCGGCTGGTGGCAAAACGCTTTACCCCTCGGCCTTGAAAGACACCTTAACCCTGAGCCCTGGCTTGGCGTCTTCGAAAGTAATAACGCCTTGATGCACTTCAACAATTTGCCGACATATCGACAAACCAAGCCCCAGCCCTTCACTTTTGTTGTCCAGATACTCAGCCGGTTTTGCCATGTCCTGGCGCTGGCTGGCGCTTAAGCCCGGCCCATTATCAATAACCGCAAAGCCTTGGCCGTTAAGGTGTAACTGCACCTGGCTTTGCGCCGGGCAGTAACGCAGGGCATTTTGCAGCAGGTTGTCCACTAGAACCTGCAACAAGGTGGCGTCACCGTTGACTAGGCAAGGGGCCAATTTCCAGTTAAAGGCGATGGCTTTATCACCAAAGCGGGCCTGGTAGCGGGGCAGCAAGGTGCTGAGCTGTTCACCTAAATCCACGGTTTTAAAGCGCTGTTGCCAATGGCCCCTTTCAATGCGGGCCAGGGTCAGCAGCTGCTCTACTACCCGCGCTAGCCGATCACTTTCCTGGCGAATGGCGGCTAAATCCGGGTCGGGGCTGGCGAGTTCTATTTTCAAGGTTGTCAGCGGCGTGCGCAGTTCATGGGCCACGCTAGAGGCAAAGCGTCGCTCGCGGTTTAGCACCTCATCTACGCCCAAAATCAGTTGGTTAAGGGTGTTTTCCAAGGTGCGGATCTCCTCGGCTGAGGTGTTTACATTAAGCGGCGTTAGATCCATGGCGCTGCGTTTTTCAAGCTGCTGGGCAAGGCGCGTTAAGGGCTTTAAAAAAAGGCTCAATAGCAGTACCAACAGCACCAGGCTGATACTGCCGCCCAGCAGTACCGGGCTTAAAATGGCCTTGGTTACATCGCGAAGAATTTGTTGGCTTAAGTCGTCACGGCGCAGCAGCTGCACCACCAAATCACCGTGCTGCAGTTGGTAGCCATGCCAAAGATGCTGCTGAAAATAACGGCTAACAGGGCCACTGCCTTTATGCTTGAGCGGCAAATGGTGGTCAAGGTTACTGGTAACGTCTTTGTCGCCTTGGTAGAGGTTAACCCACAGCGTGTCTTCGTTTTCACTGCGCAAGTTTTGCTGTAAAAGCTGCTCTAACTGGTTGCCGGTAAAGGTGGTTTTGGAGGCAAGCATCGCCAGTAACTGGCTTTGGTGTTTAAGGTCAGCCTGCAGCACCTCTTTAAATTCGTTATCGGCGGCGCGGTAGGTGGCAACAATCCCCAAGAGGCTCGACAGCACTATGGTTAGCCCCAGCAGCAGTGCTAGGTGGGTGAGTTTAAAGGTCACTGGTAACCAGCTTGTAGCCAAAGCCCCAAACCGTGGCGATGCGGGCTTTGCCCAGTTGCTTACGCAGCGCATGAATATGCACTTCTAAGGTGTTTGACTCCATTTCATTACCCAGGCCATAAAGCTGGCGCATCAGCCGTTCTCTGGCCACCGCCTTGCCGGTATTTTGAATGAGTACAGTCAACAGCTGCTTTTCCTTCGGGGAGAGATCTAGCGGCTTGCCGGCCAGGGTGAAATGCTGCTGGTCCGGTAAATAAATTAGCGAACCGGCGCTTAGCATTGGGCTGGCACTGCCCGCCTGGCGGCGCAGGGTAACGCGAATGCGGGCCAGCAGTTCTTCGGGTTCAAAGGGTTTGGTGAGGTAGTCGTCAGCGCCGGTATCCAGGCCTTGAATACGTTCATCTAAGCCGTCGCGGGCCGAGATAATCAATACCGGCGTTTGCCAGTTTTGCTGGCGAAGTTGTTTCAGCCACTGCACGCCGTCGCCGTCTGGCAGGCCTAAATCCAGTAGCATCACATCATACTGATTGGCCGCGACAAACTGCTGGGCCTGTTGGAGGTTTCTTACCCAATCGACCCGGTAATGGCCGCTAAGCAGTTTCAGCAGGGACTGGCCCAGTGCAATGTCGTCTTCCACTAACAACAGGTACATAAATACATCTCCAATGACTGCGTGGAGTGACCCTTATAGTGGAAGGTTACCGCAAATAGCGTTATTCGGGAAAACCGGCAAAGTGGGGGCTGGCCAATGCCGCTTCATACCAGGGCGCCTTTTCGGCCCAGAAAATATTGTCTTCAGGCGTGATGGCCGGGGTGTCATCCAGGCAACCGGCGGGCACCACCAGGGCTTTACCTGAGCCCGACACATAGGGCAGGGCGCTGCCGCAATGGCGACAAAAGGCATTACTGATGGTGCGCCCTGGCACATCATAGCGACTCACAAAATCGCTGCCTGTTAGCCAGTGAATATTGTCCGGCGATGTAAAAAGGTTGGAAGCATGGGCCGAGCCGGTGGCCTTTTGGCACTGGCTACAATGGCAAAGGTGAAATTGGCTAAAACGATTTTCTAGCTCGAAGCTGACTTGGCCGCACAAGCAACTACCGTGGATCATCTGTGTTGTCCTTAACGAAGCGAAAGTATGGTTAGTTTTACACCTGCGTAGAAGTCTTCGCTATATGAAAATTACGACTTCGTTGGATAGAGAGAAAAATGGTTGAAGTCTGGTAATGTAAGTGGAATTGAGGAATCATCCTTAATTTCATTAATTAGATGATTCATTGCGTTTTCTAAGGCGATTTGTTCGTTAGTTGGTGCTGTTGAAAATAGATTTCTGCTAGAAATGCTGTTTTCAAAGTCCTCGGTTAGTCTGTATGAATTGGTTTTAATCCCGTGACTGTATAAGTCTACGGTGATAACCCATTGCCCTTTCGAACCAGTTGGTAAAATAAAAAGAGTAGCCGCTGAAACGAGCTGATTAGCAACGTCTTTTGCTTGATCTCTTGATTTTTCAGCTAGTTTGATATCGAGAAGATATGGAGAATCGTGATATTCATCTATACGTTTAAAGGCTCCGCTAGAATTTAGAGCGATTACTGCTTGCCCTTTGAGCATACTAATTCTTAATCTTTGTTCCGGGGTGGGAGTTTCTGGTGTTGGATATTCCACTTGGACCCTTGTGGCCACGAACTGCATTTTACTTTTTGGAGTAAAAGTATTGGTTGTTTGATTATGTCCTTCATAATGGTAACTGCTTTTGGTTGGGACTGTAGAACAAGCAGTTATTAGAATTGAGATGAAAATTAAAAAGCAGGTGCGGATCATGTAAGCCTCATACTTTCATTATTAAAAGCTTTATTAGATATCATAATCGTTCCAATCCCCAGGCCACCAGCAGTATCACCAAAGCCCAAAGCACCAACAGCAGGTAGCCTTTTTTCCAGCGCTTATCGTTTTGCTGCTCGCCAAGGCTATGCCAGTAAAGGCCGTGTTCGGTGTTGCGCTTGCCGCTGATAAGGCTCACCAAATACCCCACCAAAAAACAGCAGCCAAAGCCAAAAGCGTTCCACCACAGCCAGGACAGGGTGGGCACCGCTACCCAGCAATAAAGGTTTAAGCCAAAGCCTCCAAGCAGCCCTGCCACGGCGCCATTGCCATTAGCGCGGCGGGTTAATAGCCCCAGGGCAAACACCGCCAATACCGGGCCATTAATTAAAGAGCCAATCATGTTGATGGCCTCCAGCACGGTATCGGCAATGCGGCCTACAAAAAAGGCAAAACCGAGGGTCAGCACGCCCCAGCAAACGGTAACCAGCCGCGACAGGTTAAGCTCGGTTCGTTGTTGCCACTGGCCTTTTTTAAAGCGCCGTACAAAATCTTCCATGGTGGTGGCGCTAAGGGAATTAATAACCGAATCCAGCGACGACATGGCGGCGGCAAAGAGTGCCACCATGCCAAGGCCAATCAGGCCATGGGGCAGCATTTTGGTCATCATCAATGGCACCGCCAGGTTGTAGTTGGGCTGGCCGGCATCTTTGGGAAGGGAGTCGATAAAACCGGGGTTGTGAAGGGCAAAA
This sequence comes from Gallaecimonas mangrovi, assembly GCF_003367375.1. Taxonomy (GTDB): domain Bacteria; phylum Pseudomonadota; class Gammaproteobacteria; order Enterobacterales; family Gallaecimonadaceae; genus Gallaecimonas; species Gallaecimonas mangrovi. Next base: position 767,637 of record NZ_CP031416.1, read on the forward strand.
GCCGCGACTGCAACGCCTAACAGGCAATAGAGCAGCACAAAGGGAAAACGCAGAATGCCGTTTAAAAACAGTGCTTTTCTGCCGTCATTAAGGTTTCTGGAGCAAAGCTCCCGCTGCACCTGGCTTTGGTCACAACCGTAGTAGGACACATACAGGAAAAAGCCACCAATCAGCATTGGCCAAAAGGCAAAGGTTTGGCCATCGCCAAGGCCGGTGGCCGCAAAATCAAGGCTTTTTACCCGGCCGCTGGGCAGGGCGCTAAAAATACCGGAAAAGCCGCCAAGGTCGGCTAACAGCAGCGCCAGTAGCCCCAGCAGCACCACCACCAAAATCAGCATTTGCAGCACATCTGAATAGATAACGGCGCGAATGCCGCCCAGTACATCGTAAAGCAGGGTAATGGCGCCGATGAGCACCACCGACCAAAAGAAGGGCAAACCGGTGATAAGTTCGATGACCAGCGAAATACCGTAGACGGTTACGGCAGTGGCAAAGGCACGCACAAACTGAAAGATGCCGCTTAAGATAAGGCGGGTTTTTAAGTCAAAGCGCCGCTCTAAGTATTCGTATACCGAAATTAGGTTAAGCCGGTAAAAGGCGGGAAATAAAAATACCATGATGGCGATCATCGCCAATGGCACGGCCAATTCGTATTGCAGCCATACCAAGCCGCCGCCAGCGGCAAAGGCCACAAAAGCCGGGGCGCCGAGAATGGAACTGGTGGAACACTGGGTGGCCATGGTGGAAATGGCAATGGCCCAAGGGCCAATGCCATGATTGCCAACGTAATAGTCGCTACGCGAATGCTGAGAGCGGGAAAGGTAAAGGCTCAGCAGCACCAACCCCACAAGGTAAAGGCCGATCACCAGCCAGTCTGTCCACCCGATTTGTGCCGACATAACAAAAACTTACCTTTCCTGCCCTGGATGCTTTTTAAGCTACCGGGCAAAGGCCCCGGATGCAAACCCAAGGGCGGTAGTGTTATTGCCAGCCGCGCCGAGCGCGGTGCACCACCAGTAAAAACATCGGTAGGCCTAATAATTCGGTAATGATGCCAATGGGAATTTCCACTTGTGCCAAGGTTCTGGACAAGCAATCGGCCAGCACCAAAAAGGTGGCGCCCAGTAAGGTGCTGGCGGGCAATAAACGGCTGTTGGCCGGGCCTATCAGTAGCCTGGCAATGTGCGGTGCCAATAGCCCCACCCAACCAATCATGCCGGCCATCGATACCGCCAGCGCTGAGGCCAGGGTGGCGGCAAAAATCACGGTGTAACGCACCGCCGTGACCGGCACCCCTAAGGCGCGGGCTTCGTCGTCGCCCATCGACATGGCATCCAAAGCCCGCGCCAGCAGCCACAGACAGGCAATGGCGGCCAGGGCTGGAATAGCCAGCCAGGCCAGTTGCCCAAGTCGGGTCATGCCTAAATTTCCCATCAGCCAGTAAACAATGGATGGCAGTTGATCTTCCGGGTCGGCCAGGTATTTCACCAGTGACAAAAGCGCCGCAAAGAGTGCGCTGCTGATAATGCCGCCCAGTACCAGGGTTATCATCGAGGCGCTGCCAAAGAGGTTGGCAATCATGATGCCCAGCACCACCGCCGCCAGGCCGCCCAAAAACGCCAAGCCTTGCACCAGCGCGGCGTGGCCATGCAGCAATAACCCCAGCGCGGCACCAAACGAGGCACCGGCTAATACCCCCAGTAGGCCAGGGGAAACCAAGGGGTTACGAAAGACCGCTTGATAGGCAGAGCCAGAGCTGGCCAGCGCCATCCCCACCAGCACCGCCGTAAGCACCCTTGGCAGGCGAATATTAACAATAAGGTTATCCAGTAACTGGTATTGGTTGTGGGGCATGCTGGCCACGCCACAGGCGTCGGCCAGAAAGTGCAAAATGGCGCTGACAGATACCGGGTAATTGCCGATGGAAAGGGCAAAAAGCACGGCGGCAAGCAGCAGTGCCACCAGTAAGCTGAGCTCAAAAAAATAGCGGTTTTTCATCGCACTTGGCTTCCTAATATGCGCTGCAGATCGCTTTGCGTCATATCGTAAAGGGTGCTGATATTTGCGGCAGTCAGGGTTTGTTCGGTTGGCCCTTGCGCCATTACCCTGCCGTTTTTCAGCATCAGCACCTGCTGGCTAATGGCGGCGGCATGCTGCGGGTGGTGGCTACTCATCAGCACTGCAAACCCTTGTTCAGCCAGGCTTTGCAGGTGCGTTAATAGCCGGGCCTGATGGCCAAAATCAAGCGCCGAGGCCGGTTCGTCCAGCAGCAACAATTTTGCGCCTTGCATCAGGGCGCGGCACATCAATACCAACTGGCGCTGGCCGCCGGAAATTTGTGTGTAGGGGCGCTTGGCCAAATGGCTGAGATGAAAGCGGTCAAGCTCAGCCAGCGCCCTGGCTTTTGCCGTTTCGCCTTGGCGGCCAAAAAGCCCGCTTTGGTGAAACAGGCCCATGGCCACCACTTCTTCTACCAAATAGGGAAAAGGGCTGACATGGTGCTGCGGCACATAGGCCAAGTGCTTGGCGATGTCGCGCCGTGGCATTTTGGCAAGGGGGCGGCCCGCCAGTAGCACCTCGCCGCTGCTGGGCTTTTCAAGGCCCAGTAGCAACCGCAGTAAGGTACTTTTACCGGCGCCGTTAGCACCCAGTAGTGCCAGTACCTGCCCCGGCTTCACTTCAAGGGACACATCGGTTAACACCGCGCCCTTGCCATAACCAAAATTCAGCTTTTTGGCGGTTAGCAGACTAGTGGCCATGGGCGGCCGTTAGTGGGTGTAAAAACTGCTGAACGTCGCTACCACTTAACTGGATATGGAAAAAGCGGCGGTAGAACTGCTGCGTTTCCTTGGCCATGTCAATGTCGCTAAACGCGCTGGGGTAGAGCGTTTTTGCGGCCCAAAGAATTTGCAGGGCCTGTTCTGAGGTTTCCCGGCACCACCAAAACAGGCCGCGCGGGTTAGCGTAAACCCGACCGTTTTTTACGGCGTTAATGGTTTGCCAGCGCGGGTCATGCAATATGGTTTCAGCGTCTTCGGCGCGCATGGCAATAATTACGTCGGGGTTGGCTGCCAGCACGCTTTCCAGTGACACGTTGGGTGCGTGGTAGCGTTCTTTGCTGAGCTGCCAGTGGGCGGCAACGTTGATAGCACCCGCAGCATTTAACCAGTCTTGGTCCAGTGAGGGGCTGGCCGAGGTGGAAAGCGCTCTGCCTGATGCCAAATACACTCGCAGCCGTTTGGCTTTGGGAATAGCGGCCAGACGCTTGGCAATCAGCTGCTCATTATGGCGAAAGTAGGCTTGGTAAGCCTTGGCTTCGGCAGGCGCCTTGCCGCCCAAGAGTTTGGCGGTAATGGTAACGCGCTCTTTTAGTGCCTCTAAGGAGTTGCCATGCAGCTCGGCGACGGCAATGCCAGCGCTATTAAGCTGCTGCTTTTTAACGGCATTAAAGCCGCTGGGAACAAACAAGATATCCGGGTGCAAGGCGATAAGGGTTTCAACATTCACGCCATTGGCCGAGCCCATGGTGGCAAGAGCGGCGTTTTTAATGGCTGGTACGAACTTTTGAAAGGCCGGGGTGCTGCGGGCAATGCGGGTGGTGGCCACAATGTTATTGCCTGCGCCCAGCATCGCCAAAATGGCGTTTTCAGCCTCCCAAGCCGAAGCAACCTTGGTCACTTTGGCTGGCACTGTTAGCTGTTGATGCTGGTAAAAATGCACGGTGCGTGTGGCGGCGGCCTGGCTGCTAAAGGGCAGCCAGAGCATCAGCGCGGCTAACAGCGTGGCAATGGGGGTTTTCATCTTCACTCCAAAGGGCCGCAATAGCGGCCCTTTTCTGATTTACAGCGTTAAGGTGGCTGACAGTACAAACTGGCGCGGCGCCCCTAAAAAGGCGCTGGCCGAGTCGGAAGAGCCGGTAATGGAGCCGGCAAAAAGCGACGCCCAATAGTGCTCGTCGGTGAGGTTGGTGACGTTAAAGCGCAGCGTCAGTTGTTTGCCATAAAAGTGGTTAAAGCGGTAGCTGGCACCCATATCCACGGTTCGGTAGCCAGCGGCCCAGGTGCTGTTACTGCTGTTGGCTGCCCGCTTGCCGGTGTAATGCAGGTTGGTGGTGGCAGCTAGCCCCGGCAGAGCGGCAAAATCGTACTCAAATAGCAGGTTTGATTGAAAGCGCGGCACGCCGACCACTTGCTTGTCATCGTTGCTGGCAACAGCGGCATCTTTTAAGCGGGCATCAAGCCAGGTGGCACCACCAAAGATCTTTAACTGCTCACTGATGGCGCCGCCAAGGCTGAGCTCCAAGCCATTGTTGCGTTGCAGGCCTTGCACCTTGTAGACGTTGTCGTCGCCGGTGTAAGCCATGGGCCTGGTGATATGAAAAACAGCAAGGCCGGTATCGAGGTTACCAACAGTGGCTTTCATACCCAGCTCTGACTGGCGGCTACGAATGGGGTCCAGCAGGGTGCCAGCGTTATCGGCACTGCTGGATGCGGCGCCGCCAGACTCTAAGGTATCGGCGTGGGTGGCGTAGGTGCTAATAGCGGGAGTGAGCTGATAAATCACCGACACCGTGGAGCTAAGGCCGTCTTTTTTATAGTTGCTCGAGCTTAAGTTGAAGTGGCTGTAGGAGGCCACCAGCAAGGTGGATAAGCGGTCGGTCCAGCCGATGGTGTCACCCAGCATGCCGCTTTGCACCCTGGTAGAGCTGGCTTTTTCGAGCGGCAAATCGGTGTAAAGCTGGGGCGAGCTATAGAGCCTTGGGTCGTCCAGTGAACTGGTGCCAAGGGTTACCGTCGAAGCGCCGCTGACGCTGGAGGTGTCCGCTTTGTAAATGCCCCAATCGTAACCTGTGGTACCCACCACCAGTTTGTGGGTAACAGCACCGGTGGCAAACTGGCCTATCCATTTGGCCATGTTGCTGTCGATGCTAAAGCGGCTGGCGGCGGCGTTGGTAACCCTAACCGTGGAGGTGTAGGTGCCATCGCCATTAAGGCTATTGGAAATGCCCGGTAAGGTGCGGTCTGCTTGCTGATGCAGGTAGCCACCTTCGAACTGCCAGTTGTCATTTAACTGGTACAGCAATTTGGCGCTATTGGTGGTGGTTTTCAGTTCCTGGCCAGCCCAGCTTTGGCCATAGCCCTTGCGGCTTGGGTCGGGGGCCTTAGGCAGTGCTACACCGGCGCTGATGCCAAAGCCGCCGGGGTAGCCCCAGTGCTGAAAGTCGTAATAGCTGCCATCAAGCTGCAGTTGCAGCTTGGGGGTAAGGTTAAAGTTAAAAGCCCAGCCAGCCAGTTTGCGTTTTTCGGTTGAGCCAGGCACATAGCCGTTTCCATTTTCGTGTAGCACGTTCAGCCGGTAGCCGAAATATTGTGACGGCGAGCCGCCAAAGTCGGCCGACTCGGTCAGGGCGCCTTTGGCCGTTACCCGGCTTGATAATACGGTACGGTATTGCGCGGTAGGCCTTTTGGCTGTGTAGTTAAAATCCCCCGCTGGGCTGGCCGGGCCATAAAGGGCACCGGTTAGGCCATTGATAACGGTAATGTGGTCAATCAGTTCAATGGGCTGGGCCGTTGTTGCCACCACATTGAGCCCGTCCAAGTGACTGTTATCTACCACACTGCCTTCCATGCCGCGGCTTTGCGGCCGCCCGACATTCAGGCCACCCCTGGCCTCCATTTGTGTGGAGGGCATGAATTTAAGGGCATCATTAAGGCTGGTGATCTGCTGGCTTTGCAGTAGATGCTGGCTAAGCACGGTAACGGAATAGGGCACCTTTTTCAGGTCGGTGCTGCCAAAAGGCCCCAAATCAACGCGCTTGGCGCGGTAGTCGTCACCTTGTTGCTGTTGGCCATAAACCACCCAATGTTCATCGGGCTTTTGGCTTTTCTGTGTGCTGGTGCTATCGCTCTGGCTTTGTGCCATGGCAAGGGGGCTGACGGCCAAGCAGGCAAGGGCCGCCGTGGATACTTTGTTCAACATCTTTGATTCCGTTAGGAAAAATCACAATAAAACGCCGCCCGCAGCCTGCCTGGGCAAAACGCCATAGGCACTGCGAAGCAGCATGGCAAGCCGCTGTTTAGCGTGTCGCAGGTGGATGATGCTGAGGTGTTTGCCAGGGCGATAACGCCCCGAAGTAGTGGCGGTATTGTGTTTGCGGGCACAACAAACCCGGGCGACCATAAAGACCACCTAATAGGACGTTAGACATTCGGCTCACCTTTCCAATGGGGGAGGCTGCGCCATTTCTAACGCAACCCTGGCAGATTCGTCTGCGGCCGCAGTGCCATACCTGGTGGGCTTCAGGCACAACGGCTCGGTAGCTGACAACATTGTCGGTGGCGAGACTAAAGCAATGCTGGCGGCTTTACTAGCAGAACCCAGCGGACTAATGACGGTTTTTTGAATACGAATTAATCAGTGTAAATGCGGCTAAAAAACCAAACTTAGCGAAGAAACTGCGGGAAATTTAATGAAATTTGCCAGGGTGGTGTAAGTCGCCATTAATTCGGTTTTGCGATATTTTTCCATAAATTGGCGCGGTTTTTTTGTTGCCGCTATCAGGCTTTTAAATATTGGCTAACCCGCTTTTGTGTCTCTTGGCTAAGCAGGGCTTGGCGGGTTTTATCGGGGGCATTTAGCGCCCAAATCGATTTTAGGATTTGCAGCATCGTGCGGCGTGGGCAGCTCATGGCCTGGTGCTGTCTAGCTCAGTTTTTGCGAGTATTAATCTCGATACGTATCAGCGCTTCGATACCGTGCACAGCGGCATAAAACAGTAACGATGCTGCCAAGCCGCCGATACTGCGCATGATAAGGTAAATCGACACCGGTGTTTGCTGCAGGGTTAACAACAGGCACTGCGCCAACACCACTAACAGCAGCAGCGCTGCCAGTAGCAAACTAAAGCCCTTGAGCAGGCGCAAAAGTGTCGCCAGGCCTTTATAGCCATGTTCGGCCAGTACTGCCGGTTCACTAGACATACGTTGACTCGTTATCAATAAGCTGTTGCCAGCTTATCGGGGGCAAGGCTTGGTTGCTAATGGTTTTGCCACTCTGGGCACTGAAACGGCGGCAAGGTCAGGGGGCGGGTTTGTCTTCCTTGTCTTTTTCGTCATCACCTTGCTCGGCATGAACCTGGCGTGTGGTCGCCCTTATTACCTGTGGCACCAGGCGTTCGCTAAACCCGGACACAAAAGACCAGAAAAACAGCTTGGCAAGGTCGGTGCTGGTTTTCGGCAGCCCTTCTTTTATCCAGCTATACACGTCGGATAACGAGTAAATATCGCGAGCTTCGTACCTTGGAAACAGCTCACCCTGAATAATGCCGCTGATAAACATCAGCATTAGCACCACCGAAAAGATGGCACCATTAATCGGGATAAGCGTGATGGAGACCCAGGAGCGCGACAGCATCCGCAATTCGTTCGAGGCAATTTTTGGCAGCCGCTGCTGGATACTGACAAAACCACCAATCAAGCCGAAGCTCAGCACAAACGGCAGCACTATCGGTTTTTCGTGGCCCTGGCATTGGGCCTGGGGGCAAATGGCAGCCAGCACAATCAAATAGCCAATCACCAGGCTTAAAATGCCAGCGGTAAACACCACTAACTTTTTGGTGACCTTCTGAAGGTTTTCCTGCCTGTCGTCCATGACGGCCTCTTGTTAGGATGAAAGCGAACTTAAGGCATCCAGCGCGAGTTGTGCTTTGTCTTTGGGCACGAAGATATGGTCGTGAAAATAAGCGGCCACTACATTAGCGCTAATGCCGTGCTCGCTAAGCTTAGCTGCTATGGCGGCAGTGAGCCCCACCGCCTCTAAACTGGAATGCACATTAAGGGTGATTTGCCGGTAAAGCGATGACGCTGGCAGTTTGGCGCTGTGCGCTGTTTGCGCATCAATAATGAGGCTTAACCCTTCTTTTTCCCGAAAGCTTGCCAGCGGTTCTAAGTGCAGGTAATCGGCCAACTTTCCCGGTACGGTGCAAAAAACCACATCCCCTGGCAACAGTTCGGGAGCCATGGTGTCAAGCAGGGTGGCAAGTGAGGTGATACCAGACATCGGTTGCTCCTTTTTACGGCGCTAACGGCGGCGGCAATTAGCCGAATACTTTTTCACCATAGCAGTGTACACTGCGCCACCCTCAACATTTGGTGTCTGCCAAACATGGCCAATACTGCCCTTTATACTGACCTGTCTGGCTACTACGACCTGATGTGCGCTGATATCGACTACCAGGCGCAAAGCCAAGCGCTGCTGCGCTTGAATCGGATCTTTGGCAACCAAGGCCAGCACCACCTTGACCTTGCATGTGGCACCGGCCCCCACATTCGCCATTTTCTTGATGCGGGCTTTATAAGTAGCGGCTTGGACTTAAACCAGCCGATGCTGGATTTGGCCGCCAAGCGCTGCCCAGAGGCGCAGTTTTCACTGCAAAACATGTGTGATTTTGTGGTGGATGAACCGCAAGATGTGATCACCTGCTTTTTATATTCCATCCACTATTGCGGTGCTGTTGCGGCGCTACAAGCCTGTATTGCCAAGGCCTATAACGCCTTAACCCCAGGCGGGGTCTTTGCTTTTAATGCCGTTGACCGCCTTAAAATTGACAACAATTCATCGGTTAGCCATAGCGCCGTACAACAAGAGCAGCTGTTTTGGTTTCGCTCAGGCTGGCATTACATTGGCGAAGGTGAGCGCCAGTCGTTACGGCTGAATATTGAAAAACACCATCAGGGCAATGTTGAGTTTTGGCATGACGAGCACCCGATGGTAGCGGTGACCTTTCTTGAGCTACAAGCGCTGCTAGCGCCCTATTTTGAAGTGCATATCTTTGAGCACGACTACCACAAAATTGTGCCCTGGGATGGTGAGTCTGGTAACGCCATCTTTGTTTGCGTGAAGCGCTAAGCGCCCCAAAACAAAAAGGCCCGAAAGGGCCTTTTTTACCTTGCCTTGCCCAATTTTTGTGTGGCTTTAGGTTTAAAATGTTCCACGCCGTCATTAGCGCCTTTTTTAAATAAAAGTCCTTTTCGGACCATAACAATTAAACCGACAAACCGATTGCCGTCGGACGGCGTTATTGCGAAATAGGAAAAATCATTCCCAGGTAGTAGATGATTTCCTAACTGTGCTGGACATATTGTCCAGGCTTGTTCTTTGTTTCGCTGTCGTGGTTGAGCCACCAACGGCACCGGTTGCTGTTGTCGGCTCATGCCAGCTGCCCCCAGGATGCCGATGCTGGCGATCAGTATCTTTTATATGCTGCCATTCACCCGTTTTAACGACTTTGTTGGTGGCTTCGTCAATGGTCAGCCGCCGCCGTTCGTGACGTGTGGATACAGATTGACTGCGCTGCTTCCCACCGGCGTTGGTAGTGAACTCACGGACCTGTCGGCCCTTTCTACTTTCGTACTGGAGCCGGGTTTTAGGTTCAGTGGTGGTTTTTGACGGGCCAGGAGCTGCAATCTTCGCCCATGTTTTATTGCTATCCATGTCTAACCTCGCGATAAAGGACCCTGCATTAAATAGGGGTGTTTGGTTCTGAAAAATGGCATCGCTACTTGAAGGGATTTAAGTATTGCTTTTGGAGTTAGTCAATTTGTTTTTTTTATTTAACAGTCGTGACATATGGGTTTTATTTTTCCTGTTTGAGGATGTTTTTTACCTATTAAATTATTTTCAAATAAAAAAACGGCACCCTTGGGCACCGTTTTTTCTAGCTGTTACCGCTTAGGCAAATTTACCGTTATGGTAAATCTCCTGCACGTCTTCCAAGTCGTTCATCATGCCAACGAAGCGTTCAAACTGCTCGGCATCTTCACCGGCCAGTTCGTGGTCAGCCTGCGGCAGATAAAGAATATCTTCCACTTCAAAGTCGATGTCGGGGTTCATTTCCTGCAAGCAGGTTTTGGTTTTAAAGAACTCCGTTGGTGGTACCAGCACCGTTACCATGCCGTCGTCTGCTTCTACGTCAGAGACATCTACGTCGGCTTCCATCAGTGCTTCAAGTACCGGTTCGTCGTCATCACCGGCAAACACAAACATGGCGCGGTGATCGAACATGTGCGAAACGGAACCCTGGCTGCCCAGCTTGGCTTTGCAGCGGGAGAACACGCCACGAATTTCGCCAAAAGTGCGGTTGGGGTTGTCGGTCAGGGCGCTTATCAGCACCAAGGCGCCACCGGGGCCAATACCTTCGTACAGGGCTGGTTGGAAGTCTTCACCACCGGCGCCAGCGGCTTTGTCGATGGCTTTATCAATAACGTGGGTAGGCACCTGATCTTTCTTGGCGCGGTCAATCAGGGCGCGCAGAGCCAGGTTACCGTTGGGGTCTGTGCCGCCTTGCTTGGCGCAGACGTAAATGCTGCGGCCGTATTTGGAATAAATTTTGGTTTTGGTTGCGGCCGTTTTGGCCATGGATTCTTTACGGTTGTTAAACGCTCGGCCCATGGGAATTTTCTTCTTGGCTAATTAAAAAATCAGCAGGATTGTACCCGCTGGCGGCCTTGCTGTCTTGTGTTGTGCCGCCATCAAAGGTGGTTACCGGGCCGGTTAGCGCCGTTTTTTAGCAAAAAAAAGCGGGCCTGGGCCCGCTTGCTTGGGGGAGTTGGTTGCTATTGCTGCTGTAACTGGGCAGCGCGGCTAATGGCGTTACTCCACATGGTGGTGAAAAAATCAGCTGAGCGATAAACCGGCTCCAGGTCAGAGCGTTTTAAACCTTGTTGGCGAAGATCTTCAAAAAAGTCCGGCATCATGCCCATGTGGGCCGCGCCGTCGGTATTGAAGTCATAAAGACGATTGCCAAACTGGTATTCGGCCATGGTGCTGCCATCGGTTTTGGTGGCGGCTTGGCGCAAGCTGTTGTCTAAGGCGAAGGGATAGACCACTTTGCTAGAGCTGGGTTGCTCGATATCGGTGCTACCGCCTGGGCAGGCATTGGCCCCGAAACGGGGCCCCGGCATGTGGGCAAAGCCGTTAAAGTCGGTACCGATAGTGATGCGCCCATCATAGGCCGCATCCCCTACCAGGTTTAGCAGGTATTGATATGACTGCACAAAGGTTTGGCTGGTGGCGCCACAGGCATTGGCAATATAAGTACCGTCGTCATTACGCCATTCACCCACTTGGTCTAAATCGCCTTGGCCCGGGATCAAACCTACCATGCCGCCAAGGTTGATGATGCGCAGCAGACTGTCATCCCGAGGGTTGGCTTCATGGCGGTTATCAAGGTTATCCATGTCATAAACACCGGTGTGACCGGTGACAATACCGGGGTAAGCCGCTGCTTCAGCGATATCAAGGGCGTCACTTAACGACTTGGCCGACATATGGCCAACATCAATGATCATGCCTTTTTGCATCAGCAGGCTCATCAAGGTTTTACCGTCGTCGGTTAGGCCTTCTACATTGCAATCTTGGCTGTAATGTTTGCAGTCGTAGCTGTCGCCACTGCCCAGAATGTTATAAAGCGCAGCGCCGCCAAAGCCATTGGTTTTTAAGTGAATAGGAAATATAAAACGCAGACCAAGGTCATACAGTTCATCAACCCCTGCTGACAGGCTGTCGCTGTCGCAGCTATCGATTTCGCAATCGAGTAGGTAATCGACCTCACTGCCTAAAATCACCGCCAGCTTTCCTTGGCTTATTACCTCTTGGGCTTCACTGGGGCTGCTGACAATGCGAAACCAGCCTTCACCACTACCGCCGTTTTGGGCATCAATCCAGGTTTGCATGTCATAGACCGCCTGGGTTTGGCGTTTAAGGGTCAACATGTCGTTCAAGTCCAGTGTCGGATCGCTAGCGATGGCAATGCCCTTGATGATATCCGGCAAGCCGTTGTCGGTGGCGCCAAACATGTAGTCACCGTTGACGGCCAGCACCACCATGGCGCGCATGCCGCCCTCATAGGCTCGTTTCACCCATTGGTAATACATGGTCTGGTGGGTATAGCTGTTGTAGGCAGGCCAATAGGGAAAGTCTGGGTAACCTTCACTTTCGTGGCTAGCGGTATTGAGGGCGGCGCCAACGTAGTCGTCTTGCAAGATAGCTTCAACCCGGGAGTGGCCGCCGGAATGCGCTTCATCGTCGCCACTGGGGCAACTGCCAAGGGCGCTTGCCGGGTCGCCATAGGGTTCGCCATGGAAAATAACCCCGCCAAAGCCCAAGTGTGCCATTAGGTGTGAATGCAGGTCGATGTAGCCGGGGAGGGTGCCGCTGCGCTTAAGGCTGTCGTCGGCGCCACGACTATAAGCTTGGGGGCTGGCTTCGCAGCGGCTGTCAGGGATGTACCATTCTCCCCACATGCCCGTTAGTCCGCCGGTATTCACACACTCATCGGGGGATGCATAGGTTTTCCCAGCCAGTGTCATCGGCATCATGGCGCAGGCTTCTTCCCAGCTAAAGTCATCGGGGATATTCCAAAGCCGCGATGAATATTTGTGTAATCCGGCATAGGTGCCGCTACTGATGCAGCCGTCGTCTTGGTGGGTGTAGTAACTGCTGCCCACTAACGCTGCCCAATTGGCTTCGCAGCTGTCATCTTTGATATCGAACTGGCCGGTAACAGTGTCGCCGTCGACCACACAGCGGTCAGGGCCGCTATAGCTTTTCCCGTCAATGCTGGCTGCTGTGGCTAAGCAGGTTGCTTGGGCATCGGCGCTACTGTCAATGCCATTGAGTACCGCTGAATATTGGCGTTTCCCTGGGTAAATGATGGTGCAACTGTCTTGCGTAAAGCTGCCCCAGTACACATCAGCTTGGGCTAATGCCGGTAGCAGCAATAAACCAAGCCAGTAATGTCGCTTGCGCTGAATAATGCGATACATGGTAATGCTCTCCTTGCTATTAAGGAACTTGCCTTTGACGGCTGCCAGCCGCCCGCTTTGGTGCACTGGCGCCAGCAGGTGCCAGTACAAACAGCTTTTAAACACGGGGAAGGAAGAGCGGGTTTGCACCCTTGGTGGCGGGATGGACATGAAAAATGTTGTGCCTTAAGGCCCGTAATAGCACTAGCCTTGGATGTCCTTTTCCCAGCAAAAAGTCGCCCCTTTTCTGCAATAAAAGGTGCGTAATTATGTCTTTGTTATCAATATTTATGTTTTTTGTTATTTAATCTTGGTCACGTAATACTGGTAGTGACACTGTTTTTAGTGAGCTAGATCGATAGCGTTTAAATTCATGCAAAAAAAAGCGGGCCTGGGCCCGCTTCTCTTGGTGCTGGTAATTAAACCGCTTCTTGTTGTAACGCTAAGCGGTATTGGGCCAAGTCTTCAATGGTCAGCACCGGCATGGCGTGCTTTTTACCGAAGGCGATGATTTCTGGCAGACGGGCCATGGTGCCGTCCTCCAGGGTAACCTCGCACAGCACCCCGGCCGGGGCTAGCCCTGCCAGACGCATTAAATCGACAGTGCCTTCGGTGTGGCCGCGGCGTTCCAGCACACCACCGGCTTTGGCCCGCAGCGGAAACACGTGGCCGGGGCGTGCTAAATGCTCGGGTTTGGCGTTTTCGGCAATGGCGGTTTTGATGGTGGTAACGCGATCGGCAGCACTGACGCCGGTGGTTACCCCTTCTTTGGCCTCAATAGTGACGGTAAAAGCGGTTTGGTTTTTCGAGTTATTGGCGGCCACCATCGGTGGCAGTGCCAACTGATTGGCTTGTGCGTCGGTAAGGCACAGGCAAACGATGCCGGAGCATTCACGGATCATCAATGCCATTTGCGCATTGGTGAGATGTTCGGCGCTATAGATAAGGTCGCCTTCGTTTTCGCGGTCTTCATCGTCTACCACTAGCACTCCCTGGCCGGCTTTAAGGGCGGCAAGGGCGGCATCAACGCGTTCGATAGGGGTGCCAAACTCGGCAAGTAAAGAAGTTTGGTTAGTCTGACTCATGGTAATAACGCTCCAATAGCTACCAGAATCAGGGCACAGGAATGGCTGCAAATATAAATATGCACGCAGGCAAAGAGCACAGCCAGGCCGTGCCCTTTGCCCTTATCCTCTTCCATCCGGACTATGACCGTCGGCTCTGGACTTTGACCAGATCTGCTTGACCCCGGCATGGCCGGGCGCTCGCGGGCTTGCCCCTTGGGGCCTACCGCCGGTGGGGAATTTCGCCCCGCCCTGAGAATAAGTAATCAACAAAGGTGATTGCCGTCACAAAACGGCAGGCACATGCTACTGCGACCCGCCGCAATTGGAAAGCGCTTGGGTAAAAAAGGCTGTTGCAGCTAATCGATTAATGGCTTCTGGCCATGAAACTGTGGCAGCACGTCGCTGGCCGGTTTTAATTATGTGGTGGTAAGCGCTGTCACCAGCGCCTTGTTACGCTAGCCCGATAAACCTCAGGCTGCCCATGCTGCTTGCGTCTGCTGGAATAGGCTGGCGGCAACAGATCCAACTGGCTGGTTGCGACAGACCGTAGGGAAGGGAGCCTAGTAAAGGTGCTTGCAGTGCATCAGGTAGTGACAGCTGGTGCATGGGTTTTTACCGCTACGGCGGCATATCTAAACGTATCCAGGCGTTTTTGGATTTCTATCAGCCCCGTTTTTCGCTTTGAGCAGGCGTGGCGAATAATTTATTTTTTCTATTTATAGAAAGGTGAATTTTAAATTAAACAAACAATGGCTGTGCCGGGTTTATGCTTGCAAGCCCCTGAGGGGGAATGTCTTGCTGCTGTAAATAGCTTTTAGGTGTGATGTTGATCTCAAAAGCAAGCGGTGAGCGCTTCTCGGCATAAGCCTGTTCAACCTGTACTCATTCCCCACAAGGCGTTGCTTTAGATGTAACGGCATCGAAAAACGTTAGGGGAATTTATTGATGGCAGTAACGTAATTGTTAAACTAATTGCTTAAAAAAGAACCTCTATAAAACAAAGCCGCTATCCTTTTAATTTGTACGAATTATGCAGCTGCGATTTCTTAGTCTTTCATTTTGTTTTTATTTTTATTATTTAAGGCGCATTTATTTGAGGTCCGACCATGATTAACTTTTATTCATGATAAAAAAGGCGCGCTTTAAAGAAATAGCCCGCTCGGTAAGCTACTGGCCAGTAAACCACTAACTTCTGCCACTCTTCTGTTTGACCGACAGGGCTTCACTTACGCATAGTGGCGGCGCCTTACATACGCC
Source organism: Gallaecimonas mangrovi (assembly GCF_003367375.1). GTDB lineage: Bacteria > Pseudomonadota > Gammaproteobacteria > Enterobacterales > Gallaecimonadaceae > Gallaecimonas > Gallaecimonas mangrovi. The sequence goes on from NZ_CP031416.1 coordinate 782,764, forward strand.
GAACGCAAAAGCGTGTTGCTTGCAATCTCAAAAATTATTGATGAAGATCCCGCGGATACATTTGGATCGTACTGCCTTTTAGCAAATAGCTAAGCTGGATAGGGAATTGAGGTCAAAAGTTCAACCGTTTTGATGCTTTTGATTTCCATTCTCATTTGCGGTTTGGCTAATTAAAGTCTGTGCTATTTTGATGGTGTCGATTTTTAAATAAAAAGGCGGATTGAGGCTGATTATGAATCGTAGAGATGCTCTATTTTCCTTGGGAAAAATAGCTGCCTTAGCTGTTGTTCCCCCGGTGAGCGCAAAAGAATTGAAAGGGTTCCCTCGGGATACCGCTTTAACCCAGGACAGTCTGCCGCAAGGTATTCGTCCCGGTGGTGCGCAAGTAATAACCGACGAAACCGATCGTAAAACCTTGGCGGCTGTTTTTGACCGTCTTATCCCTGCTGACGAGTATGGTCCCTCCGCTACCCAGGCCGGTTGCCTGGAGTTTTTGGACAACCAGTTGGCAGGTGACTACGGCGACGGCAAGGTGCTGTATTTAGACAAGCCTCTGCACCCCAAAAATGAAGAAGCGATCATGAAGGCGCCGCAGTTCCTGGCAACGCCTCGTGAACGTTATGCCACTGGCGTGAAAGCGCTGGAAGCCTATGCGCAAAAAACCGACGGTAAAGCTTTTGCCGATCTGAGCGCTGAGCGCATTGATGAAATTTTGACCGGGCTTGAAGCCGGTAAAATCGACCTGGGTGGCGATGTTGATGGCCAAGCTTTCTTTGAGCTGATGCTGCAAAACGCCCGTGAAGGTTATCTGGCTGATCCACTGTACGGTGGTAATAAAGGTATGGCCGGTTGGAAAATGATTGGCTTCCCTGGCGCCCGTTATGACTACCGCCCTTATATTGATCGCCGTGGCGAAGACCTGGGTCTTATCCCTGTCAGCCTGATCCCTGAAGACTGAGCCCAGGAGCAAATACAATAATGAAAATTCGTCAAAAAGCAGACGTAGTTATCTGCGGCCTCGGTTGGGCTGGTTCCATCATGGCCGAAGAGCTTACCCGCGCTGGTCTCAATGTTATCGCCATTGAGCGCGGTGCCTGGCGGGATACCTCTACCGATTTCCCACCGGCAATCGACCCCGACGAGCTGCGCTGGCATACCCGCCGCGAAATGCTGCAGCCGATGAGTGTTGAAACCACCACTTTCCGTAATAACACCGGCCAAAATGCTGCCCCTGTTCGTAACTGGTCTGCCTATCAGTTCGGTTGGAACGTTGGCGGCGCTGGTACTCACTGGGCCGGTATGTCCTGGCGTTTCACGCCCTGGGATTTTGAAGTCTATACCCGCACTGTTGAGCGTTACGGCAAAGAGCGTGCTAAAGGCATGCAATTGCAAGACTGGGGTGTTACCTACGCCGAAATGGAACCCTTCTACGACCGTTTCGAGCGCATTGCCGGTACCTCTGGTTATGCCGGTAACATCAAAGGCGAAAAGCGCAAAGGCGGTAACGTTTTTGAAGGCCCCCGTAGCCGCGACTACCCAACGCCCGCGCTGAAAGACACCCACTGGATGAGCAAGTATCGCCAGACCGTTGAAAAAATGGGTTACAACCCCTTCACGGTGCCTGCCGGTAACCTGTCTCAGGCTTATGTAAACCCGCTGGGTGTGAGCATGGGGCCTTGTACCTATTGTGGTTTCTGTGACTTCCACGGCTGCGGTAACTTCTCCAAGTCTTCCCCGCAAGCCTGTATTTTGCCGACGCTGATGCGCCGTCCTAACTTCACCGTGCTCACTGAAACCGAAGTGCTGCAAGTGGTGAAACACGACGATGGCCAAACCGCCAAAGGCGTTAAGTTCATCACCAAAGAAGGTGAAGTGGGCTTCCAGCCAGCTGACGTGGTTTGTATCACGGCTTATCAGATGGATAACGTCCGCCTGATGCTGCTGTCCGGTATCGGCCAGCCTTACGACCCGGCTACCGGCAAAGGTACCACCGGCCGTAACTACAACTATCAGACCTGTTCTTCTGTTTCCGGCTTCTTTGCTGGCGAGAAAATGAACCCCTTCATCGGCGGCGGTGCGCTGGCGGTGCAAATTGATGACTTCAACGGCGATAACTTCGACCACTCTGACGTCGACTTTATCGGTGGCGCCGGCATCATGGGCTTTAGTACCAACGGCCGTCCGATCCAGAACATGAATGGTCTGCGCCCTGGCACCAAGCGTTGGGGCACTGAGTGGAAGAAAGGCTATGCCCGCGACTATCAAGAAGCCGGCACCATCTTCTGCCAAGGCACCTCCATGCCTAGCCAAGGTTCTTATCTGGACCTGGACCCCACCTATAAAGATCGCCACGGCCAGCCGCTGCTGCGTGTAACCTTCGACTGGAACCGTAATGACCAGAAGATGGCGCGCTATGTCACCGACAAAGCCGTGAAAATCATGAAAGAAGTGGGCGGTACTGATATCAGCGTTGATAACCAGGCCGAAAGCAGCTGGAACCCCTACAAACAGCACAGTTCACACACCATTGGTGGTGCTGTTATGGGTAAAGATCCAAGCACTTCTGCACTTAACACTCACCTGCAAAGCTGGGACGTGAAAAACGTCTTTGTTGTAGGCGCCTCTGCATTCCCCAACAACGGTGGTTATAACCCCACCCTGACCGTGGGTGCGCTGGCAGTTAAGGCCGCTCGTGCCATTGCCGAGCAGTATGTGAAGAACCCCGGCAAACTGGTGGGGGCATAATCCATGGCAAATCGTAAAAGCATTATCAAAGGTATCGTAGCGGTTGTCGTTATTGGCGGTATTGGCGCCGGGGTTTGGGCGTGGAATACGCTAAACACCTCTCGCTCCGCTGTGGCTGATGACACCACACCGTTGTCGAAAGTGACCATTACCGACCAAGCCGCCATTAAACATGGCGCCTACGTCATGCGCCTTGGCGACTGCGCCGCTTGTCACACTGCTGGCAAAGGCGACTTCGCCGGTGGTTACAAAATCGCAACCCCGTTCGGCACCCTGGTGAGTTCCAACATTACCCCTGATACCAAAACCGGTATTGGTAACATGACCGAGCGCGATTTCTTCAACGCTGTGCGTCAGGGTATCGGTTCTCACGGTCTGCTGTATCCGGCGATGCCGTTTACGGCTTATAGTAAGTTCACCGACAAAGACATGCATGACCTGTGGGCCTATTTCTCCACCATTAAACCGGTTGAGAACAAGGTTGATGAAAACGCCGGTATGTCGTTCCCTTACAACATCCGTCTGGCCATGGCTGGCTGGGACATGCTGTTCTTCAAGAACAAAGGCTTTACGCCTGACCCAAGCAAAAGCGCCGAGTGGAACCGTGGTAAGTACATTGTGGACGGTGGTGGCCACTGCGCCGCTTGTCACAGCCCACGTAACTTCCTTGGCGGCCAAAAAGGCGGTGAATACCTGTTCGGCGGTAACTTGGGTGAATGGCACGCGCCAGACATCACCTCAAACCCCCACACCGGTATTGGCGCTTCCAGCGTTGCTGACTTGATGCAGTATCTGCAAACCGGTACTGACGGTGTCGCTGTTGCGGGCGGTGATATGGCTGAAGCGGTTGAGCACTCTACTCAATACTTCACCGAAGCTGACCTTAAAGCGGTTGCCACTTACTTGAAGTCGGTGCCTGCCTCCAAAGGCCAAGCGCGCAAGCCGCTGACGTTTGACGCTAAAACCCAGCAAGCCGGTGAACTGGCCTACGAGGTTAACTGCTCTGCGTGTCATGGCCTTAAAGGCGAAGGCATTAAAGGCCTGGCTCCGGCTTTTGCTGGCAACCACGCCTTGTTGTCTGACGACGCCAATAACCTTATCCACGCCATGCTTAAAGGTACCCGTGCGGCCCACACTGCTAAGGTACAAACCGCAGCGGGTATGCCGTCTTTTGCTTGGAAAATGGATGACAAGCAAATCGCCGGTGTCCTGAACTACGTGCGCAATACCTGGGGTAATGGTGCTGTGGCTATCAAAGCCGAAGACGTTGCTAAGTTGCGCGAAGACCTGAAAGCCCGAGACAAAATGCACTCTGGCAAGTAAGGCGGCTTCTTAGCTGTAAAAAAGCTCCCAATAGGGAGCTTTTTTTATGCGAGTAAATCCACCATAAAAAGGTGGCCGCAGTTAAATACCCGCGGCTTTACTTAGCGGATCTTGGCTTTTTGCGGCGGTCTTATAGTGGCTTTTTAGAATGCCTTTGCTGTTGAACTCGAAGACAGTTGCCTCTGAGGTATTGGCTTGGCCGGGCAGGGGAGCGATGTAGGTATAGTCGTAATACCAGGCCTCAGTGCTGCGGATCATTTCTTTACGCATCGGGTGGCCAATGGCTTTTATTACGTCTTTTTGCGTGGTTTTACCGTCGGTAAAGGTTTTCATTTGTGCGGCAGTAACCTGCACGCCAGTTTCATAACCGAGCTTATGTGAAACCTTATCAATGGCTGCGCAGCCGCTCATACTTAAACCCAGCGCCAGCAGTACAACAGAGCTAATTGTTTTCATATTATCCAGTTCGTTTGTTGCTAATGTAGCACCGGTTTTTTAACTTATGCCGAACTGTAAAAATAGCGTTAACTTGTTAAATGCAATATTTTTGCTTTTTTATAAGTCAATGAATTTAAATGTGTTTAATATTCAATCAAGCGGTTGGAAATAATCTCACAGGATTAATGTGCAACATTTAGCCGGTCGCCTGAGCCTGGCAAAGTGTAATAAAGCTTTTAATCAAAGCGCTGTGGTATTTATTTTTGTGCCAAATCAGCCGCAGTTGCCGCCGGTAGCGCTTACCGACATTCAATGCCACCAGGCGCCCGCTGTTTAGCCGGTCATTGGCTGCCAGCCTGGAAACGAAGGTCAGCCCCAGATTGTTTTCTACCGCCATCATAATGGCTTCTAAGGCATTGAGTTCCATAACCGGGCCGAGGGTGGCTATGTGTGGTGCGAGGTCGCGGTCGAACTGTTCGCGGCTGCCAGAATGAGGCTCTCTAAGCACCCAAGGGCAGCCATTGAGGCTGTCAAAGCCCACCTGAGATTGCCCGGCCAGAGGGTGCCCTGCACAGGCTACCAATAGCATTTCGTCGTCTAGCCAGTGCTCGGCAACCAGGTCGGGGTGGTGGTTTTCCCCTTCAATTAGGGCAATGTCGAGCTCGAAGTGGGCCAGCTTTTCACAAAGCTCGTAGGTATTGGCAATGTTAACTCTGGCCTCAAGGGCAGGGGCTTTTGCCAGTAACGAGGGCAATAAATAGTTGCCAATGGTCTGGCTGGCACCGAGTTTAAGGGTACCGGTAGGGTCACCGCCTTCATCAAACAAATGCACAATATCGTCAACCCGGGCCAGCACGTCTTCAGCCAGGGGCTGCAGTTCTCGGCCTTGGGCGTTGAGTTTTAGCCTGGGGTGTACCCGGTCAAACAGTGGCGTGCCCAGTTGCCTTTCTAATTCTCCCAGCGCCTGCGACACCGCCCCTTTGCTGATAAAGCACTCTTGGGCGGCTTGGCCCAGGTTGCCGTGGCGGGCAATGCTGGCAAAAACCTTCAATTGCTTGATGCTTGGCATTTAGCTTTCCTAAACAACTGGTTTAATTCATTTAGATATTAATAACGCTAAGGGCTTTTTATCATAGCGGCATGAAAAAAACAGCCAAAAAGGAGCTGTAAGCTCATGCGTAACCTCACTCGTTTTGCTGGCGCACCGACCCCCATGGCGGGCCTTGCTCTAGGGATTGGTAGCCTTGGTTGGTGTTGGGAAAACACCGGTTTGTTCGATGGCCGGGCCCAGGCCTTAGGGGCCGTCATCGCCGGCGTGCTGTTGTTAGTACTGGTGGTTAAATTCGTACTGCACCCACATCTTTTAAAAGATGACCTCGCCCACCCGGTGGTGGGAAGTGTGGTGCCGACCTTTGCCATGGCTACCATGGTGGTGTCGAAGGCCATTGCTGGCCATGTTGGTGACGGCTTGTGGCTCTTTGCTGTGGTGCTGCACCTGTTGTTCTTGGCCACCTTTACTTGGCATCGGCTGAAAGACTTTAAATTGCACCACATGGTGCCCAGTTGGTTTGTTCCGCCGGTTGGGATCATTGTGGCGGATGTGGCAAGCCCGGGTGGCGTTTTTACGCCGCTGGCCCATGGCCTGCTGTGGTTTGGCATTATTTGCTACGGTGTCATGCTGCCGGTGATGCTGTTTCGTCTTATCTTCAGTGAAGATGTGCCGGACGCGGCCAAGCCCACCATTGCCATTTTAGCGGCGCCCGCTAGCCTGTCTTTGGCCGGTTACCTAACGGTGGTGCCATCGCCGTCGCCGGTACTGGTTGCCGTGCTGCTGGGCATTGCGGTGCTAATGACGGCCATTATTTACCTGGCGTTTGTAAAACTGCTGCGCTTACCCTTTAGCCCTGGCTATGCAGCCTTTACCTTCCCGCTGGTGATCGGCTCTACTGCATTGTTTAAAACCAGCCACCTTTTTGCCAAATGGGGTGTTGATGCCACATCGGTGGCGCAGCTTCGCGGCCTGGCCGATGTCGAGCTCTTGGTCGCAACCATTATTGTTGGCTACGTGGCGCTACGTTACGCACTCTTTTTTAGCCCTTTGCATCAGCGTGCTTTGGCGTGATGAAAAACGCCGCCCAAGGGCGGCGTTTTTTTATGCCTCAGTTGCTCATCACTATCTCTTGCTGAGCCGCTTTAACAGGCTTAGGCGGACGGCTCAGTGCGGCTTTGGGGTTTGCTGCCTCACAAGGCTTGCTGCGGGCGCTTTCAACCACTACCTCAAAGCGCTTGCCCGGTATTAAAGAGCGTGGTTCCAGACGTTTTGCCGCCAAGCGGTATAGCTGGTCTTTCTCAACATGGATATAAAAATCCACCCGATCTGCGCTGCTGCCCCCAACACTTTTATTGGCGCAGTAGCTGCCACCACTGGCATCTGCGGCGTTACCAAAAGGGGGAATACACACCACATAACCCTGCAATTTATGCCAGCCGGGTTGTAGGGCCAGGGCCATAAAACGGCTCTGGCCTACTTCGTTGGCGGCGCTGGCGGTGATGTTGCTCGGCATCAGCTGCTGGTCGTTATGTTTGGCTAAGCGTACACCCCATTGCCCGCTTGGCAGCTGCGCGGTGGCATTCACCATCCCGCAGCTCTCGTTGGCTAATACCGGGCCAGATAAGGCCAGCAGCAGCGTAATCCATTGCTTCATTTGGTTATTCCATAAGGTGGGTTATTGCAGGCGGCTTTTTACCATGACGGTGGCAAGGCTTAAGCTGACCAGTGCCGCCAGTGCCATTGGCCACAGATGCTGGATGATAACGGCCACCGGTAGGGCTTTTAGAAAGCTACCTTGAACAATCACCAAAAAATGTGTCAGCGGTAACATTTGCGCAATCCATTGCAAGGTGCTGGGCATGTTTTCGACCGGGGTTGCAAACCCTGACATTAAAATCATCGGTACCCCTACCGCAAAGGCGCCAAGAATGGCTTGTTGCTGGGTAGCAGCCAGTGCCGAAATCATTAGCCCTATCCCTACAATGGACAAAATAAACACCAGCAATGACAACAGTAGCCAAAGCGCATGGCCGCTAAAGGGCACCGCAAAAACGAAGCGGGCGGCCAGTACCATGGTAAGCCCGAGCATGCTGCCCACCAGTACCGCTGGTAAACACTTGGCAATAATAATTTCAAGCGGTGTACTGGGTGATACCAACAGCTGGTCAAAGGTGCCCAGTTCCCGTTCTCTGGCAATTGACAATGCGGTGACCACCAAAGCAATAAACATCGCTAAAATACCCGCCAGCCCCGGTACCACAAACCAGCGGTACAATAAATTCGGGTTGAAGTGATGGCGCAGCGCCACGGGGTCTATCTGGCTATTTAGGCCGCTGGCAATCTGTTGTAAATAGCCAAAGGCAATTTGCGCGGCGTTAGCTCGGCGGCCATCTAGCAACACCTGTACTTGCCCGGTTTTCCCTAATAACAGCTTGCGTGAATAATCTTGTGGAATGTGCACTGCCAGTAACACCTGGCGGTTATCCAGCAGTGAACGCAGCTGCTGCTGGCCTTGCACCTCAATGACCTTACCGACAAAGCTGGCATGGCTGATGGCGTTAACTAGCCGTACCGCTGGTGCGCCTTGGTCCTGGCTAAAAAGCGCAACGTCAGCGTTCTTTACTTCCAAGGTGGCTGCGAAGGCAAAGATACAAAGCTGCAATAGCGGCGGCACCACCAAAATAACCCGTGAGCGAGGGTCGCGTAACAGGCTTAATAATTCTTTGATGATTTGTGCCCACAGGCGGGTAAGTTGCATGCTTAACCCTCCAGGCTCTTATGGGTTTTTAAGCGGGCTATGGTAAAAAACGCCAAGCCAATTAGCGCCATGGCACCCATGTCTTTAAAAAATAGTGGCCAGAGGTCCCCTACCAAAAACACCGTTTGCAACGATTCGATAAAGTAGCGAGCGGCAATAATGTGGGTCAGCCAGCGGATAGGGGCAGGCATCGAATCAATTTCAAAGATAAAACCCGACAATAAAAAGGCCGGTAAAAAGCCGGTGAAAAGTGCCATCTGCGCGGCAATAAATTGGTTTTTTGCCAACGCTGAAATCACCAAACCCTGGCCCAAGGCGGGGATCAAAAATACCGCTGACAAAACCAAAAGGCTTAGCCAGCTCCCGGCCAGGGGCACCTTAAACACGGTTATGGCCAGTAGTGCCGCCCCCGCCGTTGCCAGTAAACCCAAAAGGAAGTAGGGCAGCAGCTTACCCAGCAAAATCTCTACCACCGTTGCCGGGGTAGCCAGCAGGGCTTCCATGGTGCCTCTTTCCCATTCCCTTGCCAGTACCAGCGCGGTTAATAGGGTGCCAATCATGGTCATGATAATGGCAATGGCTCCTGGTACCAGAAAGCGGCGGCTTTCTAGCTCTGGGTTATACCAAATGCGGGGTGTCAGTTCGGTACTGGGGCTCACCCCTAGCCACTGGCTAACCACCCCTTGGGCGTAAATGGCGACAAAGTTAGCGGTATTGGGCTGACTGCCGTCGGTGATCACTTGCAGATAAGGTGGCCGAGCTAAGGCCAGCCTTTTATCAAAGTCAGCGGGGATCACCACATAACCACGAATGTGCCCGGCGCTTAGCTGTTGCTGGGCGGTTTGGCGTTGCCGTTCGGGGTGTACCCGAAAATAGCGGCTGGCGGCAAAGGCGCCAGCAAGATGCTGGGCCTTGGCACTGTCTGACTGTGCCACTACGCCAATATTGATGTCGCGAATATCCAATGACACCGCATAAGCAAACAAAAACAGCAAAATCACCGGCAGCACGAAGGCAATTAAAATGGCGGCCGGGTCGCGAACCACTTGCAAACTTTCCTTTTTAATTAGCGCGCCCAGACGGCGAAGGCTGATCATGGCTGCTCTGCCGCGTTAATAAGCTTAATAAAAGCCGCTTCCATACTGTCGCTTGCCGCTTTGGCTTTAAGGTTATCTGGGCTGTCCAGAGCAATGATGTTGCCCTTATACATCAGCGCCACCGTATCGCAGTATTCGGCCTCGTCCATAAAGTGCGTGGTAACCAGCACCGTGACCCCTTTTCGCACCAAGCCATTAATGTGGTTCCAAAATTCGCGGCGAGTTAAGGGGTCAACGCCAGAGGTGGGTTCATCTAAAAACAAAATAGGTGGCCGGTGCATCAAGGCGCAGGCCAGGGCAAGGCGCTGTTTAAATCCCAGTGACAGCATGTCGGGAGCGTCGTTGAGAAAAGGGGCCAGGCCAAAGCTTGCCACCATGCTGGTGATGCGCTGGCGTTTTTGCTTGCCCTTTAGCCCGTAAACGCCGGCACTAAAGCGCAGGTTCTGCGCCACTGACAACAGCCCATAAAGCGAGAATTTTTGCGCCATGTAGCCGAGCTTGGCTTTGGCTTTACTGGGGGCAGAGGCCAGACTCATTCCCATGACTTCCGCTTCGCCAGTTGATGGCTTTAACAGCCCACAAAGCATTTTGAAGGTGGTGGACTTACCGGCCCCGTTGGGGCCAAGCAGACCAAAAATTTGCCCTTGCTGTACGGTGAAATTGGCGTTGTTGGTGGCAACGAAATCGCCAAAGCGGCGGCTAAGATGGTGGCATTTCACCACCGCCGTATCCTGCCGGGCAATGGGCTCCATGGTGTCAGCCAGGGCTGAGTGACCACCAGGGCCACCCCCTAACAGGTCGATAAATGCGTCTTCAAAGCGCGGTGCAACCGCGGATACCTCGCCGCCTAGCTCGGTAAGGGCGCTGGCGTTTTGGCCTGCGCTTAGTACCAGCCGCAGGGCATCGCCTTCTATCACTCCATCTCGCACCGCCGGCAAATCAAGAGCTTTGGCCAGCAGTTGCCGTTTGTTAATGGCGGGATTTAGCAAGCGAAAACAGCGGCCTTTGAGTCGGTCGGTTAGATGCTGTGGTGGCCCTTGGTAGGCAATTTCGCCGCTGTTTAGCAGTAGCACTTCTTCACAGCGCGCCGCTTCATCTAAATAGGCGGTCGCCCAGAGTACCGCCATGCCTTGGTCGGTTAAGGCGTTTACCATGCGCCAAAGATCCTGGCGACTAACCGGATCGACCCCCACTCCGGGCTCGTCCAGCAGCAGCACGTCGGGTTTGCCCATTAAGGCGCAGGCAAGACCTAGCTTTTGTTTCATGCCACCGGACAACTTACCTGCCAAGCGGCCGGTAAAAGTGGCCAATTTGGTGAAGGTGAGAAGCTCGTCAATGGCACTTTGCCGGCGGGCCAGCGGCAGGGATTTAAGGTCGGCATAGAGGTTGAGATTTTCTATAACTGACAAGTCTTCGTAAAGGCCAAAACGCTGCGGCATGTAACCGACTTTACCGGTTAATGCCGGGCTCTTATCCGGTATCAAGCCTGCTACCTCAAGGGTGCCCGCATCGGGGTGTAATAGACCTGCCATCAACCGAATTAGTGTGGTTTTACCGGCCCCGTCTGGCCCGGCAAGGCCGGTGAGCATGCCGGGCTTAATGTTGGCACTAATGCTTTTTAAGGCTTGGGTGCTGCCAAAGGCCTTTTGCAACCGTTCAAAGCAAATCGCGCTCATGTCAGTGGTCCAACGTAATGGTCACCGGCATGCCTTGTTGCAGGCTGTTGTCGCCTTGGGTAACCACAATACGCAGCCGGTAAACCAAGTCGGTACGTAGATCCTCGGTTTGCACCGATTTTGGGGTGAATTCTGCCTTGGCTGATACAAAGCCCACCTGGCCTTGGTAGGTTTTAGTGGAACTGTCGGTACTGATGGTGACCGGGGTGCCTGGTGGCACCTTGCCAAGGTTTACTTCCGACACGTAAGCGCGAATGTATACCGGGTTACGCAGCGCTAAGTTATAAACCGGGCTAGCGCTGGTCACCATGGCACCAGGTTCGACAATGCGGCTAAGTACCACGGCCGCAGAAGGGGCAATGAGTTTAGTGTCGTCCAAGGCCGTTTGCGCCTGGGCAACACTGGCATTGGCTGCCGCGAGCGCTGCTTTGGCCGCTTCAATGTCTTCTACCCTGGCGCCTTCTTCTAACAACGATAAATTGGCTTTGGCTGAGTTGCGGTTGGCCAACGCCTCAACATAGGCATAACGGGCACTGTCGAGACTTTGCTGACTGGTGGCGCCGGTTTTTGCCAGGCCTTGCTGGCGGTTAAATTCACGCTTGCGATCGCCCAGCACTGCTTGGGTTTGATTAAGAGTCGCTTGGGCTTGGTCAATCTGTTGACGGCGGTTACCGGCTTCGAGCTTGTCGAGGTTAGCCTTGGCCTGCAGTGCTTTGGCTTTTGCGGCTGCCAGGGCATCTTGGAAGGGTTGGTTGTCTAAGGTGGCGACTTGCTGCCCGGCTTGTACGCTGTCGCCTTCTTGCAGTGCCATGCTGGCCAGGCGGCCGCTTTGGCGAAAGGCCAGGGAAAGCTCGCGAATGTCGACATTGCCGTACAAGGTAAGTGGGCCTTTGTCTTGCTGGCTGTAACGATAACCGCCATAACCGGCAGCCGCGAGTATCACCAAGACCAACAGTGCGATAAGCGGCTTTTTCATCACCTATCTCCTTGGACAAGCCTTAACAGGTTTTGATGCAACATGGTTTTGATGCCTTCCACGTCAGGTGTTTGTTGCCAATTGAGGTAGCGAAATGCTGCGGCGCGAGCAAAACGCCACACCAGAATTTGGCCCAATAATGTCATTGCTAACATGCCCTGTTGTGCGGTGCTTAGCTCGGGGCGTAGTTGGCCCAATACCCGGCTTAACACCTGCAATATGGGTTCCATCAACTGCTGATAGAGCTGGTTAAAAGCGGCGCTTGGGGCTTGCTGCTCACGCACAATCAGTTGTGCCCAGTATTCGGTTTCGCCGCTTAGCAGCAGGCTCAGCATTCGGTCGATGATCTGCTCTAAAAACGGCAGGTAGCGCCTTTGGCGCTCCGCTGGCGTGAGGTTGGTTGAGGCGTTGCTAAGGGCTTGGTCGATGGCCGCCCTAAGTGGGTCAAGGTTCTTGGCAATGGTGGTGCCAATGCTTTGAAATACCGCTTGGTAAAGGCCCTCTTTATTGCCGAAGTGATAGCCGATCAGTGCTTGGTTAACGCCGGCTTCGTTGGCGATGGTACGGGTACTGACGCCGTGAAAGCCATCTTCAGCGAACACACGGGTAGCGGTTTGAATGAGCGCGTCGCGGGTGATATCGCCGCGGTTACTGTCGGCCATAAGTTAGTTAATCGAATGACTAATTTGATCAAACTATAGACAGCAAAAAGCCCCGATGCAACCAGTGCACCGGGGAAGGACCAGCTACCACACTGGCGTTCAGGATTTTCGGGAAAAGGTCATGCTGGCCAATACTCCGTCGCGGCGAATAAGGCCATGGAACAGGGCGGCGCCTAAATGGCCAAGCACCAACAGCAGCAGGCAATAAGCCAGTTCGGTGTGCAAGGGCCGTAGCAGGGCATAAAGGCTGTCGGATTTATCCACCAAGTCAGGCAAGGCAATACCGCCACCCAAGCTGACCGGGTAGCCGCCAGCGCTTAGCATCAGCCAGCCGATAAGCGGCATGGCAATCATTAAGGCGTAAAGCAATACCTGCGAGCCTTTAGCCACCAGCGCCATAAAGTACGGTAGGTCGGCCGGCAGCGGCGGGGTTTTGCTGGTCAGCCGTACCACCAAGCGCAGTATGGCCAGCACCAAAATAGCAATGCCTAAGGGTTTGTGCAGTGCATAAAGCCAGGTGTGGCGGGTGGATACGGTGGCCACCATACCGGCGCCGACAAAAAGCATGGTGAAAATGGCGGCCGCCATCAGCCAGTGCAGGACGCGAATAATGCCGGGAAAGGTGTGGGTCATGATTGCTTCTCCATCTTGGCGCGTTCACCGAGGCGGCGAGTAAAATCGTTGGAGTAAACGGCCGAGCGAGCCGGCAGTAGTGGGTCGTCAGACGGCGCCATCCCCGACGGCAGTATGGTGGGGTCAAAATTTAAGTCGCCACAAGCGCCGGTATCTTGTGATTGGCTGCGGGTGAGCACCAGGGTGCCCACATCAATATGCTGGCGAGCAGCGGGCCAGGCCTTGGTGGCATCCAGTACCGGGTCGCCTGGGTTGGCAACCTGCACTTGCAGTTGCCATTTCACCGGCCCTTGCTCCAGGCGCTTGGCAATATCGTTAAAGAGAAAATCATTGCCTGCGTCTGCGGGCTGTGGAGCGAAAGCGGTTTGCGGCAAAAAGCGCCAGCGCACAAAATGGCTTTGGCCTTTATTGTTGGTAAACACAAAGCTGTCGAGGCTGTTAAAGGGCGTGCTGGCAAAGCTGTCAGAACGTTTGTGCTCTTTGGCCCATTTTAAAAAAGGCGCTGTTTCCGGGTGCGCCTTAAAAAAGGCGGCAATTTTGGCGCCGTCCGGTTTGCCGGTGGCCGGATCGGGAGCCTTGTCTTTTAACAGTGTGAAGAAAGCTTGCGGGGTAGCGACTAAAAATACCGGCGACGACAACATGGCCATTCGCCACTGCTGGCCCAGCCCCGCATTAATGCGCAGACCAAGGGCCCTGGGCGCGGCCTTGGCATCGTCACCGTGCGGGTTACCGCCCGGCAGCGAAAAACGGCCGGTTACCGGGTATTGGCCTGGGCTAAATAGGGGTGCACTGGAAAGCCGCTCGCCGTTGCCATTACTGACAAAATAGCCGCTTACACAAAGCCCTTTGGTATGGTTACGCCGCATACCTGGGTGGACACCACCATCGGTTTCTAACTGATTGACGAATTTTCCCGGCGTTAAACGCTGTGGCGCCAACCAGCCTGCCACATAGGCAAAGACCAGGGCGGGAATAGCAACAGCTAGGGCGATAATGGCCCAGCGCTGCCAGGTGGAGCTGAAGTTCATGGCAGGTCCTGATAATGGGTTTCATGCCAATAACGCTTGGGGCTTTTTTTTATTCCAATGGCGGAATAAAAAAATCACCCAAACGTTCTATACACACTGATTTCTTGTAGCTGGCCGCCATGAACGACATCGATCAATTACTTACCGCGCAGCTCCCCGGCTTAAGGCGCTTTGCGCTGTCACTGAGCAAGAGCCCTTTTGATGCTGACGATCTGGTACAGACGACGGTAGAAAAGGCCATTGCCGGTTGGGACAAAAAGCATAACGACGGCGAGCTACGTTCCTGGCTGTTTGCTATTTTGTATCGCCACTTTATCGACGGTCAGCGCCGCCAGAGCCGTTTTGGTAAGTTACTGCAGCTCTTTAGTAGTGAAGAGCCACAAAGTGCTTCTTTAGAGCAGCATTTGGACCAGCACCACAGCCTGGCGCTGTTTGCCCAATTGCCCGAGGCGCAGCGCAGCATCTTGCTATTGGTATCGGTTGAAGGCATGAGTTATCAGCAGGTTAGCGAAACGCTGGCGGTGCCCATTGGCACCGTGATGTCGCGGCTTTCCCGGGCTCGCCAAGCGTATAGATCACTGCTGGAAGATAAACCGGTATCAATGGATACCACCTTGAGGGTCGTAAAATGAAGCCAACAGAGCAGCAACTTCACGCGTTCATTGATGGCGAGCTGGATCCGCAGCAACGGCCTTGGGTGCAAGCCTATTTAGCCACCCATCCCGAAGAGCAAGCGCGGCTGGCTGCCTTTAAAAACGATGCCAGTGAGCTTCGTAGTGCCTTCGATGCCACCGCCAGTGCCTTACCCAAAGGGCCGGATGTGGCCGCCATTCGCCGCCAGCGGCGGCAAAATAACCGGCGCCGCTTTGCCACTGCCGCCGCTTTGGTGTTGGCGTTGGGGGCCGGGTGGTTGGCCGGCAGCCAGTATCAGGACCGCCGCTATCAAGCCATGGTGCCGCCGATGAATGATGCGGTAGAGGCGTACCGGTTGTTCAGTAACACCCCTGACCAGAATGTCAGCCAAAGTGAGCTTGATGGCTGGTTTGACGAGCATTTTAAAGGGGCCAGTTTGCCGCCGCAGCTGGCCGACTACGGCCTTAAACGGGTGGCGGCCAAACTCATGGCTACCGCCGAAGGGCCGGCAGCCATGGTGCTGTATCGCAACGGCAAGGGCCAGACATTGTTGTACTTCATTCGCCCGCCTGGGCCCAACCACCACATGCTGCCCGATGGCCAGCGCCAAGACGGCAGCCTGTTGGCCCGCTATTGGTCCGACAAGGCGTTTAATTACGCGCTAGTGAGCCTGCACGACAATCCCTTGGTGCCCAAGTCGCCCTTTGGCGGGGTGTAAATCTGGCGCGCCGCCGGGGGGCGCTAGGTCGCCATTTTCCTGGCGTAGCTTCGGCATTCGGCAATGCAGCTTAAAATGCGTGGGTCGCGTTCGCGGCTAGCCAAGCAAACCATGGATATTTGCTGGGTGACCCGGCAGTCGGGGGCCAGGGGAATGAGGCGAATTTTGTTTTCAAATACCGCTTCTACCCGTCGTGGTAGTAGTGCCAGGCCCACACCGGCGCTGACCATGCTAATGAGCGAAAAAATATCCGAAACCTGCATCACCACGTTTGGCGTCATGCCGGCTTTATTAAAAGCGCGGAAGCTGTCATCGGTGGTGGCAAAGCCCTTGGCCAGGGTGACAAAGGTTGCGTCGTTGAGGTTATCGAGGTTGGTTTGCACCAGCTTTTGCAGCGGCGAGTCGGGCGGCACCGCCAGGCAGATGTCGTCTTGGTAGAGTGGCAGGGTAATAAAGTCGGGCTCTTCAAAACCGGGCTCCAAGGCCACCAGAATCACGTCCAGCTCCAGGGCCTTGAGCTTATTAAAAAGCTGGGTGTTGGAATTTAAGGTCAGCTCGATATTCAGCTCGCCCTTGCGAAGCTTAAGCCCGGCAATGAGCTGCGGCACCGTGCCTAGGGTCAGCGAATAAAGGGCGCCCAGTTTGAACTGGTTGGAATAAACCCCGGCGGTTTCGCGCACCGCTTTTATGGTGTCATCCAAAGCTGCCACCAGCTGCTGGCCTTGTTCAGCCAACACCTGGGCACTGGGCAGTGGCACCAGCAGCCTGCCTTCTTGGCGAAACAGCGGGCACTTTAAGGCTTCTTCCAGGGAGTGAATGGCTCTGTGCACACTCACCCCGCTTAACCCCAGTTGCTCGGCCGCTTCTGCCAAGGTGCCGGTGCGCATAAAGGTCAGGAAAATATCGAGCTTTTTAAGGGTGATGCCGTCGTCCACGTTGCTCCCAACAGTCAAAAGGCCGGTTAGCCGGCCCTTTGACTATGTGTGGCGCAGAAAATACGCGCAATGGGACTTTAGTGGTGGCCGGTGATGGCCAGCATTGCCATAAACAGCAGCGACGGCCCCAGCAAACAACCGGCAGCGGTATAAAAGGCGGCAGTTAAGCAGCCGTAGGGCACCAATTTCGGGTCGGTAGCAGCAAGGCCCGCGGCCACGCCGCTGGAAGTACCCATTAAGCCGCCAAACAGCACGGCGGTGCGCGGGTTGTTAAGGCCGATGTATTTGGCCACAAAGGGGGTGGACACCATCACCAGAATAGATTTCACCAAACCGGCGGCAATCGACAGCGCCATGACCTCTGAACTGGCACCAATAGCGGCGCCGGTGACCGGGCCCACAATGTAGGTTACAGCGCCCGCGCCGATGGTGGTCAGACTAACTGCATCGGTGTAGCCAAAGGCCATCGCCACCGCTACCCCCGCGACAAAGGAGGACAACACGCCTAGCAGCAGCGCCACTACCCCGGAGATCCCCGCCTTTTTAAGCTCCTGCACATTCACCCCGAAGCCGGTAGCAACAATGGCAAAGTCTCTGAGCATGGTGCCACCGACAATGCCGATGCCGCTCAGCAGTGGCAGGTCTACCAAACCGTGCTTACCGCCGCTAATCACGCCACCGACATAGGCCAGTACCAAACCGCAAAGAATGGCAATGGCGCTACCGTGGATGCGGCCCGAGGTCAGCTTGGCCGACAGCCAATACGACAGCCACATCACCAAACCGATAACGGCAAAGCCCACCACCATGCTGTAGGTGTTAGACACCTTTTCTAAGGCTTCAAACATGGCTGCGCTCCTTGGTTTGGCTCACGGTTGTTTCTGATTGCGCGTGCTTTTCCCGCCCCCAACGGTCCAGCACCGGCACCAAGGCAAAGCCGATAACCACTGCCGCCACTCCGGCGGTAATGGCCATAGGGCCACCGGTGAGTGCGCCATAGACGTTTTGCTTGGCCGCCATGGCCACCACCACCGGGATATAAATGGCACTGAAGAACTCAATGCCCTGTTCGCTTTTAATATCTAAAACCCCACGTTTTTGCAGGGCACTGCCCACCAGCACCAGCAAAATCATGGCAATACCCACGCCGCCGACATTGGCGGGGATGCCGATGAGAGTGCCAAGGATCTGGCCGATGGCGACACCCAGCAGGGTGCATACCGCCAGTAAAGTCACGCCGTAGATGATCATGGTGTTTCTCCGCTGTCTTCATTGTTATGTGCCGAAGCGTACTGCGGTCTCACTTCGGTGTTGTTGCCTTCAGCCGCTGCATAAAAGCCGAAGGCTATCGAGCCGGGTATGGTTTGCCCCGACACAGTGCCCCTGCGGCAATACCCGCCGGAATAAACCGGTCAGGGTGCCACTGGGAGGCAGTTCGATGGCGGCGCTAACGCCGCGCTCGGCCAGCAGGCGGCTGGCATCAAGCCAGTGCACCTGCCGGGCCATGTTCATGGCTAAATCGTCTTTAATGGCGCTAACGTCGCGCAGTACCCGGGCCTTGCTGGCACTGACATAAGCGATAGCTGGAGCGGCCATCTCGATGCTGGCAAAGGCTGTTTGCAGAACTTGTGCCTGCTCGGTTAGTAATGGGCAGTGCGACGGCACCGTCACCGCCAAAGCCTGGCAATGGCCGCCAGCGCTGTTGATAACGACTTTGAGTGTTTCCAGCTCTTGCCAGGCACCCGATAGCACCGACTGGTTGTCGGCATTGATGTTGGCCAAATAGACTTGGCGAGCAGCACTTTGCGCCAGAAGCTGCTGCAACTGATAAGGGTCCAGCCCCAGCACCGCCATCATGCCAAAGCCGCTGGCAAAGGCGCTTTGCATCAGCTCGCCACGCAGGGCCACCAGGGCGAGGGCGTCTTTAAAGGTCAGGCTGTTGGCGATCACGGCCGCCGGGTAGGCGCCAATGGACAGCCCCAGCACATAGTTGGGCCTTACGCCTTCGGCCAGTAAGTAGCGGCCAAAGGCCACGGCGCAAATCAGCAGTGCCAACTGCACATTGCGGCTATGGGCCAGGGCTTGCTCGCTATCTAAATCGTTAAGGGCTATGCCCAGTTCTTGTTCTGCTTCGGCGGCGGTATCGCTAAAGGCGCGGTGTTTCGGCCAATTGGCCAGCATGCCGGGGCGCTGGGCACCTTGGCCGGGGAAGGTAAATACCGCGCTCATGCCAACTGCTCCTGCCAAGGCTCAAGGGTTAATAGCGGCCCTTGGTTGGTTTTAAGCAGCACTTTATGCCGGCTGTTGGCCCAGTCGGCCAGGGCAACGGCGCCGCCCGGCAAAGCCAGTTGCACATCAAGGCGGCAAGGGCCCAGATTGAGCGATTGCCAGAGCTGCCGGGCGCTATTGCGAGCTAAGGTCTCGGGGCAATAGAGCAGTAAATCCAGGTCAGAGGTATCGGTGAGCTGCGAAAGCCCGGTTGCCAGTTCGTACCCCAGGCTACCGGTAATGCCCCAGCGAAAGGGCGCCAATATCGGCGCTAGCCGCTCTAGGGTAACGAGCACCGGGTGCTGGCCGCGAAGGGCATGGCAAAGCCAACCCTGGCTGTTGGCAATAGCAAAGGGGGTAACACCGCGCATTACTGCGGTTTTCGCTAGCAGCGCCGCTTGGCGCTGGCCTTTATTGGCGCCGCGGATACCTACCGGTATCAAGCCCGGTTCGCAGGTGGCGCGGCGCACCACTACCGGCCCTTGGCAAAGCTGCGCCCAATCGCCAAGCGCCTCGCCAGGTAGCGCTTTTAGGCTCCGAGGCTTAGCCCATAGCAAATCGTGCGGCTGCCAATTCATGCCGGTTGCTGCCATTGCTGGCGCAGCAGCTCGCGCACTTTTTTAGAGGCCTGGCGGTTTTCACCCTCTAAGCGGTGGCTAAGGCCAGTATTGCTCAGAGCCTGGTGCTGGGCTGCGATCAGGGCGCTGGCAACCTTATCAATATCCGCCTTGGTTGGTGCATCGGCGCTGGTTACCGAAAGCCGGGCGGTTAATAGCCCTAACGAGGCGTAACTTTTTAGGTCATAGGCCATGGGGGCGATGTTGGCGGCGAGCCGGTCTAGGTCATCCTCGCTGCGTTGGGTCACTCTGGCGGCAGCAGCTTTACCCATGGCGTGCACCATGACCTTGGCGTCATCCAGCGCCAAGATGGCGTTGGCCTGATAACCATGGGCTAAAAATGCCCCTGACATGGCTTTGCCCACTAACAGTGCCAGTACCGGCTGCCCGCCCTGGCGGGCTTTGGCATAGGCGGCGGCAGCGGCGGCCAAGGCCTGGTGAATACCCAGCGCTTCTTCGCGGCGGCCATAGGCTTGGCTTGGTACATCGACAACCGCCACCAAGGTGCGTTCGCGGCCTGCTTCGCTGACCACCTTGGCAAGAGCCCAGCCTTCCAACAAACCCACTTCGCCGCCACGGGCGCGAGGAAAGATATTGTTGGGATCGGGACGCACTAAAATAACCCGGCAGGGGCGGCCTGCCAGCTCGCCGTCGGCATAAACAACCGACGGCACCGGGCCCTGTTGCGGCTGCATTTGTTCGGTTAGGGCGTTAAACCAGCGTTGACCTCGGTTCATAACTGCACTCCTTTTAACCATGCTCTGGCACTGGCTGCGTCCAGCTGCGGCGCGCTATCCATTGTGTTAAGGGCGCTAAGAAAAGCGTCATAGGCGTCGCTGCGGTGCTGCGCGGGCAGCCCTTTTTTCAGGTATTGGCGAAGGGTTTGGCTGACGCTTTCGCTGTCTTCGGCGCAGCAGGCATCAACAAAGCCACCGGCTTGGCGCTGTTCGCCGCCGCTCAGGCTCCAGATAAAAGGCCGATCGGAGGCGTTATATTCGCCAATACCGGCTTCTTGCTCGATAACCAAGGGGCCGTTAAGGCCAAGGCGCCCTTCACGGGTCATGATGAGGTAGCTGCAAAGCCCGGCCGCAATGGACATGCCGCCAAAGCAGCCCACCGGCCCTGTGATAATGCCAATAACCGGCTGGTAGGCACGCAGGGCGACAATGGCGGATTGAATTTCACTAATGGCCGCCAGGCCCAAATTGGCCTCTTGTAGCCTGACGCCACCGGTTTCCAGCACCAGCACGGCGCCAGTGGCAATGCCGTTTTGGTTGTCTTCTAACGCCATTTCTAGCGCGCCAGCGATTTTCGCGCCGGCCACTTCCCCTAAACTGCCGCCTTGAAAGCCGCCTTCAATGGCGGCAACCACGGCGCTTTGGCCATCGATACTGCCTTTAGCTATCACCACGCCGTCGTCAAATTGCGGCACTATGCCTTGGCGTTCAAGCCAAGGCGAGGTGACCCGGTCAAACGGCCCTAACAGTTCGCGAAAGCTGCCTTTATCGAGCAGTAACGTGGCGCGCTGGCGGGCGCTGGCATCGGCAAAGTTATGCGCCATGGGTTGCCTCCTCTTTGGCCTGTGCAAGGGCTTGTTCAATGCGCAAGCGAATAACCCCAGGGGTGGCAGCAAAATCATGAATATCCATGCGCATCGCCGGCAGGGTTTGGCTGGCGGCAATGGCGGCGACGATGTGTTGCCAGCGCCGGCGGTTTGCACAGTTACTGGTGATTAGCAGTTGTGCCTGATTGGCATTGTTCGGCTCAATCATCACTTCTAAATCGCCAGAGGCGACGCAGCCCACCAAGGCGCGGCCCAGCGGTTGCGGTTTGGCATCGACAGTTAATTCGAAGGTTTCCATTACCCCTCCTGTTCTGGGCAAAGGGCGTCGGTGAGTAGGGTGGCGGCCAGCAGATCGGCAGCGCCCCCGGCCGAGGCGTTTAAGGCTAAAAGGCGGTTATCAAGGTGTGTTAAGGCGCGGCGGCCAGCAAAGGTGCCAGCGCCGCCAGCGTCCAGTACCGCCAAGGCTCCTTGCTGCATGGCGTTTTGGCCCTTGATGCCAGCACGGTACAACACGCAGGTGTCGGTGAGGGCACTCATGATCGCCAGCAGGCTATTGAGACGGGCGTAGGCTTCAATGTCGCCGCGCTGGCGGCTTTGCCTCAGTACCGGCAGGCCTTGGTTATGTATTTGCGGAAAACCGGCCTGGGCCTGCGCCTTAGCGCCACTAATACCAAACCGGGCCACCGCTTGTTCGCCATGACTGGCAGGCCGGGCTGGCATAAAGGGGTCTTCTAACCGGGCCAGGTTGGCGGCCGAGGCCAGTAAGGCCTTAGGGGTGTCGCCTTCGGCTGCCAGCAACAAACCCAAGGCCCAAATCGCGCCGCGGTGGGTGTTAATGCCGCCGGTTTCGGCCAGCATCTCCGCTTCTGCTTCGCGGCCCAACAGGCCCAAGGCTGCCCGAAAATCACTGTTCCGGGGGCCGGTTAAGGCTGCCATTTTGGTAAACCAGGGCTCAAGAGTGCGGGCCGAGCGCTGCATCAGGGCGATGTTCATGTCGCCGTGGGCACCGCTTGAGCGCCGGTCCACCAGCGCCGGTTTAGGGGTGAGTTCGGCTTCGGCTTCCAGGGCCCAGCGCGCCAGATAGGCTTTATGCTGCGCGCCGCTAATAGCGAGGGCTTTCATTACCAGCTCCTGAATTTGGCCGGTGGCTGATAAAGGCCGCCAGACCAGCTTTGCAGCTCACTGATGCTTTTGGCGGCCAGCTGGTCACGGCTGGCATCGGCAGGGTTAATACCCAAATCTTCCGGGTAGGCAACCAGGCCTTCGCGCCTAAGCCTTGCGGTCTCAACCGGGTCTCTTGCCAAGCCAATGGGGGTAATGCCTGCCACCGCCGCCACCATGGCCCGCCGCTCCTCTGGGGATTTGGCCAGGTAAAGGTAGGCAATGCCTTCCTCGGTGAGCACATGGGTAACGTCGCTGGCGTAAATCATTACCGGTGCCAGTGGCATTTGATAATCGCTGGCCATGGCCACGGCATCCAGCTCGGCCACGAGCGTGGCCTTATTGGCGTCCTGGAAGGTTTCCACCATCTGCACCACCAGCTTTTTACCTTTGGTCAGCGGGTGCTGGTCGGGGCGCATATCCAGCCAGGCTGGGGTGGCATGGCGGCGGCCGCCTGGGTCATGGCCCATATTGGGGGCGCCGCCAAAGCCGGCTACCCGGCCACGGGTAACGGTGGACGAGTTACCGTCGCCATCCACCTGCAATGTTGCGCCGATAAACATGTCGACTGCGTATTGGCCCGCCAGTTGGCAAAAGGCACGGTTGGAACGCAAGGAACCATCGCGGCCGGTAAAAAACACATCGGGGCGGGCGGCAACGTAATCTTCCATCCCCAGTTCGGTGCCAAAGCAGTGCACGCTTTCCACCCAGCCACTTTCAATGGCGGGAATCAGGGTAGGGTGGGGGTTTAGGGTCCAGTTGCGGCAAATTTTGCCCTTAAGGCCCAGCTGTTCACCATAGGTCGGTAGTAACAGTTCAATGGCGGCGGTGTTAAAGCCAATGCCGTGGTTTAACGATTGCACCTGGTGGCGAGCATAGATGCCTTTGATGGCCATCATCGCCATCAGTACATGGACGTCGGTAATCAGCCGTGGGTCACGGGTAAAGAGCGGTTCGATATAAAAGGGCTTGTCGGCCAGCACGATTAAATCGACCCAGTCGGCAGGAATATCTACCCGCGGCAGCTCGCTAACATCATCAACAATTTCATTAACCTGGAAGATAACGATGCCGTCTTTAAAGGCCGCCGCTTCCACCAGGGCGGGGGTGTCTTCGGTGGAAGGCCCGGTGTAAATATTGCCTTGGCGGTCCGCCTTAAAACCGGCCAGCAGCGCCACCTTGGGAATAAGGTCCACATAAAGGCGGGCATAGAGTTCGATGTAGGTGTGGATGGCGCCCACTTCCAAGAGGCCATCTTCCATCAGCTGGCCAATGCGCAGGCTTTGCGGCCCGGAAAAGGAAAAGTCGAGTTTGCGGGCCACGCCTTTTTCAAACAGATCCAAATGCTCGGGACGGCCGACGCTTGGCATCACCATGTGCAGGTCGTGGACTTTGCTGCTGTCCACCTGGCCTAAGGAGCGGGACAGAAAGTCGGCTTGCTTTTGGTTGTTGCCTTCCAGTACCACCTTGTCGCCGGGTTCAAGCAACAGCTCCAAGGCGTCAACAATCTGCTCGGTGGCAATCACTTTGCCTTGGCTAAAGTGGTTAACCTGGCTTAGGCGCCGGGCTTTTTCCTGGCGGTGGCTGCACCAATTTCGCTGCGTATTGGCCTGCATTGGCATTCCTCGTCATTTCGTTTACGTCAACGTTATGTCGAGGTTGGCAGGCTATCAATGAACTTTGTTGTCGAACTATTAACTTCAGAGTAATGGTTGGCCGAAGACGCGGGCGCGCTAGCTCAGCTTGGAATCTTGCGCTTGATGTGCAGAGACGTGTTGGGCGTTTCTACCCATGGAAAAGGGCGAGCCTTGTTGATGCCGGGCCGGGTGTTTTAGTTCTAAAAAAGACACAGCTGCCGCTAAAGACAGCAAAAACACGCACAAGGCGAAGCAGAGTATCCGCTTTACGCTGGGCATAAAATTACCTTGTGTTTGGCCTGAATAATGGAGGTGGAATTGTCTCTATCTTGGGCCGAGTGTCAATCTGTTACCAAGAGGAAAAAATAAGTAACTTTTGCGTGCAATGTGCACAACTTTTGAGCAGCGCTTCCTTAATCTTGCCTCGGCAGCATTTTATCTATTTTGTGCGGTTCATCTTCATAAACGTTTGAGCAATGTTGATAAAGCCATTACCGTATATCGTATACCGTTTTATGATGAGGACTGGATGTGAAAGCGAAAGGTTGGCAGGGGTTGTCCTGTCTGTTGTTGTGCCTGACGGCAGGTCAGGCGCTGGCGGCCAAGCCCACGGCGGCTGATATTAACGCCAGTTTGGACCTGCGTAATAACTGGATTGGCCTGACCCGTAATATCGTTTTTCCCGCCGACTGGGTCGCAAACAGCCATGACTTTTTATTTCGAAAAACCGTGGCGGGCGGTTATACCTACATCCGTGAAAACGCCGATACCGGCAAGCAGCAAAGCGCCTTTGACCAAGCCTTGGTGGCAAAAGGCCTGAGCGCGGCAATGCATAAGCACATCACCGCCCTGCAACTGCCGATTAAGCATTTTAACTACGCCGGCGACGGTATCGATTTTGATATCGAATACGACCCTTGGCATTGCAGCCTGAAAGAGGCCAAGTGCGAGGCGCTGCAATGGCCAGGCCAGCCGAGCGGCTTTGGCGTGGTGCGCGACCTAAGATACCCGGCCGACAATCACCTGCGCGCTGCCCCTAACGGCAAGTTAAGCGCCTTTGTCGAAGGCCACAATCTGGTGGTGGTGGATGGCGAAGGCAACAAAAAAGCCCTTAGCCAAGATGGCACCGCCGGTAATTTTTACGACCCTGAAAGTATTCACTGGTCGCCCGATTCCAAATACATTGTGCTGTATCGGGTGCGCCCCGGTTATGCCCGCTTTGTCACCCGGGTGATGTCGTCTCCCACCGATCAGCTGCAACCGAAAGTGGTCAAACAGCTGTACCCGAAACCGGGCGACGCTATCGACATTGACCAACCGGTGCTCTTTAACGTTGCCACCGGCAAAGAAACCATTATCGACAACGCGCTCTTTAGTAACCCTTATCAGCTAACCGATCTGCGTTGGCGCAAAGACAGCAAAAGCTTTGCCTTTCGTTACAACCAGCGCGGCTTTCAAAAAGCGCGGGTGATTGCGGTTGATGCCAGCACCGGCAAGCCACGGGCCGAAGTTACCGAAACCGCCAAAACCTTTATCTACCAAGACCGCGAGTTTGGCCACGACGTGCATGGCTTGGGCAAGGAATTTATCTGGCTGTCCGAGCGTGACGGCTGGGCCCATCTCTACCTTTACAACGGCAAAACCGGCAAGGTGAAAAACCGCATCACCAGTGGCAACTGGCCGGTACGGGAAGTGGTGAAGGTTGACGACGATAAACGCCAAATCTGGTTTGCCGCCTCGGGCATGAATAAGGGCGAAGACCCTTACTTTGTGCATTACTATCGCATCAACTTTGACGGCTCAAATCTCACCGATCTCACCAAGGTGCGGGCTAACCACCATGTCGCCTTCTCGGACGACATGAAGTACTACGTCGATGTCTATTCGCGGGTAGACATGCCCAATGTGGCCGAGTTGCATAAAGCCAACGGTAGCCTGGTGCGCACCATTGCCAAGGGCGATATTTCCAAACTGCTGGCCGCCGGCTTTAAATACCCCGAACCCTTTGTGGCCAAGGGCCGCGACGGTAAAACCGATATTTACGGCCTTATCGTCAAGCCGCTAAATTTCGACCCTAAAAAGCATTACCCGGTGATTGAAAATATCTATGCCGGCCCGCAAGACAGCTTTGTGCCCAAGGACTTTTGGCCCTTTGGCTACCATAGCGGCGGCGACAAAGTCATTGGCATGCAGGAGTTGGCAAACCTTGGCTTTATCGTGGTGCAAATCGACGGTATGGGTACGGCTAACCGTTCCAAGGCCTTCCATGATGTGATTTGGAAAAACCTCGGCGACTCCGGCTTCCCTGACCGCATTCTTTGGCACAAAGCGGCGGCCAAGAAATTCCCTTGGTACGACATTTCCCATGGTGTGGGTATTTACGGCGGTTCTGCCGGTGGCCAAAGCACCGTGGGCGCTCTGGAATTCCACCCCGAGTTTTATACCGTGGGGGTTGCCTTTGCCGGTTGCTACGACAACCGCATGGACAAAATCAGCTGGAACGAGCAGTGGATGGGCTGGCCGGTTGATGACAGCTACAAGCGTTCCTCGGAAGTGGTTAACGCCGACAAGCTTAAAGGCAATGTGTTGATCATCTTCGGTGAGCAAGACAGTAACGTTGACCCGTCATCGAGCTTGCAACTGGTTAATGCCCTTATTCACGCCAATAAGGACTTTGATTTGTTGGAAGTGCCCGGTGGCGAACACACTGCGGGGCGTTCAACTGGCCCTATTCGCTATGCAGAGCGTCGCCAGTTCGACTTTTTTATCAAGCACTTACTGCATGATAAAACCCCGGCGTGGAACAAAAAGTAAGGCGCTTTGCGCGGCAATGAAAAAGGCCCCTGTTGGGGCCTTTTTGTTATTCGCCGTCGGTTGAGCAGGTAACGGCTTGCCAGTCATCAAGCTGCTGGTTAAGCGCTGCAATACTGCCACGCACCAGGCCAAGAGCATCGCTGCCCAGTAGCAGGTGAGCCGGTGGTTTGGGGTGTTCCAACAGGCTTAGCATCACGCTGGCCGCCTTTTGGGGGTCGCCCAGTTGCTTGCCGCTTTTGTCTTTACGCGCTTGGCGCACCGGGTCAAAAAGCGCATCGTAGTCACTGATGGAACGCTCGCTTCGCACCATGGAGCGGCCCGCCCAGTCGGTACGAAAGGACCCCGGCGCTACCGCTGTTACGGCAATATTAAAGTCGGCTAGCTCCTTGCTTAAGGTGTCGGAAAAGCCTTCCAAGGCAAACTTGCTGGCGCAATAGTCGCTTATTCCCGGCATGGTGATGTAGCCGCCCATGGAGGTGATGTTGATGATGTGCCCGCTGCGGCGCTGGCGGAACCTGGGCACCAGTGCCTTCATCATCGCTACCGCTCCCCAGACATTCACGTCGAACTGGTGACGCATCTGCTCCAAGGTCGCTTCTTCAAAAATGCCTTCGTGGCCGTAGCCGGCGTTATTGACCAGCACATCAATGGCGCCATGTTGGCTTTCAAGCTCCGCCACTAACGGGGCAATACGCGCAAAATCGGTTACATCCAGCAATGCGCCGTGGGCGTTGGAAGGGTGCATGGCTTCAAAGGTTTCCAGGGCGCTTTGGCTACGCACTGTACCAATGACCTTATAGCCCGCGGCCAGCGCTTCAGTGGCCAATGCTTTACCAAAGCCACTGCTTACACCGGTAATTAGCAAGGTTTTCATGGTTTATTCCTCATCTTTGCCAAGGGAGGTGTAGTGTGCCTGGGTTAGCGCCAATCTGGATGCCGGTTACACTTTTTATCTTGCCTAAAACTCCAACCTTGATGTTTTTGTCGCCCTAATAAGGGGTTCGTGATGCATAATACTCTCATGCTTACTGATCCCTTAATATCGCTACTGGCGAATTTGGCCCCCATTGAGGGCTATAACCTGACATCGTTAAAAGACGTGCGGCTGCTGCGTTCCAACCGGCCTTTGAGTCGCACCCCGGTATTGTATGACCCTGGCATAGTGTTTGTGCTGCAAGGCAGTAAACGCGGTTACTTTGGTGACCAGTTATACCGCTATGACAGCAACCATTACCTGGCGGTTTCGGTGCCGGTACCTTTTACCATGGAAACCGATGCCAGCTTTGATGAGCCATTACTGGCAATTTACATGCATTTGGATTTACCAGTGGTGGCCGAGCTATTGCTGACGATGACCCAAAAGGGAGCGAAGGTAAGCGACCAACCCACCGGCATGCAGTCAACGCCATTAAATGATGCACTTCGCCAAAGCCTAGGACGCTTGTTGCACGCCCTTGCTGACCCATTGCAAGCCGCCATTTTGGGGCCGGGGCTGGTGCGGGAGATTTACTTTCATGTACTTAGCGGCGAGCAGGGCGGCCAGCTGCGGGCGGCGCTTACCCAGCAAGGGGCCTTTGGTAAAATTGCCGGTGTGCTTAGGCATATTCATGAACGCTTTCGGGTGCCGCTGGATGTGGCCGAGTTGGCCAGTCTGGCCGGTATGAGCCAGGCCAGTTTTCATAGCCACTTTCGCGCCATTACCCAAACCTCACCGATGCAATACGTTAAATCCATTCGCCTGCATCAGGCGCGGCTATTAATGGTGCGCCAGCAAATGAGCGCCATGGCGGCTGCCGTGGCGGTAGGTTATGAAAGTGCCTCGCAATTTAGCCGCGAATTTAAACGGCTTTTTGGCCTGCCACCCACCGAAGAGGCCAGCCGGTTGCGTAGTGCTTACGCCTTGCCGCCAGAACCGGCCAACGCGCTGTTTGTTTCTTCGCACTGACCATTAAAAAAGGCCCCTTGGGGCCTTTTATCAACGTACGGTTATCACCCGGTAGCTACCCGCCGGAGGTTTGGAAATATACTCGTAGCGGTCGCCGCTTTTGCGGTAATAGACGTTGTCGATAATGGCGTAAGTAACCCCTGCCAGTACCGCAAAGGTGGCGATGTTAGCCAGGTCGCTACGGTGATAATAGCGGTGGCGCGGCGGTGGGCCTTGGTGATGGAAGCCGCGGTCAACAACGATCACCCTGTCGTGATGGGGCGGCGGGCCATGACGGTCGTGGTGATCATCATAGTGGTGGTCATCATGATGATGGTCATGGTTGTCATGATGATGCTCGTCATAGCCGTGATCTTTGCCGTGGTCGTCGTGCCCATTTGTGTGGGCATAGGCCGCTAAAGGCGACAGCATCAGGCTGGCAACGGTCAGGCTACTTATCAGCAATTTCTTCATGGCGATGTCCTCTTACGTCTACGCCATCACCTTAAAACGGCCCGTTAAGCTGCTAACTGAACACTGTGCATAAAAGGTGCACCAATCTGCATCTCGTTTGGGTTTTGTTTCAAAAACGAGGCTTTGAGGAGGGACGCGGCCGAGATTGTGTGATTAAGCGCACGTATTTGCAGGCACCCACGACCAGCCGCCCACCATTGCCGCTAAGCCGTGGGACGCTGTGATAATGAACAGCTTAAAATCGGCAGCATGTGCAATAACGGCCTTGTTTTGTTCAGGGCTTCTCACCATAAAAATGGGAACCTATGGGTATTAAAATTTCCTCCTTGGGTGTGGGTATCGCCCTGGCTCTGGCCGCAACCGGGGTCTATGCCAAAGCCCTGAGTGCCGCAGATTACGCCAAAGCTGAAAACTTCCTCAGCTATAAAACCAAGCCGTTAGTTGACCACGATGTGCGTAAGGTCAACTGGTTTAACGACCATGAGTTTTGGTATGTCGATACCAGCCATGACGTTGACCAGTACCTGAAAATGGACGCCAAAACCGGTAAAAGTGCGCCGCTTTTTGACCAGCAAAAACTGGCCGCCGCCCTCAATGCCCTGGCCAAGAGCGAGGGGAAAAAGGACCACAAAGCCTTAACCGCCGCCAAGCTTAAAATTAGTGATATTGCCCTGCCTAAAGATGGCCATATCCAACTTACCGCCGCTGGCATGACGGTAAGCTGCGACTACCCTGGCCTTGATAAATGCGTGAAAGGCGAGCTGTCGGCCCTGTTGGCGGGCAACCATAAAAAAGCCGATATCAGCGAACTTAAGGGCGTGGTTTCCCCCAACGGTAAAGAGGTTGCCTTTATTCGCGACTGGAACCTGTGGGTACGCAACATTGCCTCCGGCAAAGAGCGCCAGCTCACCAAAGACGGTATCAAGAACTTTGGTTACGCCACCGACAACGCTGGCTGGTTGCATTCAAACCAAGCGGTGCTGGAATGGTCGCCAGACTCCAAGAAAATCGCCACCTTCAAGCAAGACCAGCGCCAAGTGGCTGACATGGCCACCGTGGGCGCCGAAATTGGCAACCCCAAAATTGAGGTATGGAAATACCCCATGGCGGGCGACAAGCACGTCTTTATGATCCACCGGGTGGTGATTGACGTGGCCAAAGCGAAAGTGGTGGCGCTGAAAATGAAGGCCGATTTCCACCGCTCGACACTGTGCGACGACATCAGCTGTAGCCACCACGGTATTTGGGACGATGTGAAATGGGCGCCAGACAGTAAAACCCTGGCCTTTGTGTCTACCTCCCGTGGCCACCACCATGAATGGTTCCGTATTGCCAACCCCAATACCGGCGTGGTGCGCACCGTCTTTAGTGAATCGGTGCCTACCTATTATGAAAGTGGTATTGAAGGGGTTAGCTGGCGCTATCTGCCAGAAAGTCATCAGGCGATTTGGTACTCCGAGCGCAGCGACTGGGGCAACCTTTACTTGTACGACCTGAAAACCGGTAAAGCACTGCACCCCATTACCAGCGGCCAAGGCCCGGTATCAGACGTTAAATACCTTAACCGTCAAAGCCGCACGGTATGGTTTACGGCGGTTGGCCGCGAAAAGGGCGTTAACCCTTATTATCGCCAGCTGTTTAAAACTTCGCTGGACGGCACTAAGGCCACACTGCTGACCCCGGAAAAAGCCGACCACACCATTAGCATGTCCAAAGACGGCAGCTACTTTGTGGATAGCTATTCCACCCCAACCACGCCACCGGTCACAGTGCTGCGCGCCGCCAGCGACGGCCATGTGATTGCCACTGTTGCCAAGGCCGACATCTCCCGTTTAAAAGCCAATGGCTGGGTGGCGCCTGAGCAAATTACCGTAACCGGCCGCGACGGCAAAACCACCCTTTATGGTTTGATGTTCAAACCCACTAACTTTGACCCGAACAAAAAGTACCCGATCATTGACTACGTATACCCCGGCCCGCAAACCGGTTCGGTACGTGGCCGCAGCTTCTTGGCATCCCGCGCCGACCACCAAGCACTGGCGGAACTGGGCTTTATTGTGGTGGCCATCGACGGCATGGGTACCCCTTGGCGCTCCAAGTCCTTCCACGACACCTGGTATGGCGATATGGGCGACAACACCCTGCCGGACCAAGTCAAAGCGGTGAAAGAACTGGGTAAACGCTACCCCTGGATTGATATGAGCCGTATCGGTATCTGGGGCCACTCCGGTGGCGGTAACACCACCGCTGACGCCATGTTCCGCTACCCTGATTTCTTCAAGGTGGGCTGGGCCGAGTCGGGTAACCACGACAACCGCATTTATGAAGCGGATTGGGGTGAGAAATACCAAGGCCTGGTGAAAAACAACAAAGATGGCACCAGCAACTACGACAATCAGTCCAACCCGCTGTTGGTGAAAAACCTCAAAGGCAAATTGATGCTGACCTACGGCAATGTTGACGACAACGTGCCGCCGCAAAACACCCAAGTGGTGATTGAAGAGTTGATCAAGGCCAACAAACCCTTCGACATGATTGCCATTCCTAATGCCCGTCATGCTTACGGTTATGCCACCCCTTACATCACCAAACGCCGTTGGGACTATTTTGTGAAATACCTACAGGGCGCAACCCCTGCTGACTACCAGCTAAAAGCCTGGCCTTGGTACTAAGGCCTGCCTTATAAAAAAACCGGCCTTGGGCCGGTTTTTTTATGCCTGGCGATAGGCCGAAGGGCTGATGCCTTCGGCGGCTTTAAAGCGGTTAGAAAAATGGCTGGCTGAACTAAACCCGCAGCCATGGGCGATGTCGGTCAGGCTCGCGTTACTGTGGGCAAGTAAAGCTTTGGCTCGCGCCAGGCGGCGGCCCAGCACATATTGATGTGGGGCTTGGCCCAGGCTTTGTTTAAACATGCGGGCAAAGTGATATTCGCTAAGGCCAGCCTCGGCGGCCAGGGTACTTAGCAGTAATGGTTCGGCCAGGTACTGCTCGATATATTCGGTCACCCGCTTGGCAACAACCGGTGCCAAACCACCGCGAACGGCTGGCAAACGCCAGTCAAAGTGACCATAGCGGCTTAACAGGTGGGTAAGAAGCAGGTTGGTTGCTGACGATAACACCAACTTATGGCTGTGATCGTGCCACTGGTGGCGCAGTAAAAACTGCCGGTACAAGGCGGTTATTTGCTTATCTTCAACAAAAATGCGTTCCTGCAAATCAATGGCAAAGGGGCTTTTGTCCCAGGTTTGCTCGGTAAGCTTGCGTAAATGGCCATCGGTGAAATAAAGGTGCACAAAGCTCAGCTTGCCGCGAATGTCCCAACTGGACTCACTGTGCCTTGGTAGTACGCAAGCCCGGTTAGGGCCGCCACCGTTATGCCATTGATCACCGTTTTTATGGTAGCTCTCGTAACCATCGGCCACATAGAGGCTCAAGGTGTGGTGGTCGGGGCATTGGGTAATGCGGTCAAAATGATTAGACCAGGCGGCAAGCTCAATACCATTGTCCAGCTCCAGGTTGTCATGCAGCTGGGTATTGTGCTGGGCCAACAGATTAAAAGCTTGGTAGCGGGACATGGTTATCAACAATTGCCGAATGAAAATCGATTCTATCGGCGGCGGCTTTGGGGAGCCAGATAAGGGCCAAAGAAAACCGCAAGAACGTGCAAGTGTAAGCACCAAGCTGCAAGCCAATCATCGTCACAAACGCCAGGATAGCTCTTTGCATGCAAAGGAGCGCTGTTATGACCTGGCTGTTATACACCGCAGTGGTACTTATTTGGGGCAGTACCTGGCTTGCCATTGGCCTGCAACAAGGCCCGGTGGCGGCAACGGTTTCGGTGTTTTACCGTTTCCTGCTGGCATCGGTACTGCTGTTAACGGTGCTAGCGCTGAGCCGGCGCCTAAAGGCGATTGGCACTGTGGGCCATGGCTGGTGCCTGGTGCAAGGTGCCTGTGTTTTTGGTTTTAACTTTTACTGCTTTTATCACGCAGCCGCCCATATTAGCACCGGTATGGAAGCGGTTATCTTCTCGATGGCTGTGGTGTTTAACGCCTTCAATGGTGCGCTTTTCTTTCGCCAGCCGTTACCGCCGGGGCTGTGGTTGGCGGCGTTGCTGGGGCTGGGGGGCATGCTGGTGCTTTTTTGGCCCGAACTCGCAACTGTTAGGCCCAATCGGGCTTTTTTTACCGGTATTGGTCTCAGTATGTTGGGAAGCTACTGCTTTTCCCTTGGCAACATGATCAGCCAGCAACACCAGCGCCAGGGGCGCGATTTATTCAGTACCAATGCCTGGGGTATGGCCTATGGCGCCTTATTAATGGGGCTATTGGCGCTGACACAACACGAGACCTTTCGCCTTGACTGGCGACCATCTTACCTAGGGGCATTGCTGTATTTGGTGGTGTTTGGCTCCATTTTGGGGTTTGGCGCTTACTTCGCGCTTATCCACCGCATTGGTGCCAGCCAAGCAGCCTATAGCACCTTGTTGTTTCCGCTGGTGGCTTTGGTTATCTCAACCGTGGTTGAAGGCTATCAATGGCAGCCACATACGGTGCTCGGTGTAAGCCTTATTTTGCTGGGGAATCTGGCGATATTGCCCCGGGTAAGGCTGGGGCTGCGGCGCTGGCGCAGCGCGATTGGCCGTTGGTCTGGCTAAGGCGCCACCAGCGCGGCGGCCCGAATAAAGCGAGTGCATTATTTGTAACGTGCTGATATTCGGTGTTTTTACGGATTTTAGGGGCGCTGCGTCTAAGCAGGATAACGCCAGGGCCGGTTTTTAGTTCAACCGCAAGCAAGGCGTAAACATGCAAAAGCGATTGCTAATAAGATTTGATCTCATCTTTGTCAGGGATGATAATCATGCGCATTCATTAATATCGCTCTCTTTATTAAGGCGTTTTCTGATGTCACGCATTCCTGCTATGAAATACCTCCCCCTGGCCCTTGCTGTTCAATTAGCCCTGGCAGGGGTTGCTGTCGCCGCTGATAACTCCAATCAAACCAGCACCGCCGCGGCCAGCAAAAAAGCGACCGATAACAAAGATAAAAACATTGAAACCATCACCGTTACCGCCAGCGCCGATGCTTCCCGTGACGGTTTGATTGGCGCTTTTGCCGGTGGCCAAGTAGCCAAGGGCCAGCGCGCCGGTTTACTGGGCACCACCGACTACATGGACAGCCCCTTTAGCGGCACCGCCTATACCAACAAATTTATTACCGACATTCAGGCCGAAGGCGTGGGCGACGTGCTGGAGCACGATCCCGGGGTGCGGGTTGCTCGCGGTTTTGGCAACTTTCAGGAAAGCTACTTTATTCGCGGCTTTTTGCTGTACTCGGACGAAATGTCCTACAACGGCCTTTATGGCGTATTGCCGCGCCAGTATGTGTCATCTGAAATTATCCAGCGGGTAGAAGTACTGCGCGGCGCCAGCACCTTTTTAAACGGCATGTCGCCGAGCGGTAACGCCATTGGCGGTAGCGTTAACCTGGTGCCCAAAAGGGCCAGCAACGACAATAAAACCGACATTACCTTAGGCTTTAATGACCAGGGCCAAGGCTATGGCGCTGCCGACATTAGCCGCCGCTTTGGCGACAACGACAGCCAGGGCATTCGCGTTAACGTTGCGCACCGTGAAGGCGATACCGACGTTGATGGCGAAAGCGTTAACACCGATGTTGGCTCTGTGGGCTATGACTGGCGTGGCGACAAGGCGCGGGTTTCTGCCGGCCTGACCTTCCAAGACCGCAAACTCAAAGATGGCCGCCCCTCTATCACCTTATCTGGGGTTACCAGCGTACCGGCGTTGCCCGATGTCGACGCCAACTACGGCCAGGACTGGACCCATTCCGACGAACGCGACCTCTTCGGCACCCTGCGCGCTGAATACGACTTGAGCGATAACGTTACCGCTTGGGCGGCCGTTGGTGCCCGCCATTCTAACGAAGACAACTCCCTGGCCAATATCACTCTGACCGACAGCCAAACTGGCGACGGTTACACCTACCGCGCCGACAACGTGCGGGTTGATGACGTGTTTAGTGCAGAGGTGGGCATTCGCGGTAGCAATAGCTTCGGTGGGGTCAGCAATAAATGGGCGCTGGCGGGCGACTATTACAACATGACCTCAAAAAATGCCTACGCCTGGGGCGATTACACCGGTACCTATACCACCAATATTTATCACCCCACCCAGTACGCCAAGCCCAGCAATGACTTCTTTGGCGCCGGTGACATGAGTAGCCCCGGCAAAACCGGCAGCACCGAACTGCCAAGCTTGGCGTTGTCTGACACCTTAGGCTTTATGGACGACAGCCTGCTGGTTACCCTGGGTGCTCGTTATCAGGATATGGAAGTACGCAACTACGCCTACGGCACCGGCATTCAAAGCAGCAAATACGATGACTCGCGGGTGTCTCCTTCGGCGGGCGTGGTTTACAAACTCACCGACTGGGCTTCGCTGTACGCCAACTACATCGAAGCGCTGGCCCAGGGCGATAGCGCCAGTTCTACCGCCGTAAATGCCGGCGAGCAGCTGTCGCCTTATGTGTCCAAACAAAAAGAAGTTGGGGCGAAGTTCGACGGCGGCAACATTGGCGCCACCCTGGCTTACTTCACTACCGATAAACCCAGCGGTTACGTTAACGACCAAAACGTCTTTGGTGCCTACGGCAAAGACAAACACCAAGGGGTGGAAGTCACCTTCTTTGGTGAACCTTTAGACGGGGTGTCGGTATTGGGCGGCGTAACCTATTTGGATGCCAAACAAAAAGACACCGCCGATGGCGCCACCGACGGCAACTGGGTAATTGGTACCGCTAAATGGCAGGGCAACCTGGGTGTGACCTGGCAGCTGCCTTGGGTGTATGGCCTGAGCCTTGATGCGCAAGCGGTGTCTACCGGTTCTCGTTATGCCGATGCCGCCAACACCCTGCAAGTGGCCGGGTGGACCCGCTTTGACATGGGCGCCAAATACAGCACGACTCTGCTTAACCACGATGTCACCATCAATGCCCGTATCCAAAACCTGACCGATAAAAACTATTGGTCTTCAGTGGGGGGCTACCCTGGCCAAGGCTACTTGGTGCAAGGCGCGCCCCGCAGCGTGAATGTGGAAGCGCGCTTCTCGTTCTAAGCTGATTGATTAAAAAAACCGGCCTTTGGGCCGGTTTTTTTTTATGGGCAAACGCCTTTACCTGCCACGAGCCCCTTGGCGGTGCTGGCTAGGCTGTCGGCAAAGGCGGCCAGGGTTTGCTGCTGCGCGTTCACCAGCGCATCAATGCCCGGCGGTACCGGGTGTTGCAATTGGCTGTGGCAAAGCAGGGTTTTACCTTTAAAGCCCAACTGCCAGTCGGCACTGAAGGTAAAGCGCTTGCCGGGCCAGCTTTCAAAGCGGCGCACCTGCACCTTAACCCTTAGCTTGGGTAAGTTGCTGGTTTGAAAGCCGTCGCTGCGGCTGGCGTGCAAGCGGTCTTCGAGTAATAGCGCCACGCTATTTTGCAACTCTTCTGGCAGCGGCGACAGCCAGCGCTTGTTGTCGAGAATTTGCAGTTGGCTGTTGGAGCTGTGTATTACCAACTGCGGCTGATCCAGCTGCGCGGGTACGCCAACGCTGGCAATGGCCAGGCGGTAAGGGGCGCTAATGCTGCTTTGGCCCTGGCTAACCGGCGCCAGGGTGTAATATTGCACCGGCGCGCTGGAGCTGGCGCAAGCGCTTAATAGTGGCAGTGCTAGCAGCGGCAAGAGGTGGCGAACAGGCCTCATTGCTTGGTCTCCTTGTTGTCATCGTCTGGGCGACCGAGCAGCAACGACTCGGGGTGGCGGCTAAGTTGGTCAACCAATGCCCGCACCGAACGGGCCGCGCGCTGTAATTCCAGCAGGGTTTGGCCAAGGTTTTGCTGCAAGGCGGCATCTGGCCCCAGCATCTGGTTGGCATTGCCCAAGGTGGTATGCAGGCTATCAAGGTTCTGATTCACCTTCGGCAGTAGCTGGCCGTTAATGCCCTTAAGGGTGGTATCAAGATCCGCCAGGGTGTGGTTGAGGTTATTACCAATTTGGTCAAAGGGAATTTTGTTGACCTTATTTACGATATTGCCCAGCTGCTCTTGCAGCTTGTCGAACTGGCCACCCACGGTGGGCAGCACCAGCTCGCCGTTGTTATCGACGCTAACGCTGGCCGGTTTGGCGTTAGGCATAAAATCGATGGCCACGTACAGCTTGCCGGTTAACAAGTTACCGGTTTTGGCCTGGGCGCGCAGGCCGTGTTGAACCATGGTTTTAATAAAGGACAGGCCCTGGGCTTCATCGCCATCGGCTTGTGGCAGCTTTTTGGCAACATTGCCCAGCCGTTCGGGGTAAATGCGAATACCTACCAGCGTCGAAAAGTTTTTACTGTCGGCGTTGTAATCGAGATCGACCGATTCCACGTGGCCGATATTAAGCCCTAAGAACTCCACCGGTGCGTCTACTTCCAAGCCGCGCAGCGACTGTGAAAAACGCATCTTTACCGGCACCGAAGGGCCGTCTTGGCGGGCAAGGGCCGTTTGCTTGTCTTTGGCCAGCACAAAATGGCTGTCGCTCTTGGCCTGGGTTTGGTCGTCGCTGGAGGTAGAAAAGGCAATGCCCCCGGCCAGCAGGGTGGCCACAGACTGGGTGTTGAGGGTAAAGCCTTCGGCATTAAGGCTTAAATCAACGCCGCTGGCATTCCAAAAGTGGCTGTTTTTACTAACAAACTTATCAAAAGGCGCCTTGATGAAAATATGTAAGGTCACGCCCTTACCGTTTTTATCCAACTGATACGACGCCACATGGCCCACCTGAATGCGCCGGTAGTAAATGGGCGAGTTCACATCCAGCGAGCCCAAGTCTTTACTGTGCAGCACATAGCTGGTGCCCGGTACCCGGCTGACCACACTGGGCGGCGTTTCAAGGCCGGTAAACTGCTTTACGTACTGGCTGGATTTACCTTCGTCAGCCGCGATGTAAGCGCCCGAGAGCACGGTGTCGATACCCGACACGCCGCCGGCGCCAATGCGCGGCCGCACCACCCAGAACAGGGTGTCTTTTTTGGTGAGGAACTCGGCACTGTTATTGAGGTTTACCTTAGCTTCAATATGGTCGTGGTCGGGGCTTAAGGTGACGTCTTCCAAGGTGCCCACCTGAATATCCATGTACTTGACCGGTGTTTTACCCGGCTCCAGTCCCGCAGCGGTATCGAACTGAATGGTGATGGTGGGGCCTTGGCTCAGCCAGCCTTTTACCAGCAGGGTAACGGCAACGGCCAGCGCCACCAGTGGTACCAGCCACACCAGTGACAATGACCATTTACGGTGCACTATCTGCGGTTTATCGGGGCCATTATTGTTGTCCATGGGGCTCCTTGTCGTCCCAGATGTAGCGGGGGTCAAAACTCATTGAACAAAGCATGGTGAGCAGTACCACCAGCCCAAAAAACAAAATGCCAGGCTCTGGCACCACATGACTTAAGTTGTGAAAGCGCACTAATGCCGATACCAGCGCCACCACAATCACATCCAGCATCGACCAGTAACCGATAAGCTCCACCAGCCGGTACAAGCGGGCGCGGGCGCGGCGGCCTTTTTGGTAGCCAAACTGGCTTGATAACAGCAAAAAGCCCAGTACTAAAAACTTGGTACAGGGCACCAGCACGCTGGCAACAAAAATGATAAGCGCAATGTCCCAGGCACCGGCATGCCAAAATTCAGCCACGCCGCCCAAAATGGTGCTAGCGCTGGTTTTACCCAGCAAGGTGGTGTTCATTACCGGCAGCAGATTGGCGGGAATATAAAACACCAGAGCCGCCAGCAGCAGCGCCCAGGCGCGGTTAAAACTGTCGGGTTTACGTGGGTGCAACCGGCTATTGCAGCGCGGGCAGTGGCTCTGGTCCCTTGCCACCACACGTTGGCAGTGGTGGCAGCTAATCAGGTTTAGGTGCTGGGCTTTAATGCTCATCTCTCTGTTAATGCCCATAACCGCTGTAAATCCAGTTGGGTAACCCCAATCAGCAGCAGCATCAGCGCCGCCAGTGCCCAAATGCCAGTACCGGCGCTGACCGTTAAATAGCCTGCTAATTTCACCACTGCCACCAAGGCACTTAATAGCGCCACTTCCACCATGCTCCAGGGCTTTAACAGCCTAAGGGTTTTAAGTGCCCATACATGGCCAGGTGCGCAGCGGCCCCGGCAGGCAAAAAGCAGCAGCCACAGCAGCAGTAACAGCTGCAAACCCGGCACCAGGATAACCACCAAGGCGGTGGGAATAGCGATGATAAGCTCCGGCCCCTGCGCCAGGTAATAAGCGGCTTGCCACAGGGTGGCATCGTTATGTAACCCCTGGTAATTGATGTGAATAATGGGGGTGAGGTTGGCCAGTAAAAAGCAGATAAAGGCGGCGAGGGTTAATGCCAGCCAATGGCCAATACCCAGGCGACTACCACGATACAACTTGGCGCCGCAGCAGCTACAGCGTGCCTGCTGGTGGGCAGCA
Organism: Gallaecimonas mangrovi; assembly: GCF_003367375.1. Classification (GTDB taxonomy): domain Bacteria; phylum Pseudomonadota; class Gammaproteobacteria; order Enterobacterales; family Gallaecimonadaceae; genus Gallaecimonas; species Gallaecimonas mangrovi. The sequence continues at coordinate 822,400 of NZ_CP031416.1, forward strand.
AGGTTGGGGCGCTGCCAGACGCTGTCGCAATGCTCGCAGATAATAAGGTCCTTGTTGTCTGGCATTGGCGCCAAGTTCCCGTTGCAGGCCAAGGTGTTTACGATATCCGTTTACTTCGGCTATCTCCACACAAGGTCGGTACTTATTCAGTAACAGTCTGAATTAGGAAGTGTTAAGTCAATAAGCCCCGGGCTTATGCCAGGCTATTGCTGTTACCACAATGTGTTACCATCAGCCTCTTTACAGCGCCTTTTCGATGGGAAATCCTCGGGCACTGGCCGAACCCAATATGGGTGGCGGCACACCCTTATTTACTGCCAGGGGCCAGCCCCAGCGACCTAAAAAGGAGACAATATGGTCTTTAAAAGTGCCTCTTTGGCCTTGTTATCCGCGCTTTTTATGGGCCAGGCAATGGCTGCTGCCAGCAGCGATTTACCTGCCCCGGTCAAGGCATTAACGGCACGTGGCCTGGAAATTGTTGGCAGTTTTGACGCCCCGGCTGGCCTCAAAGGTTTTGCCGGTACCGTGCAAGGCCAACCGGTGGCCGTGTACCTGACCGCCGATGGCAAACATGTGTTAGTGGGTAATCTGTTGGATGCCAAAGGCAAAGATTTAACGACCCCGGCGCTGGATAAAATCGTTAACGGCCCCAAAAACGAAAAGGCCTGGAGCCATTTAGAAGACAGCCACTGGGTACTGGACGGCAAAGCCGATGCGCCGCGCATTGTTTACATGCTGGACGACCCGGAATGCCCTTATTGCCATAAGTTCTGGCAGCAAACCCGCCCCTGGGTTGAAGCCGGTAAGGTGCAAATTCGCCATGTCTTGGTGGGCATTATCACCAAAGACAGCCCCGACGAAGCCGCCGCTATTATGTCGGCCAAAGATCCGTCGGCGGCGCTGGATGCCCATGAAAAAGGCTACCGTGGTGAAGGCCGCAACCATATGGACACCAGCCATATCACCAAAGAGGCCAGGGCCATTGTTGATGCCCACAACCAGATGATGCAAAAGCTGGCGCTCTACGCCACCCCGGCGGTGTTCTACAAAAAAGAAGACGGCTCTGTCGGCCTGCTGATGGGGGCGCCGCAAGGGGACTCCCTGGAAGAAATTATGGGCAGCCCGATGCCGAAAGCGAAATAACAAAAAGCCCGCCAAGCGGGGCTTTTTTCTAGCTCATCTTTCATTTTGTTATTGCGATTATAAAAATCGGTTCCCTGCTAATTGCCCGTTAGGGCCCGCCCGCTATGGCGCCAGCCGCCAATGGCCTTATTCCCCCTGGCAAGCTCTATTGCCAGTTTGCCAACTCAGGCATAACGTAGCAGCCCTCAATTAACATGCAGTTGGGGCCAGATAGGCAGATACTGGTTGTCAGCTCCCGCCGCCTTTTAACCTGGAGACATACCATGACCCGTAAAATCGCCATTGAGCGTTATCGGAACATCGGTATCAGTGCTCACATTGATGCCGGTAAAACCACCACCACAGAGCGCATTCTGTTTTACACCGGGATCAGCCATAAAATCGGCGAAGTGCACGAAGGTGCCGCCGTTATGGACTGGATGGCCCAGGAACAAGAGCGCGGCATTACCATTACCTCGGCGGCTACCACCACCTCTTGGAAAGGCATGGCCGGTAATTTTGCCGAACACCGCATCAATATCATCGACACCCCCGGCCACGTTGATTTTACCATCGAGGTGGAACGCTCAATGCGGGTGCTGGACGGTGCGGTGATGGTGTACGACGCCGTGGGCGGCGTGCAGCCGCAATCGGAAACCGTTTGGCGCCAGGCCAATAAATACCGGGTGCCGCGTATTGCCTTTGTCAACAAAATGGACCGCGTTGGCGCCAACTTCTTGCGCGTAGAAAAGCAAATTCGCCAGCGCCTTAAAGGCCAGGCGGTGCCCATTCAGTTGCCGTTGGGCAGTGAAGACGATTTTCACGGCGTTATCGATCTCGTAAAAATGCAGGCCATTTACTGGGACGATGCCAGCCTGGGCGTTAAGTTCAGTTATGAAGCCATTCCCGAGGCTTACCTTGCTGACGCCGAGCACTGGCGTGAAAAACTGGTGGAAGCGGCCGCTGAAGGCTCGCCGGCGCTGCTTGATAAATACCTCAGCGGCGAAACCTTAAGCGAAGACGACATTAAAGCCGGGCTTAGGGCGCGCACCATCGGCAATGAAATTGTGCCAATGCTGGCCGGCAGTGCGTATAAAAACCGCGGCGTGCAGGCGCTGCTGGATGCGGTGGTGGAATATTTGCCATCGCCGCTGGATGTGCCGGCGATTAAAGGCCTGGATATGGACGATGTTGAGGTGGAACGTCACGCCAGTGACGACGAGCCCTTCTCGGCCCTGGCCTTTAAAATAATGACCGACCCCTTTGTTGGCCAGCTGACCTTCTTCCGGGTTTATTCCGGGGTGGTGAAAACCGGTGATACCGTGTTTAACCCCACCAAGGGCCAGCGCGAGCGCTTGGGGCGCATTTTGCAAATGCACGCCAACAGCCGCCAGGAGATCAAAGAGGTACATGCCGGTGAAATTGCGGCGGCAGTGGGCCTTAAAAGTGTGACCACAGGTGACACCTTAAGTGATCCCAACAAGCTGATAGTGCTTGAAAAAATGGTGTTTCCTGAGCCGGTTATTGCCCAGGCCATTGAGCCTAAAACCAAAACCGACCAGGAAAAAATGGGCCTGGCCCTTGGCCGTTTGGCGCAGGAAGATCCGTCGTTTCGGGTGTCCAGTGACGAAGAGTCTGGCCAAACCATTATTGCCGGCATGGGCGAGCTGCACCTGGACATCATTGTCGATAGGCTGCGTCGCGAGTTTGGTGTTGAAGCCAACGTCGGCCGGCCACAGGTGGCATACCGTGAAACCATTGCGGGTGCGGTAGACGATGTGGAAGGCAAGTTTGTTAAGCAATCCGGTGGCCGTGGCCAATATGGCCATGTGGTGCTGAATATCGAACCCTTGCGCGAAGGTGGCGGCTATGAGTTTGTTGACGCCATCAAGGGTGGGGTTATTCCTCGCGAGTACATTCCGGCGGTGGATAAAGGTATTCAGGAAACCTTGCGCAGCGGCGTGCTGGCGGGCTTTCCGGTGGTGGATGTCAAAGTCACCCTGGTGGACGGCTCCTACCACGACGTGGACTCCAACGAAAACGCCTTTCGCACTGCCGCGTCCATGGCCTTTAAAGAAGGTATGCGCCGTGCCAAGCCGACATTGCTTGAGCCGATGATGGACGTGGAAGTGGAAACGCCCGAAGAGTTCATGGGTAACGTGATTGGCGATTTAACGTCCCGGCGCGGGGTGATGCAAGGCATGGACGACATTGCCGGTGGTACCAAGCAAATAAAAGCCTTGGTGCCGTTATCGGAAATGTTCGGCTATTCCACGACGCTGCGCTCACAAACCCAGGGCCGTGCCACCTTCAGCATGGAGTTCAAGCACTATGCCAGCGCCCCTCAGCAAGTGCTGGATGAGGTGCTAAGGCACTGATAAAAAGCCCCGCTTGGCGGGGCTTTTTTTTTGCTTAATATTCCTGGGCGGTGGGGCGGAATAAAATCTCGTTGATATCCACCTCACTTGGCTGGCCAATGGCATAAAGCACGGCGCGGGCAAAGGCGTCGGCACCAATGGCGTAGTTGTCATAAAAGGCTTTGGTGGCCTTAGCGGTTTCAGGGTCGGTAATGCTGTCAGGCAGCTCCGACTGCACCGCGCCAGGGGAAATGATGGTGGTACGAATATTGTAGGGTTTCACTTCCTGGCGCAGCCCTTCACTTATCACCCGCACCGCGTGTTTGGTGGCGGAATAAATGGTACTGCCGGGGCGAACTTTGTGGCCTGCTACTGACGACACGTTAATAATGTGGCCGCTTTTTTGCGCCTGCATTACCGGCAGTACGGCGCCAATACCGTACAGCACCCCTTTAATATTCACATCTATCATCTGCTCCCATTCCTTTAGCTTTCGTTTTTCAAGCAACGAATGGGGCATCAGCCCGGCGTTATTGAGCAGCACATCTACCCGGCCATAAAGGCTAACCGCCTGTTGAATAAGGGCTTCTACTTGCTGGTTGTCGGTGACATCGGTCTGCACCAGGGCTTGGTGGGACATGGCCAACTCGTCGGCCAGGGCCTCTAAGCGCTCCATCCGCCGCGCAGCCAACACCACCTTGGCCCCCGCCTTGACCAAATGGCGGGCGGTTTCGGCGCCTAAACCACTGCTGGCACCGGTGATAACCACCACCTTGTTTTCTATCTGCTGGTTCATCATGACCTCTCTGTTAGCGATGGATCATCTGCTGGGCGGCGCCATTGTCGCGCTCACCCTGAATGTCGATATGGGCGAATACTGTACCAACATCGGTCAGTCCCCTTGCGGTTAAGGTAACCGATAACCCTTGCACAATCTGTTTTAAGCGCGGCTACGCGGTGGTGGCAACGGGGCCGCACCACCCAGGCGCAGCCTTGTATCGCCCGCGGCCCGCAACAATCAGGTGTTAGCCAGGTAGTCGCTGTCGGTTACCGGTTCAAGCCAGGTAACCGGCGAGCCGTTTTCAGACTCGGCAATGGCGATGTGGGTCATGGCGGTGGTGTCGGTTGCGCCGTGCCAGTGCCGTTCGCCGGGTTTTATCCAGACAATGTCGCCGGGGCTAATGCTGTGAATGGGCTCGCCCGCTTTTTGCACCCAGCCCTTGCCGGCGGTTACCAGCAGGGTTTGGCCTAACGGATGGGTATGCCAGTGGGTGCGGGCACCGGGTTCAAAGGTGACGGTAGCGCCACCGGTTTTGGCGCCATCGGTGCCCTGAAAGGGGGCATCAATACGCACGGTGCCAACGAAATAGTCGCCGGGGCCGGTAACAGAAGCTGCGTTGCCGCTACGAGTGATCTCCATGTGAATACCTCTTGTGAGAACGTGGTGCTTAATAAGTGAGCGCCACTCTAGCAAGACGGTACGTGCGGCATTAGGGGGGCAAGGTTGCAAGGGTTTGTGAGAAATATTCAGTAATAGAAATTTTAATGAATAATATAAAATAAAAGCACCTTGTTAGGAGCCACTATGCCGCGCGACAACCTCAATGACCTGGTGGCGTTTGTCACCGTTGCCCGCGAGGGCAGTTTTACCCGGGCAGCGGCCAAGCTCGGGGTGTCGCCATCGGCGCTGAGTCATGCCATGCGCGGCTTGGAACAGCGGCTGGGGTTGCGGCTACTAGCGCGCAGTACCCGCAGTGTGTCGCCCACCGAAGCGGGGGAAACCTTGCTGCTGTCGGTGGCGCCAAGGCTGGAGGAAATTGAAGCGCAGCTCAGTGCCTTGGGGGATTTACGGGGTAAGCCGGCCGGCACCATCCGCATTAATGCTTCGCGCCATGCGGTGGCCCACTGCCTGTGGCCCAAGCTCAGGCCTTTTTTAAAAGATTACCCCGATATCAATATCGAGATCTCCGCCGATAACCGCTTTACCGATATTGTTGCCGAACGTTTTGACATGGGGATTCGCTTGTCTGAAAGCCTGCCCAAAGACATGATAGCGGTGCCCATTTGTGGCCCCATGCGCATGGTAGCGGTGGCCAGCCCCGGCTACTTTGAAAGCCACTATAAGCCTTTGCACCCCAACGACCTTAACCAGCAGCAGTGCATTAACTTGCGCTTGCCAACCTATGGCGGTTTTTATGCCTGGGAATTTGAAAAAGACGGCCAGGCGTTGTCGGTGCGGGTGCAGGGGCAACTGGCCTTTAACGACAGCCAGCACAGTGTGCAGGCGTGCCTCGACGGTTTTGGCATCGCTTTTGTGCCCAAAGACATGGTGGATAGTTATTTAGAAACTGGGCAACTGCTGCAAGTCTTGGCTGACTGGTGCCCCGAATTTGCTGGTTATTCGCTGTATTACCCCAATCGGCGCCAACATTCCTCGGCCTTTAGTTTGGTTATAAATGCACTGAAATCCCATATTTAGCAGCAAATTAGCTAAATAAGTCTCTGCTGGTCTACCGCTCACCGCAAACCCCTTCCGCTCAATTGTGGCTGCGATACTGTTTTAAGCTTTGTTGTTGAAAACAGAGTGGCCTTTATGTTGGGACTTGTTCGCGTTGCACTGAACCGCCCCTATACCTTTGTTGTACTGGCCTTATTGCTGGTTATTTTAGGGCCACTGGTCGCTAAACGTACGCCTAAGGATATTTTCCCCAATATTGATATCCCCATTATTGCCGTGGCGTGGCAATACAAAGGGCTGCCCCCAAAAGAAATGGCCGGGCGTATCACCACCAATTTTGAGCGCGTGCTCACCACCACCGTTAATAATATCGACCACATCGAAGCCAACTCTTACACCGGCTTTGGCATCGTTAAAATTTTCTTCCAGCCCAATGTCGATATCAACCTGGCCAATGCGCAGGTAACGGCGGTGGCACAAACCGTGGTTAAACGCATGCCCTCTGGCACGCAACCGCCGTTAATCATCAATTACAGCGCTTCAACGGTGCCGGTTATTCAACTGGCGCTGTCTGGCAAAGGCTTAACCGAACAACAACTGGCCGACCTGGCCCTGAACCGGTTACGTACCTCGCTGGTAACCATACCGGGCGCCGCCATTCCCTATCCTTATGGGGGCAAGCAGCGCCAGGTGCAGCTTGACTTAAACCCTGACGCCCTCAAAGCGCGCGGCCTTACCGGCCAGGATGTGGCCAATGCCTTAGCCGCACAAAACCAGGTTATTTCGGCCGGTACCGAAAAAATTGGCAACCTGGAATATGCCATTAGCCTGAACAACTCCCCGGTGGATATTGCAGACATTGCTAACTTCCCCATTAAAAACGTCAACGGCGCCATGGTGTACATCCGGGATGTTGCCACCGTGCGTGACGGTAGTGCCGTGCAAACCAACATCGTGCACGTTGACGGCGGCCGCTCGGTGCTGATGAACATCTACAAGAACGGCAGCAGCTCAACGCTGGATGTGATTAGCGGCATTAAAAACAAACTCAAGCAGGTGTTGCCGCAGCTACCCGATAGCCTGAAGGTCAAACCCATTGGCGACCAGTCGATGTTTGTTGAAGGGGCTATCGACGGCGTGATAACCGAAGGGGTTATTGCCGCGCTGCTAACCAGTTTGATGATCTTGCTGTTTTTGGGCAGCTGGCGTTCCACGCTTATCGTCACCGTATCAATACCGCTGTCCATTCTTGGCGCCATTATCAGTTTGTCGCTGCTGGGGGAAACGCTGAACATCATGACCCTGGGCGGCCTGGCGCTGGCGGTGGGTATTTTGGTGGACTTGGCAACGGTGACCATCGAAAACGTCAATGTGCACCTGGAACAGGGCAAAAAAGTCGAGCAAGCCATTTTGGACGGCACCAAGCAGATAGTGATGCCGGCCTTTGTGTCGTTATTGTGTATCTGTATCGTTTTTGTGCCGATGTATTTTCTCCACGGCTTGCCCCGCTATCTGTTTGTACCGATGGCAGAAGCGGTGATCCTGGCGATGGTGTTTTCGTTCCTGCTGTCGTTTACGCTGGTGCCAACCATGGCCAAGTATTTGCTCAAACCCCACAAAGGGGACGGCCCAGGGCACACCAACCTGCACTTTTTTCAGCACTTTCAAGCGGGTTTTGAAAACAAATTTAATCGGTTTCGCCGCAGTTATCGCCGCACCTTGGTCTCGGCTCTGGCAGGGAAGAAAAGCTTTCTGCTGTGCTTTTTGGGCTTTGTGGTGCTGTCGTTTGCACTGGTGCCCTTTATTGGCCGCGACTTTTTCCCGGCGGTAGATTCCGGGCAAATTGTCTTGCATGCCCGCGCCCCCATTGGCACCCGGGTAGAAGACACCGCTGCCCGTTTTGCCCAGATAGAAAAAGTGGTTAAAGAGGTGATACCGCAGCAGGACTTGGCGGCACTGGTGGATAACATCGGCACCTATGTGTCGAGTATCAATACCATTTATTCAAACAACGGCATGATTGGCTCCCAAGACGGCGACCTGCAGATTTCCTTGAATGAGGGCCACGCCCCCACTGCCGAATACATCAAAAAACTGCGGGAAATTTTGCCAGAGCGCTTCCCGGATATGACCTTTTCCTTCCTGCCGGCCGATATTGTTAGCCAAATTTTGAACTTTGGTACGCCATCGCCGGTGGAAGTGCGGATCCGCGGCCATAACACCGCCGCTAACTTTGCCTATGCCAGTAGTTTGCTACCTAAGCTCAAGCGCATTCCCGGCATTGCCGATGTACGCATTCAGCAAAACCCCAATGCGCCGGCCATTGCGGTGAATGTTGACCGTACCCGCGCCATGTATGCCGGTGTCACCCAAAAAGATGTGGTTAACAGCCTGGTGGTGAACCTGGTGGGCTCTAGCCAAGTCGCGCCAACCTATTGGCTGAACCCAAAAAATGGCGTTATTTACCCCATTGTTATGCAAACGCCGCAATACCAAATGGACTCCCTCAAAGCCCTGAAAGATGTGCCGGTGAATGCTGCGGGTAATAACAACACCGTGGTGCTGGGCGGCGTGGCCAACTTTAAACGCAGCCGCACCGACGGGGTGGTTTCCGAATACAACATTCAGCCCGAGGTACAAATTTTTGCCACGGTACAGGGCCGCGATTTGGGCGCGGTGGCTACCGACTTACAAAAAATACTCGCTGCCAGCCACAAACCCAAAGGCTCGTCGGTGACCATTGCCGGCCAGGTGCAAACCATGAATACCGCCTTCTCGGGCCTGTTGTTTGGGCTGCTTGGCGCCATTGTGATGGTGTACCTGTTGTTGGTGATCAACTTCCAGTCTTGGCGCGATCCTTTTGTCATTATCACGGCGCTGCCGGCGGCGCTGGCGGGGATTGTCTGGATGCTGTTTACCACCCAAACCCCCTTCAGTGTGCCCGCACTGACCGGGGCCATTATGTGTATGGGGGTAGCCACGGCCAACAGTGTGTTGGTGGTGAGTTTTGCCAGAGAAAAACTCGCAGAGCTGGGTGATGCCACCCAAGCCGCTATTGAAGCCGGTTATGCCCGTTTGCGGCCGGTATTGATGACGGCGCTGGCGATGATCATTGGCATGTTACCCATGGCGTTGGGGCTAGGCGATGGTGGTGAACAAAACGCCCCGCTGGGCCGCGCTGTTATTGGCGGCCTGATATTTGCCACCGTGGCCACGCTGTTCTTTGTTCCTGTGTTGTTTAGCCTGTTCCACCGTCACTCAGATAGGAGAAGCTCTGATGTCTGAAGCCAAATCTCATACCCTTCGTTATATCGGTATCGGCGTGGTGGTTGTCGCCGCCGTTATTGCCACTTCAGGCATCATGGTGCGCGCCAATGAAGAAAAACAGCTAAAAACCTGGACCGACAAACAAGCGGTGCCGGTGGTGGCGGTGGTTAACCCCAAGGGGCAAGGTGGCCAGCAACAGCTGGAACTGCCGGGCCGGCTTGAGGCTTACCGCCAGGCGCCCATTTATTCCCGGGTAAACGGTTACCTGAAAAGCTGGCAGTTTGATATTGGCAGCCAGGTGAAAGCCGGGCAGCAACTGGCGAAAATAGACACCCCCGATATTGACCAGCAGCTGATGCAGGCTCGGGCCCAGTTAGCGGTGGCGAAAGCCAATGCCGCGTTAGCCAAGTCAACGGCAGAGCGCTGGCAAACCCTTGCCAAAACCAAGGCGGTATCGGCCCAGGAAGCGCAGCAAAACACCAGTGCCTACGAAGCCAGCCTGGCGCAAGTACGCGCCGACCAGGCCAATGTGAAATACCTGGAAGTGCAAAAGGGTTACGCCGAAATAACCGCGCCCTTTAACGGCGTGGTAACGGCTCGTAATACCGACGTTGGCGACCTTATCAGCTCTGGCAGCAGCGGTGGCAACGCCCTGTTTCAGGTGGCCGATGTCAGCAAGTTGCGGGTTTATATTCAGGTGCCACAGCAAGACGTGCCCAACGTGAAACTGGGCACCAAAGCCATATTAACGGTGCCTGAGCACCCCAATCAGCACTTTCAGGCCTCGGTTGAAGCCTCATCCCAGGCGGTTACCCAGGCCAGTGGTACGGCGCTGATGCAATTGGTGGTGGATAACCGCAAGGGGGAACTCTTGCCGGGCAGTTACGCCAGTGTTGACCTTGACTTGCCCAGCCCCAAAGGGGTGGTGTCGATACCCGCCAGCGCGGTGATTTTTGATGCCAAAGGCCTGTCGGTGGCGGTGGTTAATGCCAGCGACAAGGTAGAGCTAAGAAGCATTCATATTGTCAGAGACTTGGGGCGCACCGTTGAAATATCGTCGGGGCTAAGCACTGACGATAAGGTCATCACCAATCCCCCCGATGGGGTCACCAACAACACCCAGGTGAGGGTGGTCAGTGGCTCGGTATAAAAAAGGCGCTTAACGCGCCTTTTTCATTGCTAACAGCCGAAATGCTTAGGGGTGCGGTTTAAGCAACCACAGGCATTCATGGGCATCCACCTGTTCTTTGCCCAGCTTTAACGACTGGTGGGCCAAATCTTCAATGTGGTGGCTGGCGGCATAATAAGCGCGCAGATCGGCCTTGGTTACCGAAAACGGCGGGCCGGCGCGCAGCGACTGATCGTACTCAAAATTAATCACCAGTTGCGGGGCAGACTGGGTTAATGCCAACAAATGCTGGCTGTAACGCTGGCGAAGCGCCGGCGGCAGCGCCACCAGCGCGGCGCGGTCGTAAACCAGGTCAACGCTGGCCAGCATCTCGGGCTGAAGGCTAAAAATGTCCCCCACCCACACCACCAGGTTGTCGGCGTGGTAGCGCTTTAGCGGGCCGTGGCTGTCAACGCCTGGGCAGAGCTCTAGCTCGGCAAAGAGTTCTTTTACCGCGGTTTCGCTCAGTTCGGCGGCAACCACCTGCAAGCCTTTGCTGCGCAGCCAGGCGATATCGCGGGTTTTACCGCACAGCGGCACAAATACCCGGGCCGGGGCTTCAAGGCCGGTGCGCTGAAAATGTGCCGTTAGTAGCGGGTTTCCCTGGGGCTGGTGAAAGCCTATTTCCCGCTTGGCCCATTTTTGATGCCAAAAATCCGGTTCCATAAGTCCTGCCTTAAAACGTTTTACTTCGGTACAAAGCACGAAGTTAAACGCAGTTCGCCGCCAGGATCTAGTGGTTTACGTCGACAACCAGCCGCCCTCTAACGCTTCCGGCCAATAAATCCTGCGCTTTGTTAACGGCGTCACTGAGCGCAATCTGCTGGGTGATGTCGGCAAGCTTGGCCGGGTCTAGGTCTGTGGCCAAGCGCTGCCAGGCCGCCAGGCGTTCGGCCTTGGGGCGGGTGACACTGTTAATGCCCAAAAGACTGACCCCACGCAGAATAAAAGGCGCCACCGTGGCCGGGAAATCCATGCCTTGCGCCAAGCCACAAGCGGCCACCAAACCGTCGCTTTGGGTGGCGGCGCAGGCGTTGGCCAGGGTATGGCTGCCAACGGAATCCACAACCGCCGCAAAGCGCTCTTTAGCCAGTGGTTTGCCGGGCTCGCTGAAGCGGTGGCGGTCAATGATTTCACTGGCGCCCAGGGCGTTAAGGCCGGCGGCCAATTCCGGACGGCCAGTGGCGGCCACCACCCGGTAACCGAGTTTGGCCAAAATAGCGATGGCCACGCTACCGACGCCGCCATTGGCACCGGTGACCAGCACCTCGCCCTTATCTGGCGTCAAGCCATGGCGCTCTAGCGCTTGTATACAGAGCATGGCGGTGTAACCGGCAGTGCCAATGGCCATCGCCTGGGCGGGGCTAAAGGCCGTTGGCAATGGCACCAGCCAGTCGCCGTTAACCCGGGCTTTTTGGCTAAGGCCGCCCCAGTGCTGTTCGCCCACGCCCCAGCCGTTCAGTACCACCTTATCGCCGGTTTTAAAATCGGGGTGCTGGCTGTGGCTAACGGTGCCGGCAAAGTCGATACCCGGCACCATCGGAAACTGGCGCACTATCGGGCTTTTGCCGGTAATGGCCAAGGCGTCTTTGTAGTTAAGGGTGCTGTGGCTGATGTCCACTTCCACATCCCCCGCGGGCAATTGCTTTTCATCCAGAGATTTAAGGTGGCAGCGGTAACCTTGGTGGTCTTTTTCAATCAGTAAGGCGTTAAACATCTGGTCTCCTTATGGCCGGGGCAGCCCGGCCAAAAAGCCGTGGATAAAGGTGTCCAGCGGCGCGGCTGACTCGGCCAGCCGGGCGCGCAGCACCGCCCCTTCCCAGCCAATCCAAAAATAGTTGGCAAGTTGCTGGCAGTCGGCCCCGGCCGCCAGTTCGCCGCTGCCTTGGGCCGCCGCTAAGGTGGCGGCCATTTTGTGCTGCCAGCCTTGCAGCACGGCTTCTAACCGGCCCCGAAAGGCCTTGGGCAGCAGGTTCACTTCCTGGCCCAAATTGCCCACCAGACAGCCGCGCTGAAATTGATACTTTTCCATGCCCGCTTTTGCTGCCTCAACGAAATGATGAATACGGGCAAGAGCCGGCAAGGCGCTGTTATTAAGGCTTTTGGCCAAGAGGTGGCAAAAGAAGGCGTCGTAATGGTCAAGCACCGCCAGGCCATAGGCTTCCTTGCTGGCAAAGTAGTAATAAAAAGAGCCTTTGGGCACCTTGGCGGCGCGCAGAATGCCGTCCAGGCCGGTGGCGCTAAAGCCCTGGCTGGTAAAGGTTTCAAGGCCCTTTCTTAGCAGCAGCTGCTTAACGTCGTCGGGGCTGCGGTCTTGGCGGGGTGGCCGGCCGCGGCGTTTGCTGGGGGTTATGTTTTCCATGGCCAAATAATTTAGACTAATCGTCTATTAATTATCAAGGCCTGTGTATTTACAGCTTTTGTCTGTGCTAGGTTGAATGCAAAGGGAGGTGTTATGAAGATGTCTTTACTGGCACGCTTGGGCGTGACCTTTCCGTTATTGCAAGCACCGATGGCCGGGGTGTCGACGCCAGCGTTGGCTGCGGCGGTGTCAAATGCTGGTGGCCTTGGCGCCTTGGGGCTGGGTGCCAGCAGCGCTGATAAAGCGCGCCAACTGATCAAAGAAACCCGGGCGCTAACCGACAAGCCCTTTAACGTGAACCTTTTTTGCCATCAACCGGCCAGCAGTGACCGGCTGCGTGAAGCGGCCTGGCTGGCCCATCTGGCCCCGTATTTTGCCGAGTTTGGCGCTAAGCCTCCCGAGCAAATCAACGAGATTTATCAAAGCTTTGTGGTCGATGACGCCATGCTCAAGCTGCTGCTTGACGAAAAGCCGGCGGTGGTGAGCTTTCACTTTGGCTTGCCGCCACAAAGCGCCATTGCCGCGCTCAAAGCCGCAGGCATTGTGCTGTTGGCCAGCGCCACCAATTTGGCTGAAGCCAAACACATTGAAGCAGCGGGGCTGGATGCCATTGTCGCCCAAGGGGTTGAGGCCGGTGGCCACCGCGGCGTTTTTGACCCCGAGCGCGACGATGAAATCGGTACCCTGGCGCTGGTGCGGCTGTTAAGCCAGCACTGCACGCTGCCCATTATCGCCGCTGGCGGCATTATGGATGGCCTGGCAATACAGGCGGCCATGACCGCAGGCGCCGGGGCGGTGCAGCTGGGTACCGCCTTTATTCTTTGCCCCGAATCGGCCGCCGATGCCAACTACCGCGCCGCCCTTAAAAGCGACAAGGCCTTGCATACCGCCATTACCGCCAATATCTCCGGCCGCCCGGCGCGGGGCCTGCCCAACCGCTTTTACAGCGCCATTGCCGACAATGCCCCGGTGCTACCGGCTTACCCCAACACCTACGATGCCGGTAAGGCCCTGGCCGCCGCTGCCAAAGCCAAAGGTGTTGACGACTTTGCCGCCCAATGGGCCGGGCAGGGCGCACCACTGGCTCGTGAATTACCGGCCGGGGAATTGGTGAAGGTGTTAATGGCGGAGTTGGTGGTAGCGAGGAAGGGGGATTGAGTTTTTAAATTAGCTAAATGACGAGGGCGTTTTCTTGCGGCTAGCTATAACCAGTTTCAGCAATGGCTGGTGGGGTTGTTAGTGGCAGGGGCGCCCTGCATGCGCCCTACTTTTGAGGCCAAAAGTAGGCAAAAGCCTTGCCCACGTTGCGCTTTATCTTCGTCTCTAGTCACTTGCCGTGGTCGTTGCACACGGGCATCCTGCCCTTCTTCCACTCGCTCGGCTTCCATGCCTCAAGTCAGCTTCCACTCCCTACAGCAAGGCGGTTACTCGTATCGTCCATGACACTCGCCCTTCGGGTTATTGTCGCTTTGCTCCAATATTCAAAAACGTTCCTGACGTTTTTGTCACTTAACGGGCGAGAGAGCTGGTGGCTTTGTTCGGGCTCTGACTTTGATGTTATTGAACAGGTGCTTGGAGCTTTGCTTTGTATGGATCTTTATTAGGTGTCGAAGTTGATTTAAAAACACCCGGCGTTGCCGGGTGTTTTGTTAGAGGTCGCCGCCTTGGTGCCAGAACTGGCGCAGTTTGGGTAGCCAGTGTGCGGTGTCGATGCCTTTGGCGCTGCGCCAGTCGGGGTTGTAATAGGTGTTAAGGTAGCGCTCGCCCTGGTCGCAAATCAGTGTGGCTACCGAGCCTTGTTGCCCGGCTTTGGCCATGGCGCTGACTTTTAAAAGTGCGCCATAGAAGTTGGTGCCGGTGCTGCCGCCGACCTTTCGGCCCAAGAGTTCTTCAAGGAGCAGCATGGCGGCGAAGGTGGCGTTGTCGGGCACTTGCAGCATTTCATCAATCACATCGGGCAGAAAACTCAGCTCCGGCCTTGGCCGGCCGATGCCTTCAACGCAGGCACCTTTGGTGCGAATGCTGCTGTCGCGGCTGTGGTAGTAGTCAAAAAAGGCTGACTGCTCCGGATCTACCACACAAAGCTGGGTGTTCATGCCAGCGTAGCGAATATGGCGGCCAAGGGTTGCCGAGGTGCCGCCGGTACCGGCGCTCATCACCAGCCAGGTCGGTTCGGGGTAAGGCTCGTGGCGCATCTGCTCAAACAGGGTTTCGGCAATGTTGTTATTGCCGCGCCAGTCGGTGGCTCGCTCGGCGTAGGTGAACTGGTCAACAAAGTGGCCACCGGTCTCTAACGCCAACCGGTGCGATTCGGCGTCAATTTGGCTGGGGTCGTCCACCAAATGGCAGCGGCCACCATAAAAGCTGATTTTGGCAATCTTCTCTGCCGAGGTGCTTTTGGGGATCACCGCAATAAAGGGCAGCCCCAACAACCTGGCAAAGTAGGCTTCCGACACCGCCGTGGAGCCGCTGGAGGCCTCAATAATGGTTTTGCCTTCGGTTATCCAGCCATTACAAAGCCCGTACAAAAACAACGACCGCGCCAAGCGGTGCTTCAAGCTGCCGGTAGGGTGGCTGGACTCGTCTTTGAGGTACAGCTGAATATGCGGGAAGGCCGGAATATCGAGCTTTAACAGGTGAGTGTCGGCACTGCGTTGAAAGTCAGCTTCGATTTTTTTTATAGCGGCATTAACCCATTGGCGCGGCATGGCTGGTCTCGTTTTTTGGTGATGGCTTCACTCTAGGGGTTAGGGGGATTTCGGAAGGTTAATTTGTTGCAGGGGCGCCCTGCATGCGCCCTACTTTTGAGGCCAAAAGTAGGCAAAAGCCTGGCCCATGTTCCGCGGTGTCCTTGCTTCCAGTCGTTTACCGCTGACCGCTCCACACGCGTTCCCGACGCGTCTTCCACTCTTTCGGCATCCATGCCTCAAGTCAGCTCCCACTCCCTACAGCAAAGCGCTGCACTTAACGGGCGGAAAACGGGTGGCTTCGTTAGAATGTTGATTCTTTTGGATATTGAGGTGTGTCCCGTGTGATTAGGGCTTTGTTAGCTATTAGATCAAAACTGGCTTTTTATTCGCAGGGGGCGCCCTGCATGCGCCCTACTTTTGAGGCCAAAAGTAGGCAAAAGCCTGGCCCACGTTGCGCGATGTCCTTGCTTCCAGTCGTTTACCGCTGACCGCTCCACACGCGTTCCCGACGCGTCTTCCGCTCTTTCGGCATCCATACGTCAAGTCAGCTCCCACTCCCTACAGCAAGGCGCTGCACTTAACGGGCGAGAGAGCAGGTGGCTTTGTTAGTGTTCTTTATTTTCTGGGATATTAAGGTCGGTGTCCCGCGTGTTTGTTTATGCAAAATCATCTAGTGCGCTTTCTAAATCTGGGTAGCGACCTAAATATAATGAGACATCATTTTCTATAAGCACCTCTCGAATGAATTGCTTATATGATGGATCGTAGCCTATCCGAAAAGGTGAATCATTAACGCCATTGTGATCTGTAACTAGATAACATTCTACCCAATCACTGCCATCATTTTTTGTGCTTAGCATTACTCGCCTAGGTTTGATACGGTGAGCTAGAAAACACTGTAGATCTATTTCTGAAAGATAAGTTAACTTCTTTATCTCTTCATCAATGATGTAAGCTATTTCTTCTTCCATGTCTTCCTTAAGAAATATAACGCCGCCAACACAGGCCGAGCGTCAGTGAGGTCCAGCCCATGCGTTTTTTGCATGGGCGATTGTGCTTGGCTTTTTTATGTATATTCGTATTTGTCACCTATAAATGAGTCAGTATCAGACCAAGCCATGTACTCTTGATTCAGATTTGTAAACTCTCGAAAGAGCTTACCGAGCCTATTTATGGCCGCTGGTTCTGTCTGGATACAGAATTCGACTACTTCTCGGTATGGTAAAGCTCTGTTGTTGTTAAATCGAATTTGAAGTGCCGAGTTACCACGCGAATCAGTAGTGAAAGCTCTCAGCCTGAAATAGTATGCAAAATTATCTTCGGGTTTTTCAGAGCCAATTTCATATAAGAAAACATCACTGCTGTGCCAAGGAAAGTTTTCTAGCCTACCAGCAATTTCTTTCAATGAGTCAGCATTGTCATAATATTCGAAGCATGTTGAAACACTGCCATTGGATGCATTCCATACTAGCTGCACATGGTAAGGTTCTTCATACGGGATTCGTTCAATTCTTATGTAATTGCTCATATCTCTTAACGTGCATAAAAATAAAAAGGACACCCATCCAATCATTATTCGCAGGGGGCGCCCTGCAAGCGCTTTTACTTGCCGGGTTTCGGCCCGGCAGCCGAGTCACTTTTGTTTTGCCAAAAGTAACCAAAAGCAAGGCCCACGTTGCGCGATGTCCTTGCTTCCAGTCGTTTACCGCTGACCGCTCCACACGCGTCTTCCACTCTTTCGACATCCATGCCTCAAGTCAGCTCCCACTCCCTACAGCAAGGCGCTGCACTTAACGGGCGGAAAACGGGTAGCTTCGTTATAGTTCTGATTTCTCGGGAGTATTGCAGTTGTTGTACCGTGATGTTTATGGCAATGATGTTAGCCATCCAGTGCAACCTGGTATTTAGCCGTTACTAACGCCACCTGAAAGCTTCCCAACGTCGCGCTTATTGCCTGTATGAGAAAGCTCATCGTCATCCTCAATACCATGGTCAAAAACGGCGAGAAATGGACCGAAAAAGAGGCTTAATTAATTGACAGGACGCCACAGTCACTTGTTAGTGCTATTTGTAGTGATACCACCAGTTACCATTATTTTCTCTATCTACTGTTTCTTGTGACTCAACATCAAAAACCACTTCTGCCCTTGCTTGTATTGGCCAGTTGAAAGTTTCAAGCAACTCTTTCATTGATGCAGTAAAAGTGCTAGTGGACTTTAACGTTTCTTTAGCGGCATCGGTTGGAACACCCACAACAAATACGAGGTATTTCGGATCAATATAATACGCACCAAAAGACCAAACCATCGGTTTGAACCCCTCTGCTCTCACAAGATTCTTGAGAGCGAATTCAATTCTCCAAATTTTCCACTTGAGTAGCAGTTTCATATTGAGCACTAACGTTTTAAACAGCGGCGTACTTTAGTGCGTCCGAGTGCTTTGATTTGTTATAAATCTTTTGAACGCAAATCATAAATTTCTTTAAAATATTTCTTGGATAATTTGGTATAGAAATCTGGAGCCACATAATGACAATAGCTCAAATGACCAAGGAGCGAATTTTCTTCCTCCTGTTCAAGCTTACCTTTTCTATACAAACTTAACAGCAGCCTAATATGATCTTTTTGCTTTCTATGGATTGTGATATGCCCACCTGAGCATATTTTTAGGCCCGTAACTGAAGCTGATCCGCCAGTACTGCTTCCAAGTTTTGTTTTTGAGTGATTTACACTAATGTTCGGAGACGAAGTGCCTTGAATTAGATTAATGATTTCTTTAATAATCTCTGAGCATGCTCCCTTTTTGTCCGTAGAGAGCACCAAATCATCTGCATATCTCGTATAAATCACTTTTCCATATTTTCTATCAGAAATAAGAGTGGATACTTTTGAATCAAATTCATTCATAACAATGTTACTAATTATTGGCGAGCTCGGGTAGCCAATAGCAAGTCGATCATTTTTGTAAAAACAAATACGCCGAATCATATCTTCACATTCGGCGTCCAAGATCCATTTTGGATTACTCTTTCTATGCCACGACCTCAAAATGGGAATAAAATCTTCAAATGAAATACTGTGGAAAAAATTTTCCAAATCCATCTTCAGGAAAAATCTATTCGATCTATGCTTCTCCGCATTATGCAGAATCGATACTCCATCACGGTAAGCCATCGACGCATCATGAACTTGCATCTGGCTAAAAACACTATGAATAAGCCAATACTGTAACGTCTTCAGCTTTTTTGAAGGATGACAAATCTCTCTCGACCCGCCAGACCTTTTCTGTATATGAAATATTTTCACATGGGCCCTAGCTACGCTTATTGCTTCGTCAATCAATCCATCCGGTATTGACAGGTCATTTGCTATAGCTTTTTTAATATGCATATAGCCTCTCCGGGTACCCCTTCAATGTGTAGTTTCTAAACGTTGATATATATTTGGAAGTGTCAAATCTAAAGTCGTAATACGTTTTGTTTAGCTTGCTTCTATACAAGCCTTTTTGGTTTCTTTCGATAGATTCGAATGAGGATAATATGGCCAATAGATGAGCGGCCTTATTATAATTGTCATCTCCAAACAACAGCTTTAATAGTTGTATGAGTTCTCTGTGCAATATTGGACCTGATAGATATATTAAATCATGAATAAACATTGCTGATCTTTTGTCAAATTTTTTTGCCGGATTTAATACATCAAGATCAACCGATGTTCCTGTCGATTTAATAGGCTCTTTGAACAATTCATAAATCTGATGGAATGTATCACCTATGGCGTCTCGGATCTTAATCCCATCTGCACTCATTTTGTAGTAGACAATTCGATCCGTTCCAGCAGCTTCTTCAATGGCTTTTATTGGCCCGAGATTTATAAAGGAATTTTCCGTCTTAAATTCTAAGTTGTTAATTACCACCAGCTTTCTTCTTAGCTTTTCATGGGAAAAAGCACCAAGCTCAGCGAAAGCGCTAGGACTTTCTAAAATTATTAGAATAAAATCAGAGAAATCAGAAATTAAACTTTCGACATCAAGGATGTTGCCTTTGTGACCTTCATCCTGAAGAGTGGAAAACATTTTTTCAGCCAGAAAAAAATGTGTATGTGGCAAATGAATCTTGGAGAATTCTATAAGCGCTTTTCTGCGCTCAGATATTTCTATTTGGCTCTTGTTTGCTCCGCATAGAAATATAAATTTTGAAATATCAGGAGGAAGATATACACGAGAATTGATAATGGCCCGCTTAAGAGCCTCGACCCTCTTATGGATCAAATTTTTTGTTTTAATTTCATTGAACATTAATTTATTGCCTACTTAGAGCATGCGTTACTTCCTAAATCGGAAGACGCTGACTAGCGTCTTCCGATTTAGGAAGTAACGCCAGAAAGCTAAAAAATCAAGGCAGAATGTGACTCACATCCCGATGGGGTTATCCCCATAATCGCTAGGCAATCCTTGAATCCTAATTCGAATCGGAAATTATTTCAAGCTGCACCGATATTTCCGAAAATTTATAACAGTTTTACTAGCGAGTATGCTCGCTTTTACTCATCAGATTAGTTGTCATTTATTATGCTAACCAACTGATATTCCTATTTATTCTCTACTCATACATTTTCTTTGCCTCGATGAAACCGAGCGGTATCATTTTTATGCAGCGTGCTCGTTGTCATTACATCGGACGAGTGATATTCAGCGGGTTATTACTGCTCACGCAGGGCAAACCGCACAAATAGACGTAATGGATACCGTGATACAAGATCGAATCAAAACCCTCGGCCAACACCGCTTTTATTGCCCGTTAAGTGCAGCGCCTCGCGTGAAGGAGTGGGAGCTGGCTTGAGGCATGGATGCCGAAAGAGCGGAAGACGCGTCGGGAACGCGTGTGTAGCGGTCAGCGGCAAGCGACTGGAAGCGAGGACATCGCGACAAATTTGCCAGGAGCAAATTTGAATATCGGCGCTTGCGACGATTACCCGTTAGGGCGATGACCAAGGATGGTCTGAGTAAACATGGGCTGTGCTTTTGCCTACTTTGTGCGTAAACAAAGTAGGGCGTGTGCAGGGCGCCCCCTGCAAACAAAAGCGCCCGTCGGTGCGCGAACCGGCACATAAAGGAACAATCAGCCGATAAAGGATTACAGGTTAAAGTCTTAATTATCAGCGATATAACTAAACTAAATCAGTAACCAAAACTGACGCTACCGCCCTTGGGTCTGGTTCCCATGTCCCGTTCTCATCCTGAGCTGGCTTCAATCCCTTAGAGCATCCTTGTTTGCAATAAAATGGTATTTGCCATGCAAAGTCAACCTGTATAAAGCAAGCAGCGGGGGAGGGCACAAAGCCAAGCAAGGTGTTTGGCCAGTTACAAAAAGAGCCAGCGGCGGCAAGGCGGCTGGCTCTTAAAGGGTAAGGTAATGCCGGCCTTAGGCGCCGGTGGGCAGCACCGTTCTTTGCTGGTTGTCGTTAATAATTTCAGCGGCCGACAGGTAAAAGGCCAGCAGTGCGGTAACCAGGCCCATGTAACCGCCTAATTCGTGCAGCATGGCAATGGCTGTCCACTCGCCCAGCGCCAGCAGCAGGAAGGTTATCCAAAGTGCTAAAAATACCAGCCGCAATGCCCGTGGCGAGCGGAAGGTGCCGAGCCACATATAAAAGGTAAACACTCCCCACAAACACAGGTACCAGCCCACGAAACTGGCCGGTACTTTGCCGGGCAGGAATACCACGAATAATACAAAGGACCACCAAAAAGCGCCGTAACTGATAAAGGCGGTGGCGCCAAAGGTATTACCACGCGGCAGTTCCATAATGCCGGCGATAATTTGGGCGGTGCCGCCGTAGGCCATGGCCACCGCCATCACCAAATTCATGCTGTTTTCGCCAAACCAACCGGCGTTTACCATGCTCAGCAACCAGGTTGTTAGCGCAAAGCTGGCAAGACCCAGGGGGGCCGGATTTGAAAAGCGTGTTTGCTCAGTGCTCATGTCTTCCATTCTCCTTTTTCCTGTTTTTTATTTGCCATCACATAGGTGGAGAAAATGCGAAAGCGTTTTTGCTGCAAAAACGATAATGGGTGCCCAAGTGCGGTAAGCACCATTAGCAAAAAGTATGAGAATTAAGCAGATAGGCCGCCGTTGGCGGCGCTAAAACGAGGCCAAGGTGCCTGGCTGGCAGGGATTAGCAGTAAGGATTTTAGTGAAGGCCAGAAAGCAAAAAAGCCTGTATTAACAGGCTTTTTTGTTAAAGATTTGGTGGCCCCTCCCAGACTTGAACTGGGGACCTAACGATTATGAGTCGTGTGCTCTAACCAACTGAGCTAAGGGGCCGTGGCTGGGGAGTATAAGGGGTTGGTTGCGGCTTGTCACCACCTGCTAACCGCTAAAAGCCAAGGTATTGAAGGGGTTGGCGAAGTTTTGAACACGGCGAACGTGGTGTTCGATTTTCCTCGTTAGCGGTTTGGCTGAGAATCATTACCATTTGTAGGGTAATCGCTTTTGAGAGGAAAACGACCATGTTGAAAACATTCACTTTTGCCTTGGTGCATATGGCGGTTGCCTTTACGGTGGCCTACCTGATGACAGGTTCGTTGGTGGTGGGCGGTGTGATGGCACTAATAGAGCCGGCTTGTAACACCGTGGCCTATTTCTTTCACGAGAAGCTGTGGGACAAGTTCAAAACCCGTCGCCGGGCGGCGCAGCGGGCAATGCTGGCGATGTAAAAAAATGCTAATCTGCGGCTTTTCCTCTGGCCGCAGAACCCCTCGATGTTTGCCTCCTTGCTTGTGATCTTAGTGCCGCTGTTGCTGGGCTATAGCGTTCCGACTTTAAACAGTGCCTTGATGGCCTGGGTAAACCGGGCGGTCAGCTATTTGGTGTACCTGATTTTGTTTTTTATGGGTATGGGGCTGGCCGAGATAAACAACCTGGCCGCGGCCTTGGTGAAAATGGCTGGCACCACGGCGGTGGTGTTTGCCGCCATCACCCTTGCCAACGGCATTGGCCTGTGGGGGCTTTCCAGGCTTTACCATGCCAATGGCCGCCGGGGTGAGCGCCAGCGCGTTGCCTGGGCCAGTGTGTTTAAAGATACCGGCATTCTAATTGGCACCGTTGCCGCCGGCACCCTGGTGGGTTTGCTGGTTAACATCAATGCGCACCTCTTGTCAGAAACGGCGCTGGTGGTGCTGTTGCTGCTGATTGGTGTGCAGCTGCGCTCGGCGGGTATGACCCTGCGCCAGCTTTTTTTAAACCGCTTGGGGCTGCTGATAGCACTAACGGTGTTTGTGACCACCTTGCTGGCCGGTGCCTTACTGGCGCCCTGGCTGGGGCTGCCGATACGCCACGGCATGGGTATTGTCAGTGGTTTTGGCTGGTATAGCCTGTCGGGCATTTTGGTTACCGATGCCCTGGGGCCGTTGTGGGGCGCCACCAGCTTTTTTATCGACCTGTTCCGTGAGCTGGTAGCCCTGGCGCTTATTCCTACCCTGATGCAAAGAGCCATGCCGCTGGCCATTGGTTATGCCGGAGCCACCGCCATGGACTTCTCCTTGCCGGCCATTCAAAAAAGTGGCGGTGCCAGTGCGGTGCCGGTAGCCATTGTTTCGGGCTTTTTGTTAAGCCTGGCAACCCCGGTATTAATGGCCATACTGTTGGCATGAACAGTGCCAATCTCTTTAAACCGTTGCCAGACGCCTTTGACAGTGAGGTGTTTGACACTCTGCTAAGCCGCCCGGGCCTGCGCATTGAGCGCATTGTCTCCCACGGCCAAAGCTCGCCGTCGGGTTTTTGGTATCAGCAAAGCGAAGGTGAGTGGGTGCTGCTGGTAAAAGGCGAGGCTGAGCTGGGCTTTGAAGACGGCGCGGCAGTAAAGCTGGGGCCAGGGCAACATATTGACCTGCCACCGGGTTGCAAGCACCGGGTTAACTGGACCAGCCCCGATGAACCCACGGTGTGGTTAGCGGTGTTTTACCCGCCATAAAAAAACGGCACCCAAGGGTGCCGTTTTTGGTAAGCGCGAAGGCTTAGCTTATTCATCCAGGAAGCTGCGCAAAATCTCGGAGCGAGAAGGGTGGCGCAGCTTACGCAGGGCTTTGGCCTCAATCTGACGAATACGCTCACGGGTAACGTCAAACTGTTTGCCTACTTCTTCCAGGGTGTGGTCGGTATTCATGTCGATACCGAAGCGCATACGCAGCACCTTGGCTTCACGCGGGGTGAGGCTGGACAGCACTTCCTGGGTGGCAAACTTGAGGCTTTCGCTGGTTGCCGCGTCCGCAGGCAGCTCGAGGGTGTTATCCTCGATGAAATCCCCCAGATGCGAATCTTCATCGTCACCGATAGGGGTTTCCATGGAGATCGGCTCTTTGGCGATCTTCAGCACTTTGCGAATTTTGTCTTCCGGCATCACCATGCGAATGGCCAGCTCTTCCGGGGTCGGTTCACGGCCCATTTCCTGCAGCATTTGCCGGGAAATACGGTTGAGCTTGTTGATGGTCTCAATCATGTGTACCGGGATACGGATGGTACGGGCCTGGTCCGCAATGGAGCGGGTAATGGCCTGACGGATCCACCAAGTAGCATAGGTTGAGAACTTGTAGCCACGACGATATTCGAACTTGTCCACCGCCTTCATCAGGCCGATGTTACCTTCCTGGATCAAGTCTAGGAACTGCAGGCCGCGGTTGGTGTATTTCTTGGCGATAGAAATAACCAGACGCAAGTTGGCTTCGACCATTTCTTTTTTGGCACGACGGGCTTTGGCTTCGCCAATGCTCATGCGGCGGTTGATGTCCTTGATGGACTCAATGGTCAGGCCGGTTTCCTGTTCAACTTGCTGCAGCTTTTGCACGCAGCGGCGCAGGTCTTCTTCCAGGCCTTTCATGACCTCGGAATAGCCTTTACCCGCTTCCAGGTGGCCGTCCAGCCAACCCATGTTGGACTCGTTGCCAGGGAAGGTTTTGATAAAGACCTTACGGGGCATCTTGGCGTCGTCAACGGCCATTTTCATCAGCAGCCGTTCTTGGGTACGAACGCGGTCCATCATGTCGCGCATTTCCGCAACCAAGCGGTCAAACTGCTTGGGTACCAGGCGGAACTCTTTGAAGATCTCGGCCAGCTTCAGTACTTCTTCGCGGGCTTCGTCAGAGGCACGGCCTTTGGCCTTGATAACGGTGCGCGCGGCTTCGTATTGGGTACGCAGCTCGGCAAACTTTTCACGCGCTAGTTCTGGGTCAAGGCTGTTGTCTTCTTCTTCCTCTTCTTCGTCATCATCGTCGTCTTCTTCTTCGTTCTGCTGCGCTTGCGTCAGTTCGGAACCAACGTGAGTGGCGGTTGGGGCCGCGTCTTCAACAGCATTAGGATCGATAAAGCCGGCAATAATGTCGGAAAGGCGTGCTTCGCCAGCTTCTACCTTGTCGTATTGGTCGAGCAGGTAGGTGATGGCTTCAGGGTATTCGGCGACGGAGCTTTGAACCTGGTTGATACCGTCTTCGATACGCTTGGCGATGTCGATTTCGCCTTCACGGGTCAGCAGTTCTACGGTACCCATTTCGCGCATGTACATGCGCACCGGATCGGTGGTGCGGCCCAGCTCACTCTCAACGGTGGCCAGTGCCTGTGCTGCGGCTTCGACAGCGTCTTCGTCGGTAGAGTCTTCAGACATCATCAGGGTATCGGCGTCAGGTGCGTTTTCGAACACCTGGATACCCATGTCATTGATCATCTGAATGATGTCTTCTATCTGATCGGAATCGACAATGTCGTCCGGCAGATGGTCGTTCACCTCGGCGTAAGTCAGGTAGCCCTGTTCTTTACCTTTAGCGACCAGAAGTTTAAGCTGCGACTGTGGGGTTGGATCCATAGACATCATCCGCTCAGGTTAAATTGCCGTGCCAAAAAGTGAATATGACAGTATAACGATTCACCGCCTTCACTGCTAGCACAGCATGAATGTCAGTCAGTCCCTGCCTTGGCAGAGATCAACGCCATAAGTTCTTGAATTTCTTCTTCTGTAGCCTGTTTCCTATCTTGTTTGGCAACAAGCTCTTGGTATCGAATCTCTAATGATTCGTTTAATAGGCGCTCAAAGGCGCCAAATAATTCCGGGGCCAGATTGTCTTCAACAGCAGAAAGGTCAAGTTCTGCCAGCTTGTTATAGATGGGGGCATTTTGGCTATTTTCAAGCCTGCGCAGTAATTGGCCTGTTGTCGGCACACTGCCATTACGTATTGCCCGCACCACTTCGTCCATTACCTCTGCCCCAGGCAGACGTAATTCACGAAAATCCATTTCAGGTAATTCGGTTGCCAGCGCCGGGTGTTGCACCAGTATAGCGATGGTTAGTCGCATTAGCGGTGGCCGGCCAGCATTTCCTTTTTTCTGTTTTGTTGCCGCTGCTTGGGCATTTGCCGGGGCTTTGGCAACAAAACGTTCCAGTTGCTCTTCGGCAACGCCCAAGCGCTTGGCCAGCTGTTCGCGCAGCATGACCCGGTATACCGAGTCGGGCAGGCGCTCTAGCAGCGGCACCGCCTTTTCGGCCAGCCTGGAACGGCTGTCGGGGCTGGCCATATCAATGCTTTTTTCCAGCTCTTGAAACAAAAACTGTGACAAGGGCTGCGCCTTGGCCAGCTGGGCTTCAAAGGCGTCTTTACCTTCTTTTCGCACCATCGAGTCGGGGTCTTCACCGTCGGCGAGGAAGATAAATTTTAAGGTGCGGCCGTCACGCAGTAAGGGCAAGGCATTTTCCATGGCCCGCCAGGCTGCTTCCCGGCCAGCGCGGTCACCGTCGTAACAGCAAATGACTTCTGGCGTAGAGCGAAACAGCAATTCCAACTGGTCGCTGGTGGTTGACGTGCCGAGGCTGGCTACTGCATAGGTAATGCCTGCCTGGTACAGCGCCACCACGTCCATATAACCTTCCACCACCACTAACCGCGCTAAATCGCGGTTGGCCTGGCGCGCTTCATAAAGGCCGTAAAGCTCTGAGCCTTTATGGTAAATACGGGTTTCCGGCGAGTTTAGGTACTTAGGGGTACCGTCGCCGAGAACCCGGCCACCAAAGGCAATGGTGCGGCCGCGGCGGTCGCGAATGGGAAACATAATGCGGTCGCGAAAGCGGTCGTAGCGACGGCCTTTATCGTTTTGCACCAGCATGCCGGTGTCCATCAGCAACTGCTGGCGTTCAAAACTGTTGCCAAATTGCTTGAGTACGCTGTCCCACTCGTCAGGCACAAAACCAATGCCAAACTGTTTGACGATGTCGCCGGTCAGGCCGCGGCCTTTAAGGTAGTCAACGGCGCCTGGGTGGCTTTTTAAATTCTGGTAATAGTAGCGCTGAATGTCTTGCATCAGCGCGTAGGTGTCTTCGCGGCGCTCTTGCGCTTGAGCATTGCGCTGTGGCCCCTGCTCCCGCGGCACTTCCATGCCGTGCATGGCGGCCAGTTCTTCAACCGCTTCGGCAAAGCCGACCCGGTCAAACTCTTCCACAAACTTAATGGCATCGCCCTTGGCACCGCAGCCAAAACAGTAATAGAACTGCTTTTGCGGGCTTACCGAAAAGGACGGGGTTTTTTCACTGTGGAAAGGGCAGCAGGCGCTGTAATTTTTGCCTGTTTTTTTTAGCTTTACGCGGCTGTTGACCAGCTCAACGATGTCGGTTCTTGCCAACAGATCGTCGATGAAATCACGGGGAATGGTTCCAGCCATGATGCTCCAGTCAGCACGATAAATAAGGATCGGGTGAAAGGATATCCTATCACCCGGATCAGAAATGTCAGGCGCTTAATTTAGCCTTGACCTGGCCGCTGATGGGCCCCATCTCAGCACGGCCTTGCAGTTTAGGCTTGAGCCAGCCCATGACCTTGCCCATATCCGCAGGGGATGCAGCGCCGGTTTCGCTAATGGCTTGCGCTATTAACGCCGCCACTTCGTCACTGCTTAGCTGCTTGGGCAGAAAATCCTGCAAAACCACTATCTCACCGGCTTCGGCATCGGCCAGTTCTTGGCGGCCTGCAGCTTCATACTGGGAGATAGAATCACGACGTTGCTTAATCATCTTGGTGATGATGGCAATAATATCGTCGTCAGACAGTTCGCGGCGCTCATCAACTTCCACCTGTTTAATGGCGGCAAGTGCGAGGCGCAACGTGCCAAGGCGCGGTTTGTCCTTGGCACGCATGGCATCTTTTTGCGCGTCGGTGAGTTGCTCTCTGAGACTCATAACGGCTCCGGATGCAAAAAGGTATTAGTACAGACGAACGCGACGGGCGTTTTCACGAGCCAGCTTCTTGGCGTGACGCTTAACAGCCGCAGCTTTTTTGCGTTTACGCTCAGTAGTAGGCTTCTCGTAGTATTCGCGCTTACGGCACTCAGCCAGCACACCCGCCTTTTCACAGGAGCGCTTGAAGCGACGCAGGGCTACGTCAAAAGGTTCGTTCTCACGTACTTTAATTACCGGCATGTACCATCACCTCAGGGGTTATTCGGTTAGGTGGTCTACAAAATGACCACATATGACTAAAAATGGTGCGGAATTCTAACGTAGCCAGTACCCCTTGTAAAGCCGATATCACACCCTAAAAGCTGGAGATGCGCACCGGCTCTCGGTAAGATAGCGGCCCCTGTGGTTAAGAGGCTCCCCATGCGCGTTTTAGGTATCGAAACCTCCTGTGACGAAACCGGCATTGCCATATATGACACCGAGCAAGGTTTGCTGGCACACCGGCTTTATAGCCAGGTGAAGTTGCACGCCGATTACGGTGGTGTGGTGCCAGAGCTGGCGTCTCGCGACCACGTACGAAAAACCTTGCCGTTAATAAAAGAAGCCTTAGCCGAAGTGGGCTTGAGCGGCCAAGACCTTGACGGCGTGGCCTACACCGCGGGCCCAGGCCTGGTGGGCGCCTTATTGGTGGGTGCCACCATTGGCAAAAGCCTGGCTTACGGCTGGAATGTGCCAGCGGTGGCGGTGCATCACATGGAAGGGCACTTGCTGGCGCCAATGCTGGAAGCCAATCCGCCAACCTTTCCTTTTATTGCCCTGCTGGTTTCCGGCGGCCATACCCAGCTGGTGGCAGTAGAAGCCATTGGTAAATACCGCATTCTGGGCGAGTCTATTGATGATGCCGCTGGCGAAGCTTTTGATAAAACCGCCAAGCTGTTAGGCCTTGATTACCCCGGTGGCCCGCGTTTGTCGGCCATGGCCGAAAGCGGTAACCCCGAACGTTTTACCTTCCCACGGCCCATGACCGACCGGCCGGGCCTGGACTTTAGCTTCTCTGGCCTGAAAACCGCGGCGGCCAATGTGATTCGTAGCGAAGGCGACGATGCCCAAACCCAGGCCGATATTGCCCGCGCCTTTGAAGAAGCGGTAGTGGATACCTTGGTGATTAAATGCCGCCGGGCGCTGAAGGAAACCGGCTACAAACGCATTGTGATCGCCGGCGGCGTAAGCGCCAATAAAAGGTTACGTGCGGCCCTTGAAAAACTGATGGCCGCACAAAAAGGGGAGGTGTTTTACGCCCGCCCTGAGTTCTGTACCGATAACGGCGCCATGATTGCCTTGGCCGGTGCCCTGCGTTTAGCAAAAGAGGGCTCCCGAGAGCTGGGGGTAAAAGCGCAGCCGCGCTGGTCGCTGGAAAGCCTGGCGGCGATTGACGATTAAAAAAGGCGGCCAGGGCCGCCTTTTTTGTCGCTATTTTTTGCTGCGCCGAAATTTCATCTTCGGCTCGGTGCCGTTCCACAGCCTTCGCAAGTTGTCTTTATGGCGAATGATGATAAGCAGCGACAGCATTGCTACCGGGATCACGTAGGCCGGTTTAATAAACCAGGTGAAAAGCGGTGACAGCATTGCTGTTAGCACGGCGGCCAGTGAGGAAAGCCGGGTGATCACCACCAGCAGCAGCCAGGTTAGAATTTGCATGCCTGCCAGGCTAAGACCAATCGGCAGCATGGCGCCAAAGGCGGTTGCAACGCCTTTGCCACCCCGGAAATGAAAGAAGATGGGAAAGATGTGGCCAAGGCAGGCGGCGATGGCAATGATGCCCAGCCAAATGGCGTCGATATGCAGAAAATACGAGCCCCACACCGGAATAATGCCTTTAAGCACATCACCTATCAGCACCAATATGGCAGGCAGCTTGCCGCCCAGGCGCAGCACATTGGTGGCGCCTGGATTACCTGAGCCGTTCCGACGCGGATCGGGCAAGCGAAACAGGTGGCAGATGATCACAGCACTGGAGACCGAACCCATCAGGTAGGCGACTAGGGTCATCAGTACGGCAGTGGCTATCATGATAGGGCTTGTTTTTTCCGTTTAGTCGATAAGGTAAACTCGGCTGCCGTTGTCACACAAGCAGGCCCGGAGCTTATCAGGGCTTGCCTTAAAACGAGAACCGACCTGTGACCGATCGTATTTTTATTGAAGGCCTGGAAGTTTATACCGTCATTGGTATTTTCGACTGGGAAAAGACGCAAAAACGTAAACTGGTCTTTGACCTTGAACTGGCAACCGACATTAAGGCGGCAGCCAAGGGCGATGATTACGATCAGGCCCTATGTTACGGGAAAATCAGTGCTTTTATTACCCAATTTACCGAAACACACCAGTTTGAGTTAATCGAAACATTAGCTGAGCGTATTGCCGAGAAATTGTTGAGTGACTTTGCGGTGAGCTGGCTGAAAATGAAACTGTCCAAACCTGGTGCGGTAGCCAATGCCCGCAATGTTGGTTTGATTATTGAGCGCAGCGCATGACCCCGATGCTGTTTAGCCTTGGCTCTAATGTCACGCCGCGCCAGCATTTGCGGTTAGGGCTTGCGGCGCTTCGCCAGGCCTTTGGCCGGCTTGAGTGCTCGCCGGTGTTTGAAGCCGAACCCGTTGGCTTTAACGGCACCAACTTTTTAAATATGGCGGTTAAAGCCTGGACCGACTGGCCCATTGAAGAGGTGCTGGCTTGGATAAAAGAGGTGGAATATGCCCATGGCCGCCCGGTTAATGCCAAGAAATATGCGCCCCGCACCCTGGATATTGACCTGCTGACCTACGGCGAGCGGGTCAGTAATAGCCCGGTGGTGATGCCAAGGCCCGACATTTTAAAACTGGCCTTTGTGCTGTGGCCGCTGGCAGAACTGGTGCCCAACGAAATATTGCCAGGCAGCAACCAAAGTTACAGCGAGCTGTGGCAAGCCTTTGATAAAGACCAGCCACTGTGGCCTGTTCCCTTTGACGAACACGCCGATTAAGAGGCAGCGCTGGCATCTTTTAACGCCTGCACCTTGGCAATACGTTCAGCTCTGACCGCCTCACCAACCGCCGCGCCTTTAACGCCGCTTGCCACAATGGCTTTTACATCGACATTGCGCGCAGCGGCAAAGCAGCGCTGCAACCAGTCGGCCTGCGGGTAGTCGTGGTTCTCAAAACCGGTTCGACCTTTCATATCGGCGATACAAGCCAGTGCCAGCTTTTCGACCCGTTCGGGTTTGCGCCAGGCATCCAGTTTGTCAAAAAGCTTGATAAGGGTGCTGGCCCGTAATTCAAAAGCGGTATGTACCTGGCAGTGCAAGTCTGACACCAACAGCGCGAGATCGCGACAGTCATTGGGTACCCGAAGCCGCTGGCAAAAGGCGCTAATAACCGCCAAGCCACTTTGGCCGTGGCCATGGTGCTTTGGCCATTTTGCTTTGGGGGTGAGGGCCTTGCCAAAGTCATGGCAAAGGGCCGCGAAACGCACATCTATATCGCGACTCAGTTTGGCGCTTTGCGCCAGCACCAGCAGGGTGTGGATGCCGGTATCCACCTCGGGGTGCCATTTTTCTGGGGCCGGTACGCCAAAAAGGTTATCTACTTCAGGGAATAAGGCCTTGAGGGCGCCGCAGCGGCGCAATACCTCGAAAAACACCTGCGGTGAGTCACTGCGTAGCGCTTTTTCCATTTCCTTCCACACCCGCTCTGGTGTCAGCGCCGCTAATTCCCCGGAGGCAACCATGTCCTTCAGTAGCTGCTGGGTGGGCTGTGCCACGGTAAAGCCCAGGTGGGCAAAACGCGCCGCAAAGCGGGCCAGGCGCAGCACCCGCAGTGGGTCTTCACTAAAAGCGTCGGACACGTGGCGCAGCAAACGGTTATCCAAATCATGCTTGCCACCGTAAGGGTCAATCAAGCTGCCGTCTTCGGCTTTGGCCATGGCGTTAATGGTGAGATCGCGGCGAATAAGGTCTTCTTCCAAGGTGACGTCCGGGCTGGCGTGCACTTCAAAACCGGTATAACCGCTGCCTTTTTTACGCTCGGTGCGGGCCAGCGCATACTCTTCGTGGGTTTTGGGGTGCAAGAAAACCGGGAAGTCTTTGCCCACCTGCTCAAACCCCTGCGCTTTCATGGACTCGGCTGTTTCGCCAACCACCACCCAATCACGGTCTTGTACCGCAAAACCTAAAAGCTCATCGCGCACCGCGCCGCCAACCAAATAACAGTTCACAAATCCTCCTGAAACTTACGGCATTATACCTTGCCAAAGCGGTCAGGGCGCGCAACCATAAGGGTGTTTTCAGCGCAATTGCCGAGCTATGTACGAATCCTTTTTCGGGTTAGTGGAAAATCCATTTTCTATTGCCCCTAATCCACACTTTCTTTACATGAGTGAAAGGCACCGTGAAGCCTTGGCCCACCTTAAGTTTGGGCTGAGGGATACCGGTGGTTTTGTGCTGCTCACCGGTGAAGTCGGAACCGGCAAAACCACGGTTTCAAGGCGGCTGTTAAAGGAGTTGCCAGACGATACTGACCTGGCTTTTGTGCTCAATCCGATGCTGACGGAAAGCGAACTGCTGGCAACATTGTGTGATGAGCTAAAAATTAGCTACCCACAAAATCCGACCTTAAAGCAGCTTACCGATGCCATTCGCCAGTTTTTGCTGGAGAACTTTGAGCGCGGCCGGCAAACGGTGTTGATGGTCGATGAAGCCCAGCACTTGCAAGTGTCAGTATTAGAGCAATTGCGGCTGTTGACCAACCTGGAAACCGACACCCAAAAGCTTTTAAAAATTATTTTGATAGGCCAGCCAGAGCTGAACTATTTGCTGCGTCGCCAAGAACTTCGCCAGCTCTCGCAGCGTATTACCGCCCGTTACCACTTGCTGCCGCTGGGCCGAAAGGATTGCGCACAATATGTGCTGCACCGGCTACGCATCGCCGGCCGGGAAAAACCGCTTTTTACCGGTGCGGCCATTAAGCGTTTACATCAACACAGTGGCGGTATTCCAAGACTTATCAACTTGTTGTGCGATAGAGCCCTGATGGGCGCTTATGGCAATCAGCAACAAAAAGTCGACGCCAACATCATGAACCAGGCCGCCAGAGAAGTGGTGGGTAAAGAACAGGCTGCTAAGCCCCGCCGTCTGCCCAGTTGGTGGCCCTGGGCCTTTGTGGCGCTGGCCGGTGCCGGCGCCATGGCGGCGTATCCATGGCTTAATGGCCAGCCAAGTGCACCGCTAGCCAAAGCGAAAGCGGCGCCGGTGGCGGCGAAAGTGACCCCTGGCAGCCGCGATCGCGTGTCGTTGGCGGCCTTTGACGCCTTGTTTACTGCCTGGAATATGCCGGATGCTGAAGGTGACCCTTGTGCCCAGGCCGAGCGTTTGGGCTTTAGCTGCCTGAACCAACAGGGGCCGTGGCGTGAGTTGGTGGCACTAGGCCGGCCTGCGGTGTTAGAGCTTTTGGATGATAACGGCGAACGTTTTTTTGCCACTTTGCTTAAAGCCGGGCAAGATTATCAGTTGGCCTTGAGTGGCGGTAAGGTGAATGTCAGTAGCCATTGGCTGGATTTACATTTTCGCGGTAATGCCGTGGTGCTGTGGCGGCCACCACCGCATTTTGATGAAGCCTTAACGCCGGGTAGCCAAGGGCCGTTGGTTGACTGGCTGGATGGCGCCTTAAGCCAGGTATTAAAAGACAAAGCGGAAAATACCAACCGCTACGACAGCACTCTGCAAGAGCGTGTTCGCAGTTTTCAGCGCCGTTATGGCTTGAAAGCAGACGGCTTAGCCGGAGAAAATACCTTAGTTCGCCTTAATAGAGCCTTGGGAGCCCCGGGACCGGTGTTATGAGTTTACTAGCAAAAGCCTTGGCCCGACGCCAACCAGAAGATGCACCAGAGAAAATTGAAGGCGGTTTTATCCGTGATTCCGGACTTTGGGGCCGCCGTGCTGCCTTGATGGTATTGGCATTGCTGTTTGCCAGTGGCTCTTATCTACTTTATGGCTATTTTGCCGCCAAGGTACCGGTGATAAGCCGCCTTGAGCCGAAGGCGCCCGAACCCAGTATTGATAGCACCATGCCGATGATCAAAGTCAGAACCCCCTCGGTAAGGTATGACCCTTTCTTCGATGCGCGCCGTCATACGGCCAAGCCCGCCGCGCAAACGCGCAGCAGACCGGCGGTGCCAGCGGCGGCGTCACAAATTCGTTATACCGGCCATTTTTATGCCTCAGATCCCGGTGAGCGCTGGGTGATCTTTAACGGCAAAAAGTTGCATCAAGGGGACAGCTTTGAAGATATCGGCGTTATTGAGATAAGCCCCGACAGTACCGAAGTGCGTTTTAACGGCAAAATTTTGTGGCTTAATGCCTTAACCAATTGGCCCCTGACCACAGCAACGGCTCAGGGACCAACGGCGCATTAAATTAAGCTGGCAGGTTGGGGTTAAAAAAGCGTGTTTGATTTAGCAGCGGCAGCTTACCAAGGCGATTTAGCACCGGCGCCAGCCACCGTTCCAGTACCGCTTCTGAGCGTGCCAAAAACGGCGTGTAACAGCCCCAGGCAATGGACATCAGGCTAAGAAAAACCCCGCCAACAAAATCATCAGAGCCCCAGTGAGCACCGGCTACCAATCTTGGCAGCATAAAAATACCGGTCAGAACCCACACCATCGCCAGCTTCCAGCCACGGGCAAAGAAGCTTAAAAATAGTGCCCAAAGTAGCACTACCGAGGCATGGTCGCCCGGGAAGCTGTGGCCAGCGCTGTCTTTAAGTGCGACTTTTTGCCAGTCAGGGAAAAGCTCTGTTAATCGCACTGCATTGGTTTCGATAAGCGACGGGCTGGCTCGTTCCCAGCCAAAATGATAGGAAAGGTCGGTAAAGAGAATACGGCCCACCAACATCACCGCCAGCAGAATCAAAAAGCCAAACAGGCCTTTTCGTAGCATGCGGCCGCTAAAGACCCAGTCTTTTTTGACCATAAAGCACAGCATGATAACGCCAACGGCAATATCCATTGGCCTGATGCTGCCCAAGGCCCAGATCAAGGCCCAGGAATGTGATTTCTCTAGGGGATGGTTCAGCAAGGTAAAGAGCTGGTCGTCAAAACCGTTCCAAAGTTCACGGGTAACGGGCCACAGCCAGGAAGCGAGAAGCAGAAACGAGATAAGGTTTAGCGTCAATAAGGGACGAAGACGCCAGTGAGCGTCAAAAGGTGCGGGGCGCATAATAAAATTCCAAGAACCCAGAAAGCTTAATTTTTTCTTAAGGAAGCTGTCTGGAACATGAAAAATGTGAGCTTAGTCATCTTTTGATCAGAAATGGTAGCTAAGGCCAAAGCTCACAGACTGCTCGTTTCGTCCTTGGTTATCGGGTTTTTGGCCGTACTCCACAAAAACGTGGGAGCTTTGGCCCATGGAAAAACGCAAGCCACCGCCAAGGCCAAGATCTTCGTTAGCCCTGGCGCCGGCAGGAACGTATTGGTCGACTTGTAAATGGCTCCAGCCAACCAGGCCGTAAACGGTAAACTGGCTGCTGATAGGGTATTGCGGCAAGAAATAAACGCTGTAGTAACTGTTGGGTTCAGCGGCTGGGGCCGGGGCCACCCTGGACGGCGGCACATCAAACCCCATGCGGCCTTCCAATGCCACATAAGGGCCAATTTGGTAGCCGCTATTGACCCCTTGTTCGCCAAGACTAATGTCGTAATGGCTGATAAGTGGCTTTTGGCCGCTATTTTGTGAAGGCGCATCAGGGTCTGCAAGGGCGCTCAAGCTCACCAAGCAAAGCCCCCATAACCATGCAATTTTTTTCACACCAAGTCCCTTACCGGTTCGGGCTACCTTCTTACTTTAATCCATCTTAAGAGAAAGCTAAGTGAGCTGTTACCCACCGTTAACATTTCGCTTGGAATAAGGAGGCCACAGGCTTGGTATTAAAAGTGGTAATTCACGCCAAAAGTGACGGCCGAAATGTCGGAATAGGGAGTTTGGCCATGGTCGCTGTATTCAAGAAAAAACTCGCTGTTATTGGCAAATGCCATACGCAAGCCGGCGCCGTAGCTGAAGTCGGACTCTGCTTCTCTTCCGGGACCTGTTACTTCAACAGCAGTGCCTCCTAATAAAGCATAAACCGTAAAGTACTCGTTGATGGGATAAGAAGGGATAGCATAGGCGCTATAGAATCGGTCCAACTTAGTGTCGCCGTAAGGGCTATGTTGATTGCCACTGACGGTGACACCATAACGGGCTTCCATTGCTAGGTAAGGCGAGAATTGAAAGCCGAAGCCGATATTGACTAAGTTGAAGTCGTTATCAACGGGCTCTACACCGTCTTGACGGCCATCAAACTGTGCTTGGCTGTAACTTAAACCAGCGTAATACCCTTGCTGATGAGTGTCTGCTAATACCGGTAAAGCGGTAGTGGTAAGAAAAAGCAGTGAAAATGTTAACTTTCGGGTCATGACAGTATCCTTTGTCTCATTTTATGTCACGCATTTATAACATTTTTTTCCTCATTTACAAACTTAACCGATACAAGGTCAGTCTCTGCTACTTCAGGTTGCAGGCTCTATTCAGCCGTTATTTTTTAGGTTAATGGGAGCTACTCAGGAAAGAAGTACTGCCACAGATAGGTAAAGGGCACCACCAGCAGCAAAGCAGGTAAAAAATTAACCACGGCAAAGTTCATGATTTTGGCAATACGTAGCCCGACCGCCAACATAATGATGCCGCCAATCGCGGAGAAATTGGCATAAGCCGTTGCGTCCATATAGGGCATGATTGGTTTGGCTAACAGAAACAGAATGCCTTGTACCGCAAATTGCACCACGGCAATTAGCATCACTCCCGGGCCTAGGGTAATGGCGAAAATCATGGCCGTTACAAAATCCATCATCGATTTGACTATCAAAAGTTGATAGTTGCCATTTAGCCCCTCTGTCATCGCCCCAATTACCCCTAAACCACTGGCACCAAACAGCACAATAAGCGCGGTAAATTGCTGGGAAAAATCGGCTTTATCCAGCCCTCTGGGCATAGGTAGTAAATGATTTAATTTGCTCTGAATAAAGGCCGCGCCGTGGCTAACCCCGGCTTCTAAATAAATCAGCTCTCCGATCGCGGTGCCTAAAATCAATGCCATTACCACCACCGGCAGATTGTGCTCTTTGATGATCATGGTGATGCCAATTGCCACAGAGGCAAGGGCGAAGGTGGCCGGCAGGCCTTTTTGTAAACGACTCGGAATAAATTTCGCTAACAGTGCCCCCAGCAAGCCGCCAGAGATAATAGCGCCGCTATTAATGATTGGACCTAATATCAAGGTGTTTTCCTACTGTGTGACGAACCAGTTGCGCCGATAAATGGCAGTGCCACTCGTTTGGGCTAGGGTTCGATAAAGCCGCTTAACCATGGCTATGGCGAAGCTGTTTGCTATAAGCGACAATTAAAACGCAGGTGCAATAAGCTGTTTTGATAACGCCGCCAAATACCGCGTTAGCTAAAATAACGAAAAACCACTGCCGCCTTTTCGTTATCAAAAACAAATGAAAAGGTTAAAAATAACGGTGGGTAGAATACCACTGATGCTTGAAATGCTGCCAAAGCGATAGGGGATTAACAAAAATAACCCAGATGCTTGTCATATCGGTTTATTCGAAACCTCCCCGGAGCGGACTATAAAAAACGCGGCCAAAAGGCCGCGTTTTAGTGGTGACTTTTAGTGAACTTAGTCGCCCAGGGTCAACAAGGTAGCATTGCCGCCAACAGCGGTAATGTTGTTGGTACGGGTTTTTTCGGTCACAAAGCGGAACAGGTAGTGTGGACCGCCCGCTTTCGGGCCGGTACCAGACAGACCTTGGCCACCAAATGGCTGGGTACCCACCATGGCTCCAATTTGGTTGCGGTTGATGTAGCAGTTACCAACATTGGCTTTGTCCGCCAGCTCCAGCGCCAAGCCCTCATTACGGCTATGCACGCCAAGGGTTAGGCCGTAGCCGGTGCCGTTGATGGCATCCATTACCGCGTCCAGCTCGTCTGCCTTAAAGCGAATAACGTGCAGAATAGGCCCAAAGTTTTCTTTGGTTAACTGCTCGATACTATTGATCTCAACCGCGGTTGGGGTAACAAAAGAGCCTTTATTGGTGGCATCACCCATGGGGGTGGTGGCAATGGCTTTGGCAAAGCCTTTAAGGGCAGTTAAGTGCTCTTCCAATAAGGCTTTGGCGTCGGCGTCGATAACGGCGCCAATATCTGTTTTGTAATCCCAGGGGTCGCCAACGACCAGTTCCTGCATGGCGCCTTTTAACAGCTCCAAAATACGGTCGGCAACGTCGGCCTGCACGTAAAGTACCCGAAGGGCAGAGCAGCGCTGGCCGGCGGAGGTAAAGGCAGAGCCAATGACGTCATTAACCACTTGCTCGGGCAGAGCGGTGGAGTCAACGATCATGGCGTTTTGGCCGCCGGTTTCAGCGATAAGGGTTTTGATGGCGCCGTCATGGTCGGCCAGTGCCTTGTTAATGGCCTTGGCGGTACCGGTAGAACCGGTGAACACCACGCCGGCAATACGGTCGTCGCTGGTTAAAGCGGCGCCTACTGACGCGCCGTCGCCAGGTAAAAAGTGCAGTACATCGGCTGGAATGCCGGCCTTGTGGGCCAGCTCGATAGCACGAAACGCCACCAAGCAAGTTTGTTCGGCAGGCTTGGCGATAACGGTATTACCGGTTGCCAGTGCAGCCGCAACCTGGCCGACGAAAATTGCCAGCGGGAAGTTCCAGGGGCTGATGCAAACAAAGACGCCTTTGCCTTGCACATACAGCTCGTTCAGCTCGCCGGTTGGGCCTGGCAGTACTTCGGCGCCGTTAAACATTTTGCGGGCTTGCTGGGCGTAGTAGCGACAAAAGTCCACCGCTTCACGCACTTCATCAATGCCGTCTTGCAGAATGCGGCCAGCTTCACGGGCAACTAGGGCAATCAGTTCGGCTTGGTTTTCTTCCATCAAATCAGCGAAAGCTTCCAGGGCTTTGGCGCGCACTTCAACGTTAGAGCGGCACCAGGCGGGGAAAGCGGCTTTGGCTAAGGTCACCGCTTCTTTGGCTTGTGCGCCACTGGCAAAAGCCACGGTACCCACCACGGCGTCGTGATTGTGCGGAGACACCACCTGATGTTGCTCGCCGCTCATAATCTTGCCGCCAACAATAGGCGCTGCCTGCCACTGATGGTCTTTAAAAGGCGCTAGGGCGTCGAAGAAAGGCTTGGCTTCAGACTGAATATGCAAGTTAGTCCCTCCGGAGTTTTTGCGGGTGCCATAAAGAGCAGCAGGCAAGGGAATTTTATGGTTGGCAAGGCTCGGTGCCTCGGCCAAGGTTTTTAAGGGATGGGTGGCAAGGCTTGCCACCGGTGTATTGGGGTCAACCAGTTTGTGCACAAAAGAGCTGTTAGCGCCGTTTTCTAACAGACGGCGAACCAAATAGGGCAGCAAATCTTTGTGGCTGCCAACCGGCGCGTAAATACGCACGTTTTGGCCAGGGTTTTCTTCCAATACAGTGTCGTATAACTCGTCACCCATACCCCAAAGGCGCTGATATTCAAAAGGACGGCCTGCGGCCATGCTTTTAATGGCCGTTACGGTGTGGGCGTTATGGGAAGCAAACTGCGGGTAGATAACATCTTGGGTGTGCTCGCTCAGCAAAAAGCGGGCACAGGCCAAGTAAGAAGCATCGGTTGAGGCTTTACGGGTATAAACCGGGTAGCCCTTAAGGCCTGCTGCTTGGCAAAGCTTGATTTCGGTATCCCAGTAAGCGCCTTTAACGAGCCGTACCGGAATAAGGTCGCCTTGTTCACGGCCCAAGCGGGCTAGCCAGTTGAGTACCGGTAGGGCGCGTTTTGAGAAGGCTTGTACCACTAAACCAAAGTTGCCCCAGCCTTTTGCCGTTTCTGAGCGGTAAACGGCTTCAAAGATATCCAGTGAGATCTCGAGGCGGTCTGCTTCTTCGGCGTCAATTTGCAGGCCGACATTAGCAACGCGGGCTTTTTCGACCAGTTGGCGGACAATCTCCACCATCTCGGTGCGCACCCGGTCAAGGTTCTGCACGTCGTAACGGGGGTGCAGCGCCGACAATTTAATTGAAATGGTTGGCCGCGGGGCTTGTTTTTCGTCGTAATCACCAGCGCCAAGGGCAGCAATAGCGTTGCTGTAGTCGTCGAAGTACTTTTTGGCGTCTATCGCGGTCAGTGCCGCTTCACCCAGCATGTCATAGGAGTGGGTGTAGCCAAGCTTGCGCGACTTTTGCGAATTTTTCAGCGCTTCTTTAATGGTGCGGCCCAGTACGAACTGTTTGCCCATGATTTTCATGGCCGCATACATGGCCTTGCGGACCATTGGCTCGCCAAGGCGGTTGATCATGCGGTTCAACAGATTCGCCGGGCTACCGTCGATGCGCTTGTCCATGGTGATCACTTTACCGGTTAACATCAGGCCCCAGGTCGATGCGTTAACCAGTAAGGATTCGGACTGTTTGAAGTGCTTGGCCCAGTTGGCACCGGAGAGCTTGTCTTTAATGAGACTGTCGGCCGTGTCAGGGTCAGGAATACGCAGCAAAGCCTCAGCCAAGCACATTAAAATAATGCCTTCCTGAGTATCTAGGCTGTATTGCTGCAAAAAGGCCTGGATGCCATCGCCGTTATCGTGGTGAGCACGAATTTTTGACACCAAGCGTTCCGTGTCCTGGCCGATAGACTGTATTTGCTGGTCGCTATTGGGCACCAGTTTTAACAGTTCGGTCAGGTATTGTTCTTCATCTACCGCGTAGTTGTCGGTGATGGCTTCCCTGAGTGTATCAAGGTCGGGTAATTGGTAATCCGGTGCCACCACTTGGCTTGCATTGAACATAGGGCTAAACACCTTTGCAACAGGGCTCTGGTATCGAAAACCAAAGCCAAAGGCTGACAAATTTGCCTCCGGGCCGAGGCATGAACGGGGCGAAGTATACAATATACACACTGCATGAAAATCCCCTTTTCACCGCATTTTGGCTACTGCTGAAAGCAGCTTTGGCCTTGTTGCTAAAGACCTTGGCCCATAGCCTCTTTTATCATTTGCAGGGCACTAATTACAGTACGAATGACTTTGTCGTTAAGGTAGGTGGTATAAGGCTTTCCTTGAGTAGTTGCAGGGTGGGGTGAAAAGCGCGGCTGTAAGGCTTATGGTGTGGTTTGCTGATTGTTCTTTGAGGTTTTTTTAGTATTTTTATTATTATGTTTGGTTGGTTTTTTATTCGTTTTTTATAGATTTTTATTTTTCCTGATTTATCCAGTATACAAATAAAAAGGCCGCTTGCTGCGGCCTTTTTATTTGAAAGCGATGTATTGCTTACATCCACATATCTTTCTTCTTTTTTCGTGGAATGAGGTAGGGCAATAGTAACCCGAGCAGCAAACCACCACCGGCAACGCAGCCGCCGTAGAGGAACCAGCGCATCAGGTTGCTTTGGTCCATGCCTTTGACCTGCGCCTGAAGGCGGGTGATCTGTGACTTTTGTTCAGCCACTTGCGAGCTGAGCTGAGACTTGTCTTGCTGCAGGGTATCGAGGTTATTGACCAGTGAGTCATGTCCTGATGACAGTTCCTGAATTTTGTCCTGAGCGGCTTTTAAGGAGGCCTGCAGCTTGGGAATGGTAACTCTAAAGGTTGGAGCGTTAGTGACGTATTTGCTTTGTATCCAGCCGGTACGTCCTTGGTCGTCCTTCACCTCGGTAAAGTCGCCATTTTGGTCCAGCACCTGTAACTGTGTACCGGCATTAATGGAGCCAATAATGCGGTAGTTTTTAGAGGGGCCAGAATGCAGGAAAACATAAATGTCTTCACTGACAAAGGCGGGATCGGCAAAGGAAAGGCTTGGTGTTAGAACCAGTAGCAGAAGCAGCGCGCGCATTAACATTATGTTGATTATCCGAGTAAAAGTCGCTGCTCCATCCTAGTTAGCATCAGCAGCCATGGCAAGCGCCATGGCTGCTGATGTTCAGCGGAGGATCAGTGCTTCAAGGATCCAGAAAATCACAATGGCCAGCAGGGCGCCAGCAGGCAGTGTTACCACCCATGAAACCACAATGTTACGGATAACCGAGAGGTTAAGCGCGGCAATGCCGCGGGCCAAACCTACGCCCATAATGGCACCCACCAGGGTTTGGGTTGTGGAGATAGGCAAACCGGTACCGGATGCCAGCACCACCGTGGTTGCGGTAGCAAATTGCGCAGCAAAACCGCGGCTTGGCGTCAGGTGGGTAATACCGGTGCCAACGGTGGCCATGACCTTTTTACCCATAATGGCCAGGCCCAAGACGATACCAAAGCCACCCAGTGGCAGTATCCACCAGGCAATTTTTGACTGCGCCGCCACCTGACCACCGGCTTCAACCACGCTGACGACCGCAGACAATGGCCCAATAGCGTTGGCCACGTCGTTCGAGCCGTGGGCGAAAGCCATGGCGCAGGCGGTCAGTACCATCAAAATGGCAAACACCTTTTCGACGTTGGCAAAGCCCATGTCTTTATCATCAGAAGGGTTGAATTTTTCGCGGCCAATAAAGAGGTAACCGGCAAACATCACCACCAGCGAGGCAATGAAAGAATAAAGCCAGTCTTCACCGTTACTGAGGTTCAAACCAATGTGCGACAAGCCCTTTTTCAAGGTCACCAGGCTAATCACAAAGGCGGTCATGAACATGTACACCGGTACAAAACGCTTGGCGTTTTGTAAGGGATGCTCGGTGTTAAAAATAAACCGCTGCACGCTGGTAAAGACAAAATAAGCGATGAGCCCGGAAATGGCAGGGGTAATTATCCAAGAGCCAACAATACCCAGGGTTTTTCCCCACTGCACCGCATCAGAGCCAATGGAAACGGTCGCAAAACCAATAATGGCGCCAACAATGGAGTGGGTGGTAGAAACAGGCCAACCGTAGTTAGACGCCACAATCAGCCAAATGCCGGCGGCCAGCAAGGATGCAATCATCCCCAATACCAGCACCTCTGGGTGGTTGGTAAAGGCGCTGGGGTCCAGAATGCCGTTACGGATGGTGGAGGTCACTTCGCCCCCCGCCAGGTAAGAGCCGGCAAATTCAAATACCATGGCGATAACTATCGCCTGGCCTATGGTCAAGGAACGGGTGCCAACAGAGGTGCCCATGGCGTTAGCAACGTCGTTGGAACCGATACCCCAGGCCATTAAAAAGCCGACGACAGCCGCAAGCAGCACCAAATACGTGCCGTAGTGAGCGATGATTTCCATGTAATTTCCTGTTAACTGCGCGCCAGGAGCAGCTCTAAGCGAGACCCCACGCCCTCAGCGCGGTCGGCCAGGTCGCCAACCCACTCAAGAATGGAGTAAAGGAACATGACGTCGATCGGGCTGAGATCTTTTTCAATCGCCAATAACTGGCGACGCAGGCGGATCTGCAACTCGTCGGTATCGTGCTCGATGTCATCGAGCTCATTGATCATCCGGTTGACCAGCTCTACCTCGCGGCCACGAAAACCGGTTTCGAGTAACTCGTCCAGTTCGTTAATGGCTTTGGCGGCAAGCGCTGTTGCGTCCAAGCAACGGGAAAGGTAGGCGCTGAATTCTTCAGCAAAGATGGTTGGGATCTTGAGCTTGCGCCCCAGAACCCGGCCGGCAATGTCTTTTGCCTTGTTGGCAATGCGGTCCTGCTCTTTAACCAACTCTAACAAGTCGGTACGTTCAACCGGCATGAACAGGCCTGAGGGCAGCGTCATGCGGATCTCACGTTTCAGAGCGTCAGCTTCCTTTTCCAGGCGGCTGATGTCATTGCGCAGCTCGCTGGCTTTCGACCAGTCGTCGGCCAGTACAGCCTCAAAATACGGCACCAGGGTCTGACAGCACTCGTGGACTTTGTCCATGTGTTGCTGCAGGGGCCGAATAGGCGATTTAGCGAAGAGACCTAAGATACTGTTTGCAGGCATGGTTGCCCCTCATATTTGACGATATTGTCGGCATCAGGCCAATGCGGCGCGAAGGATAGCGCAAAGGTTGGCCGTAATAAAACCGTAATGGCATTTTTTTTACTGTCATGGCCGTTATAATCAGCCCGACACCTGTCAACCAAAAGCCACCATGGCCATAGAAACCGAACTGAAATTACGTGTTGCCAACCAACTGGATACTGACAGCTGGCTGCAACCATTACTCGGCGGCGCCCAAGCGCGTCACCTAAAGAACACCTACTTTGATACGCCTGAAGGCTTACTGGCCAAATGGCGTATGGGCCTGCGTATTCGTGAGGTCGATGGCAAACGTGAGCAAACCCTAAAGCTCGCTGGTAACTCTGGGTCTGCATTATCTGCCAGACCTGAATATAACCTGCCCATCGATAGCAACAAGCCCCGGCTAAGTGCTTTTCCTGATGAAGTATGGCCTGCCGGCACCGATGTGCATGAACTTGAAGAAGCGCTGGTCGCGGTTTTTAGCACCGACTTTGACCGGCAAAAAACCTTGGTTGCTGGCGAGCAAGTCGAGTTTTGCTGGGACCAGGGCGAAGTCAGTGCCAACAGCCATTGCTTGCCCATTCGTGAGCTGGAGCTGGAAATGCAGGGCGAGGATTTAGCGGCGCTATTTCGCTTTGCCGAAGGCCTGCTTCGCGACGGCGTGCAATGCTTTGGCCTTTCCAAAGCCGCCCGTG
This sequence comes from Gallaecimonas mangrovi, assembly GCF_003367375.1. Classification (GTDB taxonomy): domain Bacteria; phylum Pseudomonadota; class Gammaproteobacteria; order Enterobacterales; family Gallaecimonadaceae; genus Gallaecimonas; species Gallaecimonas mangrovi. Next base: position 866,749 of record NZ_CP031416.1, read on the forward strand.
GCAACTGGCTTGCCAACGGGCAGGGTAATCTGCCGCTGGATGAGCCGATGGCCGATGTGCAACGGCAAATGAGCAACGAAGAGGTTCTGGCCCAGGGCTTGGGCACTGCCATTAGCCAATGGCAGCAAGCCGAAGATGTGTTTTTATTGCATCCCGGCTGGCAGCCGCTGTTAGCGCTTGCCGATGCGCTGCAGTATTTTCGCCAGGTATTAAGCCTGTTTGGCGGCCTGGTACCACGCAAGGCCTCTAGCGAACTGCGCCAGGAATGCCAATGGCTGGCCGACCAGCTCGCCCAGGCCCAGGCTCAGGTGCGTGTTGCCAAGGTGCTGTCGGCCAAAGGCAGCAGTTTTAGAAAGCTCAACATCAGTGATGAGCTGCTAGAGCAAGCCAATGAGCGCCAACAGGCGCTGCCGAATTTAAGCTTCTTTACCCAGCTGTTTGCCTCGGAAAGGGCCAACCGCTTGAAGCTGGCTGCGCTGAAGTTTGTGGCGCTGCGCCAATGGCGCAGCAAGCTCGATGATGCCGCCATTGCCGAGCTTGAAAAGCCCATCAAATGGTTTGCTGACACCCATTTAGCCAAATCCTTCGCCGACCTTAAACGGCACTTGGTGCGGGGCATGGCGCTGCCACAATACCTGGACCAAGAAGGCCGAGTGCTGCGCTATTTGACCTGCTGCCGCACCTTTGGGGCGCTCTATCCTGACCAATTTAGCGAACATAGTGTTGAGCAGTGGCAAGACTTTATGTTTGGTTTGGAAGAGGCGCGGCGTCTGGAAGGCATTGGGCAGTTGGCGGCGAGGCTAGACTTGTCTGATGACGATGCCGAGCAACTGGAAAACTGGCTTAATCGCAAGCGCCAGTCTTTGGTGGTGGCGATGGATCAGTCGCGTCAGCTGGGGCTGAATCAGCAGGTATTCTGGCCCTAATATCAGCGCTGAGCACACCAAGCTGTGTGCTCAGCGCTTTGATATCACCTTCAAGCTGTTCCAACTTATGACGAATTTCCCTGTGATTGAGCTCTTCTGTTTCACTGCGCCGGGTGAGTTTGGCGGCCATTAAACCGGTTAAACCACCAAATAACGACACCCCCGAGATAATCAACACCGCGCTTATTACCCTGCCTGCGGTAGTAACGGGGTAATAGTCGCCATAGCCAACGGTAGAAATAGTTACCAGCGACCACCAAATGGCGTCTTCTGCCGAGTGAATATTGGAATGGGGGTTAGCGGCTTCTGCCATCAATATGGCAATGGAGCTGCCGCCTATCACCAGTACTAAAATCACCAGCATGGTTGCCAGCACCACGTTGGTGCTTTCTTTCATCAGCTGCTGAATAACCTGGTTGGCCATGCGCAAAATGCGCAGCACCCTTATCACTTGAAAGAGCCGCCCGTAGCGCAGTACGTCTATCACCGGGATGCTGGAGATAAGGTCAATCCAATGGGTTTTAAAAAAGGCCCATTTTTGTTTGGCGCGTACCAGGCCAACCGTAAAGCGGGTCAGGAAAATCACGCAAACGCCATTGTCGATAAGCAGCAGCAATTCCCGCTCGTCATGATTGACCGGCGCAAATTGCAGCGCCAGCACCACGGCTACGGCCACTACCGACAGCACCATCATCGCCAGTTCAATGGGCGTGGGTGCCAGCACCCTTAATTCGGGTTTCACGTTAATTGTCCTTAAGTAACGTATCTGCTTGCTCTGCCAATTCTTGCATGACTTTTTTCTTAATTTCCAATTGGTCGTCGGCGGCAACACCGTAACGTTTGCCCAAACGTTGGTAGTCGTCGCCGTTGAGAGTCACCGTTAGCCGCGGCCGTTTCGGGCGGGTAGTAACGGGAAGCTCAAGCATGCTGCGAATTTGGTCGGACGGGCTCAGCCCTTCTTCAAGGGCCGCTAGGCGAATGGCATATTGCAGCCGGGTATCTAAATCGAATGCCACCTGTACCGCCTTCATGGCGGCGATGGAAGACGCCCACTTTTGCTCCAGCTTTTTACTCATCAAGCTCCCCTTTTAGCCTTTTTAGCACGCTGGTGGCGTTACTTTGAGGCGTGTTTTTAGGGGCTTTGGGCGAGCTGGCTTCACGCTCACGAATGGCATTAATCGCCGCTTTGGTGCCGCCTTTGGGGCGGCTTAATAGCGGCGCCAGGGTGCCTTCCATGCGGGCCAGCTCTTTAGCGGCGCTCAACAGGCTGAGCTGGCGGCGAAGGTCAATAAGCTGCCTTTCTAGCTGCAGATACAGCTGTTGCTGCTGGCTAAGGTGTTGCTGTTGGTTAACCAGCGCCGCTTGCTGGTTTTCAAGGGCTGCTAGCTGCTCGGCTGCGGTGTTGAGCGTGGCGGTGTCAGCCTTGGCTAGCATTGCCTTTAACCGGCTTTCTTCGGCGCTAATTCGGGTGCTCAGTTGCTGCTGTTGCTCGGCTAACAGTGGCAACTGCTGCTGCCATTTTGGCTGCTGCTTGGCTAAATGGTCGCGCTCCCTCTGCGCGGCTTTTATCGCCTGTTCAATGTTTTTGCTATTAGGCTGGGACTTGGCAGCCAGCAGATCTTTTAACAGCGTCATCAGCAGGCCTCCAGAAAATGACTCATGTCATCCAGGATGTCTAAGGTGTTGTCCGACAACACCACCAGCTCATGCTCAATATCAAAAAGGCTGGAATGCACCGACAAGGCGCCAAAAATGACAAAACGCTCGCCCATTTTGGCAAAGGCCGACAACGGCATGGGAATATTCAGCTCCAGCATGGTTTCCAGCATGGCAACGCGCTTGTCAGCGTTAACTTCGCTTTCGTCCCACAAAAAACTCATCACCAGCACTTGATCTTCGGCCACCGATAAAAAGATGGGCAGCTCTTCCCGGCCTTGCACCACAATTTGTAAAACCTCGACATCGCCAGTTATTGGCAGGCAGTCAAAGCTGCAGCCGGTGGGGCTGTTTTCGGCCAAACCGTTTAGGTGGCGGGCGATAATATCGGCAGTTACTGGCTGAGTGGCTGGCACGAGGGGGCCTTTGGGTTTTATGCTCTCAATGCCCTTTGTCTAACAAAATCGACATAATATGTCTACCGAGCAACTTTTAGTCCGTCAGGCGGATAAAGCCCTTAATAGCTTGATTGAGCGCCATCCGCATTGTTTAGAAGGCCTGAGCGAAGCCCAGTTGGAACGGCTGCGCCAGGGTCTGAGTTGCTCTGATTTTTTACTGGCGCAGCTGCTGCGCCACCCCGATTGGCTACCTTGGTTATTGGCGCAAACCGAAGCCAGTATCCAAGGGGGCCCCTGGCAGCCGCCGCTGGCAGAAAGCCTTGCCGAGACTGAGGTGCAAAGCTTGCTGCGCCAATTTCGCCACCGCTATTTATCGGCCCTGGCACTGTTGGGGGCTAACCAGAACATTGCTGAAGTGACGCGCCTACATTGCCTGTCGAATCTTGCTGAAGGGCTTATCAGTGGCGCCCGTGACTGGGTATATCAGCAGCAATGCCAGCTGCGCGGCACACCCACCGATAGCGACGGCAACGCGGTGCCCTTGCTGGTGCTGGGTATGGGGAAACTCGGGGGCAGCGAGCTTAATTTTTCCTCTGATATTGACCTGATTTTTGTTTACCCCAGAAGCGGTTCAACCCAAGGCGGCCGCAAGGAAATTGATAATCACGAGTTTTTTACTCGCCAGGGCCAAAAACTCATTCAATTGCTAGATGCCGTTACCGAAGACGGCTTTGCCTATCGCGTGGATATGCGGCTAAGGCCCTTTGGCGACTCTGGCCCCTTGGTGATGTCTTTTGACGCATTGGAAGATTACTACCAGTCACAAGGGCGCGAGTGGGAGCGCTATGCCATGGTGAAAGGGCGGCTGATGGGCGGCGGCCTGGGTTATGGCGAAGAGCTAGAACAGCTATTGCGGCCCTTTGTTTATCGCCGTTATTTGGATTACTCGGCCATTCATTCCCTGCGCGATATGAAGCGGCTGATTGAAGCCGAAGTGCGCCGCCGCGGCTTAACCGACAACATCAAATTGGGCGCGGGCGGCATTCGCGAAGTGGAGTTTTTGGTTCAGGTCTTTCAGCTTATCCGCGGCGGCCGTGAACCGGCGCTGCGTACCCCTTCGCTACTGGCAGCGCTGGTGATGCTACCTGAACTTGGCGCTATCTCTGACGCCGAAGCCCAGGCGTTAAGGGCGGCCTATTTGTTTCTTCGGACCAGCGAAAACAACTTGCAAGCCATCAACGACGAGCAAACCCAAACCTTACCTACCGAGCCCCTAAATCGGGCGCGCTTGGCCACCATGCAAGGGTTCGGCAGTTTTGAAGCCTACCTAAAAGCCCTTACCGGGCATCAACAGCTGGTACATGGCCTGTTTCGCGAAGTGATAAGCGAGGAAGGCCCCGAGCAAGAAACCCCAGAGCCACTTAGAACCCTGATGGCAGCGCCCTGGTCCCGCGATGAAGTCATTAGCGCTTTTCGTGAAGAAGCGCTGCCCGAGCCAGAGGCGTTGGCCGACGCCTTTTTGTCGTTAAAAGAAAACCTTAGCCGGCGCAGTATCGGCGAGCGTGGCCGTAAGCAACTGGAAAACCTCTTGCCGCAGTTATTGTTAGGGTTAAAAGAGCAGCTGCAACCGGTGAAAACCTTGGCCCGGTTAGGCAAGCTTATTGAGCAGGTCGCCAGCCGCACCGCCTATTTGGAGCTGTTGGTAGAGAACCCCGGTGCCCGGGCGCAGCTGATTAAACTCACCGGCGCCTCGGCTTTTATCAGTGAGCGGCTGATACAAATGCCGATATTGCTTGATGAGCTTATCGACCCACGCCATTTGTATCAGCCGTTAGGGTTTGACGATTACGCCACCGAGCTGCGCCGTTTTATGCTGCGGATTGAGCCGGACGACCAAGAAGGGCAAATGGAGGCGCTACGCCAGTTTAAAGCGGCGCAAACCCTGCGTATTGCTGCGGCCGATGTGACCGGTGTACTGCCGCTGATGAAAGTGAGCGACCACCTTACTCACCTTGCCGAAACCCTGCTGGCGGCCTGTTTGCCGTTAGCGTGGCAGGATTTGGTCAAACGCCATGGTGAACCTGTTGGCCTTAGCGCCGAACACCCTGGCATTTTGGTGGTGGCTTACGGCAAGTTGGGCGGATTAGAGCTTGGCTACAGCTCCGATCTGGACTTGGTTTTTCTGACCGACCTTGACGATGACAGTGCCTACCAGGAAACCCCGGGGCCAAGAGCCATTACCGTTAAAGAGTTTTTCTTCAAGCTGGTGCAGCGGTTAAGCCACTGGCTGACCACCCGTACCTTAAGCGGGGTTTTGTATGACATTGATATGCGCCTTAGGCCATCGGGTGCCTCCGGGCTTTTGGTCAGCACCCTTAAAAGTTTCGAGCAATATCAACGGGATGAAGCCTGGCTTTGGGAGCATCAAGCCCTTGTGAGAGCAAGGCCAGTGCTGGGCGACATTGCGCTTCGTAAGCGCTTTGCCGATATTCGCCTGGCTGCCCTTTGCAAGCCTCGGCAGCCGTTAGCCTTGCAAGAAGAGGTAAGGGCGATGCGCCAGAAAATGCGCCAGCATCTGGATACGTCAGGCCAGGGCCTGTTTGATGTGAAGCAAGGTCGCGGCGGCATTACCGATATTGAGTTTTTAGTGCAGTATTGGCTGCTGGCCAGCGGTCAACAGGCGCTGTTTCGTTATTCAGATAATATCCGCCAACTTGACGCGTTAAGTGTGGCAGGGGGGATTGATGCCAGCCTTGCCGAGCGCTTGGCTGATATTTACGTCACCCTTCGCCAGCAGCAGCACCGGCTTAGCCTTGATGAAGGCGGGAGGAGGGTGGATGACAACCTGTTCCTTGAAGAGCGCGCCTTTGTCAGCGCGCTCTGGGATAAGGAACTGGGCACTCAGTAGTAGGACGGGTCATCTTCGTTGGGGCGAGTTTTAAAGCGCCGGTGCACCCACATGTATTGCTCAGGCTGCTTGAGAATTTCCCTGGCGACAATGTGATTAACCAGTTTGGTGTCTTGCACTTCATCGCCACTTGGCAGGGTATTTAAGGCCGGCGAGAAGCTCAGCTTGTAGCCGGAACCATCTGCCAACCGGGTTTGCACAAAGGGCACCACTTTCGCCTTGCCTTGTTTGGCAAACATCGAGGTGGCGGTGACGGTAGCAGCGTCGGGCACTGCAAAGAAGGGCACAAAAACGGCGCGGCGGCGGCCGTAGTCTTGGTCGGGGGCATACCACACCACATCGCCTTCACGCAGGGCGTGCACCATGCCGCGCACATCGCGCTTATCCACCAAGTATTTATTGGACCGCACCCGGCCGTGATATTGCAGGTATTCCATCAAGGCGTTGTTATGGGGGCGGTAAAAACCCACACCGGGCTGCAAGGTGCCGAACATGCGGGCGCCGATTTCCAAGGTAACAAAGTGCATGGCCATCAGGATGACCCCTTGGCCCTTATCCAGCACCTCTTGTACGTACTCGAAGTTCTCGACCTGCATGTGTTTTTTAATGCGCCACTGCGGCCACCACCAGGCCATGCCGGTTTCTAAAAAGGCGACACCGGTTGCTTCAAAGTTGGCAATAAGCAGCGCCTGGCGTTCTTGCTCGGATTTTTCGGGAAAGCAGAGCGCTAAATTGCGTTTGGCAATGCGGGCGCGGCTTTTAAGTAGCTTGCCCAGCAGTCGCCCCAGCAGTTTACCCATGGCAACCTGTAACCGGTAAGGCAACCAAGATACGATATACATCAAGGCCACACCGAGCCAGGTTAGCCAAAATCGCGGGTGCAACAGTGAAGCGCTAAAACGCGGGGCTTCTATTTTTTTGATTGCCAAGAGCCTGCTCTCCTTCCTCAGTGCAACGGGCGGCCATTTTAACCTATGTGCAATTGGCGGCAATTGTACGCTAAAGCTGGAACCAAAGTCGGGCGCTTTTGCCTATGGTACTATCGCCTCAATTCGTGAACAGGAAAGATGCTCCAATGAAACTGAATTTGCCCACTTTCGAGAACGCCAAGGTACTGGTGGTTGGTGACGTAATGCTGGACCGCTATTGGCATGGGGCAACCAAGCGTATTTCACCCGAGGCGCCGGTGCCGGTGGTGAAGGTAGAACAAAAAGAAGACCGCCCCGGCGGCGCGGCCAACGTCGCGCTGAACGTGGCCGCACTGGGTGGCAAGGTCGTACTGCAAGGCCTGGTGGGTAATGACGAACCGGCAGCTACCCTGCGTGACACCCTGGCGTCCGTTGGCGTGCATAACGAATTAATGCCGGTGAGCACCCACCCCACCATCACCAAACTGCGGGTGCTGTCGCGCCATCAGCAGCTGCTGCGCATGGATTTTGAAGATGCCTTTTCGGCTGACAATGCCCAGGCCCTGCGAGCACCTTTTGATAACGCCTTAGCAAACAGCGATGTGGTTATTTTTTCTGATTACGCCAAAGGCGCCTTGGCCGATGTGGAGCATCTGATTGCTCAGGCGCGTGCGGCCGGTAAGAAAGTCTTGGTAGACCCTAAGGGCACCGACTTTGGCCGTTATCGCGGTGCCACCCTGCTAACACCGAACTTAAGCGAATTTGAAGCCGTGGTTGGCCACTGTCGGGACGAAGACGAGCTCGTTGCCAAAGGTTTGGCCTTGATTGAGCGTTTTGAATTAGAGGCCATGCTGGTAACCCGCTCTGAGCATGGCATGACCTTATTGCAACAAGGTCTAGCACCTGTGCATTTGCCTGCCACAGCCAAGGAAGTGTTTGATGTTACCGGCGCTGGCGACACCGTGATTTCCACCTTGGCGTCAGCACTGGCGGCCGGGTGCACCCTGGCCGAATCTTGCGCGCTAGCCAACCTGGCAGCGGGTATTGTGGTTGGTAAAGTGGGTACTTCCACGGTATCTACCGTTGAGCTGGCCGAAGCCTTGGGGCAGGAGCGGGAACTGGGGTTTGGCGTGCTCAGTGAAGAGCAACTGGTGCTGGCGGTTCGCGATGCCCAGCGCCGCGGCGAAAAGGTGGTGATGACCAACGGCTGCTTTGACATTCTGCATGCCGGCCATGTCAGTTACTTGCAGCAGGCGCGTGCCCTTGGTGACCGGCTTATTGTGGCAGTGAACAGCGATGACTCAGTGCGCCGCCTTAAAGGCGATGGTCGCCCGGTGAATAACCTTGAGCGGCGAATGGCAGTATTGGCCGCCCTTGGCGCCGTTGATTGGGTGGTGGATTTTTCTGAAGACACCCCGCAGCGCTTGATTGCTCATGTTCTGCCAGACGCGCTGGTAAAAGGCGGTGATTACAAAATTGAAGACATTGCCGGTGGCAAAGAAGTGATTGAAAACGGTGGCGAGGTGATGGTGCTTGGGTTTGAAGATGGCGTATCTACCACCGCCATTATCAACCGCATCAAAAGTAAATGAGCCGCTTTTTATACAATCTGGTGCTGACCTGCCTGTTCCCGGTGATTGTGCTTTGGCTGTTTTGGCCGGGGCGCAAGCAGCACTTTGCAGGGCGAGCCGGTGAACCTTTTGGGCTGGTGCCCAAATTAGGGCAGGTCGATTTGTGGGTGCATGCGGTGAGTGTGGGTGAAACCATGGCCGCCATACCGCTAATTAAGGCTTGGCGCCAGCAATACCCCAAAGCCAGACTGTTGGTTACCACCAGTTCTCGCACCGGTTATGACCGCCTGAAAGCCGCCTTTGGCGACAAGCTGGTGCACGCCTATGCCCCCTATGATTTTTGGCTCTGCGTTTGGTTTTTCTTTAAGCGCGTTAAGCCCAAAGCGCTGTGGGTGATGGAAACCGAGCTGTGGCCTAACTGGCTGGCGTTTTGCAGAAAGCGCCGTATCCCGGTGAAATTGGTCAATGGCCGCCTGTCAGCGAGCTCCGCTAAGCGTTATCGGCGTTTTAAGGGGCTAACCCGCGGCTTGATGCAGAGCCTGGATAAGGCCTTGGTGCAAACCGCAGAAGAAGCGGCGCGCTTTAAGGGCCTGGGCCTTGCCGCCAGTAAAATTGAGGTTACCGGCTCGGTGAAATTTGACCTCGATGTCAGCGCCGAGCAGCGCGCGGCGGGCCAAGCTCTGGCCGCCAGCTTCGGTGAGCGGCCCATTTGGATAGCCGCTTCAACCCACCCGGGTGAAGACACCTTAATGCTGGCGGCGCACAAATCCTTACGGGAACAATTTCCTGACGCGCTGCTGCTGCTAGTGCCGCGTCACCCGCAACGCTTTGAGGAAGTTGCCAAGCTGCTGGAGCGCCAGGGTTGGGCCTTTGCCCGCCGCTCGTTAGGGCAGGATGTGACGGCGCAAACCGCAGTGTATCTTGGCGATACTATGGGCGAAATGATGACACTGCTGGGGGCTGCCCAAGTGGCGGTGGTGGCCGGTTCTTTTGTTAATGTCGGTGGCCACAACCTCTTGGAGCCGGCAGCCTATGCACTGCCAACCCTGACCGGGCCTGTCTATTTTAACTTCAAAGACATTACCGATGCCTTGGTGGCAGCAGGCAACTGCCAAGTGGTTACGGCAAACGAACTGGCGCCTGCCCTTGCGAGTTTGCTGGCCAGCCCCCATCAGCGCCAGCAGGCAGGGCTGGCGGGTCTTGAGGTGTTGTCGGCAAATCAGGGGGCGATAAAACGCAGCCTTGACGCGCTCCTATAAAAAAGGCCCTCAGTTGAGGGCCTTTTTCTTATTGTGATGACAAACCGTTACCTTTATTTTGGCGCCGGTACGTCAGCTGCCGGGCTCAAAATACCGTTGATGGTGCCAAGGTCAGCGTCGGCCAAGGTGCCGTCGTATTGCTTGAGCTGCAGGTTATTGAGGATGAAGTTATAACGGGCTTCGGCCAGCATTTGCTTGGCTTGGTAAAGCGACTGGTTAGAGTTCAACACGTCAACAATGGTACGGGTACCCACTTCAAAACCGGCTTCAGTGGCATCCAAGGCAGACTGGCTGGAGATCACTGATTGCTCATAGGCTTTTACCGAAGACAGGCTGGCTTTCACGTTGTTGTAGTAGTTACGCACATTGCGCACCACTTGGCGGTGAATGCTCACCAACTGTTCACTGCTTGAAACAAATTGCGCTTGCGCCTGCTTCACCTGGCTGCTGGTTCTAAAGCCAGAGAAAATAGGAATGCTCACACCAACGCCGATGGTGGCGTTGTCGATGGTCGGCTCGTTTAAATCGTAATCGACCGGGTCATCCAAGTTCGCATCGGTGTTGGTTTTTTGATAGCTGCCGGTCAGACTCACCGTCGGGTAGTGGCCCGATTCAGCGTATTTGATGTCGTCACGGGCAATATCCACGCTCATGCGCTGCGCCTGCAGGCTGAGGTTATTGCTCTCGGCACGTTTTACCCAATCGGCAGGGGTGCCTTGCGGCAGGTTCGGGTCAAACTTCTTGGTGTCCAGCACTTCCAAGTCGTGATAGCGCAGGCCGGTAATTTCGGTCAGGCCTTCATAGCTGTTGTCCAAGTCGTTCTGGGCGCTTATGACGTTGGCAACGGACGAGTCATATTTTGCCTGTGCTTCATGCACGTCGGTAATGGCGGTGAGGCCCACGGCAAACCGCTGTTTGGTTTGCTCTAACTGGCGCGCAATGGCTTTTTGCTCGGCTTTACGAAAATCCAGGGTATCTTTGGCTTGCAACACCGCGAAGTAAGCCTGGGCAACACGCACAATCAAATCTTGACGTGCAGAGCCGTAATTAATCTCAGACTGGGCGGCGGTTTTTTCCGCTTGGTCCAGCTTCACCCAAGTGCCTTTGTCAAAAATCAGCTGTTGTAAGCTAATTTTGGCTGACCAATATTTGGTTTTACCTTCGTAAGTGGTGTAGCCATCGCCGTAGCTATCATAATCTTGGTATTTGGGCGAAAACTGGTAGCCAAGGTCTGCGGTCAGTTGTGGCAGCAGGTCGGCTTTGCTGATATCAATCCCAGACATGGCCGCCTTACGCTTGGCATCAGCTTGTTGCAAGGTTGGATCATTTTGCAGAGCCTGCTGGTAAACTTCTACCAAGTTAACGGCATGTGCTTGGCTGATAAAGCCAACACCTACCAGTAGGCTCAAAAGAGTACGCTTCATTCGTTTGCTTCCTCGTGTCCAGAGCGGCGACAATGGCTGGAACAGTAATTAAGGGACTGATTTCACATCAAGTCGCAAGTGTAACAGATTATAAATTGGTCCCGGCTTCGGGTAACAATGTGTTACTCCCCCACGCGAAAAACAACTTTTTGGGCAGCGCTGTTATGTAGGAGGAGCGATGCAAGAGCATTTCAGTCAGTCAGACATTGAAATCAGGGAAAAGCAACCACTGTACCAGGGTTTTTTTACCATGGTGCGTTACGTTTTCCGCCACCGTAAATTTGCCGGTGGCTGGAGTGACTGGCTCACACGTGAAGTGTTTGAGCGAGGCCATGCGGCGGTTGCGCTGCCGTACGATCCTAAAACAGATGAAGTGGTGATGGTACGACAATTTCGTATCGGCGCCATGCCCACCTCCAAGGATCCTTGGTTATACGAGCTTGTGGCCGGCATTATTGAACCCGGCGAGTCGCCCCAAGAGGTCGCGGTAAGAGAAACCGCAGAAGAATCCGGGCTGGCAGTGGGCCGGGTTAAACCGGTGTTGAGTTATTTGGCGTCGCCGGGCGGCACCACAGAACGGTTACATATTTTTGCCGTTGAGGTGGATGCCAGCAAAGCCAAAGGCATTCATGGCCTTGACGAAGAGGGTGAAGACATTGCTGTGTACCGCATGCCACTTGCCGAGGCACTGGCGATGCTTGAACGTGGTGAGGTCGATAACGCCGCCAGTGTGATTGGGCTACAATGGCTTGCTCTACATCATCAGGAATTGCGCGATTTATGGCGGTAAAAAAGCAAAGCTACAGGCCCAGCCTTAAAGCGCTGCATACCACTTGTGAGCACAATTATGCGGCCTTGATGAAACTGGCACGCCGGCTCAATGACGTGGGTGACAGCGTTTCGTATCAGGTTGGGCCCGGCCAGCGTTACCGTTTGCGCCTTGATGAAGATTTTCCTTATACCTCCACCATTACCATCGAGCAGTTGGGTTTTATGCCCCGTTATTTGAAGTCGTTAATGATGGTGCGGCTCTACCATGATGTACGCATGGCTGAAGTGTGCGCGAGCCAGCACTTTTCACGCCTAGCTCCCCGCTATCCATACCCCAATGATAAGATGCACCTCCCTGACGAAAAAATGCAGGTGAATCTGTTTCTTACCGAGTGGCTGATGCTGTGCCTCAAGGAAGGAAGAAGCAGTTCGGATTTTCTTGCCAGCTTGCAATAGAGGCGCTACTTGACCTTGCAGACCCTTGTACCTGAAAAGGACGTTCTGAGCTTTTGGGTACTGACTGATCCTCATCTGTTTCATGATCCCAACGGCGATTTGATGGGCATTCCCACTTGGCAAAGCTTCAGAGCCACTGAAGCGGTGCTGGATGCCCCTGCCGACGCCTGGCTGCTGACCGGCGATTTAGCGCAAGATCATAAAAAAGAAACCTACCAGATGCTAAAAACCCACCTGGGGGACAAGCCTTGGTTTTGGGTGCCGGGTAACCATGATGACCCACAAGCGATGGTGGCGGTGTTTGGCCCACAGGTAAGGCGCTTGCGGGCCAAACACTGGCAAGTATTGCTGCTAAGTTCTCACGACCCGGGGCAAGTCAGTGGCTGGCTGAGCGACGCAGAGCTGGCGTTTGTTGAGCAGTGTGCGAGCGAAGATTTACATACCTTGGTGGTGGTGCACCATCATCCCAAACCCTGCGGTTCTTGCTGGCTGGACCATCACCAGCTGCGAAATGGCCAAGATTTATTGGCGCGCTTGGCAAAATATCCTAAAGCCAAGGCGGTACTCTATGGCCATATCCATCAGGAAGTGGATGAAATGGTGAGTGGGGTGCGGCTATTAGCCAGCCCGTCGACCTGCGTGCAATTTAAACCTAACAGCCAAGACTTTGCCGTCGATGAAACCGCGCCAGGTTGCCGTTATTTGCAGTTGTTGCCTGACGGCCGTATTGACACCAGAATCCTGCGCCTGGCGGATGGCATTTTTAGCGTTGATGCTGCCGCCGGAGGCTATTAATGCGCCTTTATTATCTGCACGGCTTTAATTCTTCGCCGCAGTCAGATAAAGCCAAATTAATGGCCGACTTTGTTGAAAAGCATTGCCCTAACACCGAACTTGTTTTACCGACGCTGCATTTTTCTCCGCGTCAGGTGATGGCGATGCTGAGCACCGACATTGCCGCGCACCCAGGGCCCAAAGCGCTAATGGGCAGTTCCCTTGGCGGCTTTTATGCCACTTATTTGGCCGAGCAGCATGACCTTCACGCGGTAGTGGTTAACCCGGCGGTCAAACCCTTTGAATTGTTAGCCAATTACCTGGGGCCACAGTTAAATCCTTATACTGGCGAGCAGTTCGAGGTTACCCTGGCACACTTGCCCGAGCTTAAATCGCTTTATATTCAACCCTTGGCCAAACCCAGTCGCTTTTGGTTATTGCAAAAGCAAGGGGATGAGGTGCTCGATTGGCACCAGGCTGCCGATTATTACCAAGGTGCGCGTCAGACCATTGAAGCCGGTGGTGACCACGCCTTTAGCGACTTGGATAAACACCTGCGCCAGATAGCTGGCTTTTTAGACTTGTGTTGACAAGTTTTCTAGCAATGGATGACCATTGCTCTAACTCAGTTTGATAAACCCTGTCATGAGCAATCAGTACACCTCGCAAGATCTGGAAGTCCTCGAAGGCCTGGAGCCGGTAAAACGCCGCCCTGGCATGTACACCGACACCACCCGTCCCAACCACCTGGGGCAGGAAGTTATCGACAACTCCGTCGATGAAGCTTTAGCAGGCCACGCTTCTAAGGTTGAAGTGATACTGCATGATGACCAGTCCCTGGAAGTGATTGATGACGGCCGGGGAATGCCGGTGGACATCCACCCGGAAAAAGGTGTGCCCGGGGTTGAGCTTATTCTTTGTAAACTGCATGCCGGCGGCAAGTTTTCCAGTAAGAATTACCAATTCTCCGGCGGTTTGCACGGGGTGGGTATTTCGGTGGTCAACGCGCTTTCCAGCCGGGTTGAGGTGGGTATCAAGCGTGATGGCCAGGAATACACCATCGCCTTTGAACACGGGGCCAAGGTGGAAGACCTAACCGCTGTCGGTACCGTGGGTAAACGCAATACCGGTACCCGGGTGCGGTTTTGGCCTGACGCCAGCTATTTCGACTCACCGCGTTTTTCAGTGGCCCGCCTTAAACATATTTTGCGCGCCAAAGCGGTGCTGTGCCCCGGCCTCTCTATTAAGTTCGATGACCGCGTTAACAAAGAAGTGCACGAATGGCACTTTGAACGCGGCTTGGAAGATTATCTCAGTGAAGCCGTGGCCGACTGGCCTAAGTTGCCCGAGGCGCCTTTTGTTGGCGCCATGGCGTCGGCTACCGAAGCGGTAGATTGGGCGGTACTGTGGCTTCATGAAGGCGGCGAGCTTACCCAAGAGTCCTACGTTAACCTGATCCCCACCGCCCAGGGCGGTACCCACGTCAATGGTTTGCGCCAAGGGCTGTTAGAAGCCATGCGCGAATTTTGTGAGTTTCGTAACCTCTTGCCCCGTGGCCTGAAATTAACACCGGAAGACGTGTGGGAACGCTGCGCCTTTGTGCTTAGCGTGAAAATGCAGGACCCACAGTTTGCTGGCCAAACCAAAGAGCGCCTGTCTTCTCGCCAGTGCGCCAGTTTTGTGTCGGGCGTGGTCAAAGACGCCTTCAGCCTTTGGCTTAATTCCAACACCGAAGTGGCCGAAATGCTGGCCGAGCATTTTATTTCTAATGCTCAGCGCCGTACCCGTAGCGCCAAAAAAGTGGCCCGTAAAAAGGTCACCTCTGGCCCGGCACTGCCAGGCAAGCTGACCGATTGCACCAGTGATGACCCAGCCCGTACTGAACTCTTTTTAGTGGAAGGTGACTCTGCTGGCGGTAGCGCCAAGCAAGCCCGCGACCGCGACTTTCAGGCGGTAATGCCGCTGCGCGGTAAAATCCTTAACACTTGGGAAGTCGATTCTGGCGATATTCTTGGCAGCCAGGAAGTGCATGATATTTCAGTTGCCATTGGTATGGACCCGGACTCCGAGGTGATGGAAGGCCTGCGCTATGGCAAGGTTTGTATTCTGGCCGATGCCGACTCCGACGGTTTACATATCGCCACCTTGCTGTGTGCCTTGTTCCTGCGCCACTTCCGGCCGCTAGTGAACGGCGGCCATGTTTATGTAGCGATGCCGCCGCTGTTTCGTATCGACCAGGGCAAAGAGGTTTATTACGCCCTGGATGAGCAGGAAAAACAGGGCATTCTTGACCGCTTGGCTGGTGAAAGTGGCCGCCGCGCCAAACCGCAAGTCACCCGCTTTAAAGGCTTGGGGGAAATGAACCCGCTACAGCTTCGGGAAACCACCATGGACCCGTCTACGCGCCGCTTGGTGCAACTGACCGTGGATGACGCCGAGCAAACCCTGGCGCTGATGGATATGTTGCTGGCCAAAAAACGTTCCGGCGATCGCAAGGAATGGCTTGAAGCCAATGGCCACCAGGCGGAACTGGCGTGAAAAAACCAAGAGCGATGCTCAGTCTGCGCTGGCAATTGCTGGTGCCGATGTGCTGCCTGCTTATTTTGATTTTTTCCGGCTTTGTGGCTGTTAATCAAACCAGTCTCGATAAGCTTTACAGCAGCCTTCGTGAAAGAGCTGCTGTTTACCTTAAAAAGGGGTTCACTGACCGTCTGGCTCGTCGCCACCTAGAACATGCCCACTTGCAATGCGCCCCGGGCGGTGATTGCCGCTTGGTGACTAATGATGCCAGTGTGTCGGTAAAAAAACTGGGCCAGGTCAGTGATATGCCGCTGCTGGTGGTGCGCGATGATGCCAGCAGTCAAGTGTTAGAAGCGCCTAAGGGTTTTGATGCCGATTTGTCTGCAGGCTGCTTAAGTAAATTGGTCTGCGAAGAGCCCAGTTACTGGCTTATTCCCCTGTGGCGAGGGGACGGCTTGGCGCTGGTGGGGGCGATGAATGTCTCGGCCCTCAAGGCCGAACGGCAACGCACCCTTACCCACGCCTGGATACCTGGCATGATTGGCATGCTGGTCTGTTTGGCGCTCTTTTATCTGGTGTTATCCAAACCGATGCGCCGCCTTAGTGCCATCAGTGATGCTCTGCCGCTGCTGGCGCGCGGCGCTTACGACAGTTTTCGCATTCGCTTGCGGGCCATTGGCCGCAATAAAAATCTTGTTGATGAACCCACCATGTTGGCGCAGCGCCTGGAAGAAATGTCGCTGCAATTGGAAGACATGGAAACCCAGTTGCAGCGCCGTGCCGGCGAATTGGAATGGCTGGCAAACCATGATGTGCTCACCGGCCTTGTTAACCGCCGTCAGTTTGAAATGGTGCTGGCCAATCTTTTAAAACGCCAACAAGTGGTGAGCCTACTGTTTATGGACTTGGATAACTTCAAGTTCGTTAACGATGTCGCCGGCCATAAAGTGGGTGACCGCTTATTGGTGCGGGTGGCTAAGGTGTTGCAACAAATGATGCCTGGCAATGCCTGTGTTGCCCGCTTTGGCGGCGACGAGTTTGCGGTGCTGATACCGGGCTTATCTGTCGCGGGCGAAGATACGTTGTTAGATAACTTCTACCGGGCGCTCCGGGAAGTTCGGGTCAGTGGCGGTGGCCAATTGCATTCGCCTTCGGTTTCCATTGGTCTGGCGCGTTTGCCACAAGACGGCGACGACATTGACGATGTTATGGCCAAGGTCGACATGGCGATGTATAAGGCCAAAGAGTTGGGTAAAAACCGCTTTGTGCGCGCCACTGAACAAAGCAGCGAACAAGAGCTTGGCCGCCATCTGTACTGGTTAGAAAAATCCAAGCATGGCATTAACGAGGCCAACCTGTGTTTGTACTTTCAGCCCATTGTTGACACTGAAACCCGCGACGTTGCCCACTATGAAACCTTATTGCGGGTGCGTGACCGCGATGGTGCCTGGGTGTCGCCGGTTGAGTTTATTCGCGCCGCCGAGCAAACCGGTCGCACCACCGAGTTGGACTTGTGGGTGTTCCGGCAATTGCTGGTGTTGATGGAAAAACTGGATATCCGTGGCCAGGTGCGTTTTTCAGTAAACCTGTCCCCTAAAACCTTTGGTGAGCAAGAGGCCATTGAACAAATCGCCCAAGAGCTTGTGCACAAGCCGGCGCTGGCCCGTAAGCTCATTATTGAAATTACCGAAACTGCCGCGCTTACCAACCTTGAACAAGCGCGCCGTTCCATTCAGCGTTTAAAGGCCTTGGGCTGCCACTTTGCCCTGGACGACTTTGGGGTGGGGTATTCGTCTTTCCATACCCTCAAAACCCTGCCTGTGGATTTCATTAAGATTGACGGCTCCTTTATTCAAGGCCTTGCCAGCCAGGATGCCGACTCCATTTTTGTGCGCGCCCTGGTGGAAATTGCCAGCCATTTTGGTTACCGCACCATTGCCGAATTCGTTGAAGACGAAGAAGTGGCCGAGCTTTTGAACATCCTGCAAGTCAGTTACATGCAGGGATACCTATTCGGTAAGCCACAAGCTGCCGAAGTGCTGTGGCCAGATATGGCCGTGGCATAACCTATTTGATTGATAAACTTAGATAAGGCCCATGGACGAAATAGCAGCTAGCCTCGATGGTATCGAACAGATGCCCCTGCGCCGGTTCACCGAATCGGCCTATTTGAATTACTCCATGTACGTTATTCAGGACCGCGCCTTGCCGCACCTGGGTGACGGCCTCAAACCGGTGCAGCGCCGCATCGTTTACGCCATGAGCGAGCTGGGCCTAAGCGCGGCCGCCAAGTACAAAAAATCGGCCCGTACCGTCGGTGACGTGCTGGGTAAATATCACCCGCACGGTGATAGCGCCTGTTATGAAGCCATGGTGCTGATGGCCCAGCCCTTTTCCTATCGTTACCCACTGGTAGACGGCCAGGGTAACTGGGGGGCGCCGGACGACCCTAAATCTTTTGCCGCCATGCGTTATACCGAGTCGCGGCTGGCCAAGTTTTCTGAAGTGCTGCTGTCTGAACTGGGGCAGGGCACCGTCGATTGGGTGCCAAACTTCGACGGCACCATGAATGAACCGGCAGTATTGCCGGCGCGTTTGCCCCATGTACTGATTAACGGTACCACCGGTATTGCCGTGGGCATGGCAACCGATATTCCGCCCCACAACGCCCGCGAACTCACCGCGGCTTGCGTGCACTTACTTAGTCACCCCAAGGCCAGCGTTGAAGAACTGATGGCCTTTGTGCCCGGCCCTGATTACCCCACCGAAGCGGAAATCATCACCCCGGCCGACGACCTTAAAAAGCTTTACGAAAACGGCCGTGGCAGCGTAAAAATGCGCGCCAAATATGAGGTGGCCGACGGCGAAGTGGTGGTAACGGCGCTGCCGCACCAGACCGGTAGTGGCAAAATTTTAGAGCAAATTGCCGCGCAGATGCAGGCCAAAAAACTGCCGATGGTGTCTGATCTTCGCGACGAATCAGACCATGAAAACCCGGTGCGTTTGGTAATAGTGCCAAAATCTAACCGGGTCGATATCGACGCGTTAATGGCGCACCTTTTTGCCACCACCGACCTTGAGAAAAGCTACCGGGTTAACCTCAATGTCATTGGCCTCGATGGCCGGCCGCAGGTGAAAGCGCTCAATGTGATGCTGGGTGAATGGCTGCAATATCGCACCCAAGTGGTTACGCGCCGTTTGCAATATCGGTTGGATAAAGTGGAAGCGCGGCTGCATGTGCTGGCCGGTTTGCTGATTGCCTTCCTGAACATTGATGAAGTCATTCACATTATCCGCAGCGAAGACCAGCCAAAACCGGCCCTTATGGCGCGCTTTGGTTTGTCTGACAAGCAAGCGGAAGCCATTCTCGAGTTAAAACTGCGCCATTTGGCCAAGCTCGAAGAAATGAAAATTCGTGGCGAACAAGATGAACTCGCCAAAGAGCGTGACGAGCTGCAGCGCCTGCTGGGTTCTGACCGCGCCCTTAAAAATCTCATTAAAAAAGAGCTGGAAGCCGACGCCAAAACCTATGGCGACGACCGCCGCTCGCCACTGGTGGTGCGCAGCGAGGCCAAAGCGCTGAGCGAAAAAGAGTTGATGCCCACCGAAGCGGTTACCGTGGTGCTGTCTACCAATGGTTGGGCGCGCACCGCCAAGGGCCACGACATTGAGCCTGAAAATTTAAGTTACAAATCGGGCGACGGCTTCAAGGCCGCGGCCCGCGGTAAAAGCAATCAGCCGGTGGTGTTTATCGACAGTTCCGGCCGCAGCTTTGCCTGTGACGCTTTTGCCCTGCCGTCGGCTCGCTCCCAGGGCGAACCACTTACCACCCGCTTTAATTTGGTGGCGGGCGAGACGTTCGACCAAGTCCTGCTGGGTGAAGACGACGACTTATTCTTAATGGCCTCAGACGCCGGTTACGGCTTTGTCTGTAAATTCAGCGACATGGTTAGCCGCCAGAAAAACGGTAAGGCGCTGGTCAGCTTGCCAACCGGCGCGAAGCTGCTGCCGCCGGTGCCGTTGGATAAAAATGCCACCGATGCCAAGGTGTTGGCCATTACCAATGAAGGGCGGATGCTGGTATTCCCGCTGGCGGATTTACCGGCGCTGGCCAAAGGGAAGGGCAATAAAATCATTTCCATACCCTCGGCCCGTGCTGCCAGCCGTGAAGAAGTGGTGCGCCAGTTAGCGGTATTGAAGCCGGGCGACAGCTTGGTGGCGTATGCTGGCCGCCGCAAGCTCACCTTGAAACCTGACGATCTGGAGCACTACCTGGGCGAACGTGGCCGCCGCGGCGCCAAGTTACCCAGAGGCCTGCAGCGGGTAGACAGCGTTGAGGTTGAAAGGGGGGCCGCATCGGCCACCAGTGAAGAAGAGTAAAAAAGGCACCCAGCGGGTGCCTTTTTTATGCCTCGTAACCGGCCATTAATAGCGGCCAGTCGCGGTCCTGGTTCCAATGAAAATGTGCTTCGCGGGCTTTTTCTTTATTGAAAGAGCGCAGCAACCTTGCCAGGTTGTCTTCCTTCCAAACCCCGGCTTCTTTAAAGGCGCCGCGGTCAAAATCAATCAGCCACAGCTGGCCGGCGCCATTCATCAGAATATTGTGGCTGTTTAAGTCGGCGTGGTAGACGCCTGCGTCATGAAAGCGCTTTACCAAGGCGCCAACATCTTGCCATTGCGGTGGGGTTAGCGGTTGCTGGCGCAGCCAGGCGACCAGGTCCCGTGCCCCTTCAATACGTTCGATAAGAATGTCGCCACGGTAACGCATGCCTAAACGTTCAACGTGGGCCGCCACTGGCCTGGGTACCGGTAGGCCCTGCTGATGCATACGATGCAGCAATCGGTATTCGGCTACCGGGCGGGTGCGTTCAATACAGGTAAATAAGTAACTGTCTTTAATGAGTTTGCCGACTAAACCACCGCGGCGGTAATGGCGTAATACCCAGTGGTGCGCATCTTGTTTAACAAAATAAGTGGTACCACGGCCGTGGGATGAGCCGGTTACGGCATCCCGCAATTGCCAGTATTTGGCGGTAAATTCATCGGGGCCGACAAGGGGCAGCAGAGTCCTGTCATGCAACAAGAAATGACGGCGGCTCCAGAGTTGATGTTGGCTGTCCATAGGGGCTCTCAAAAACACAAGCGTGCATTGTACATCAGCAAGTTACACCTGCATAATGAAGGCCACTTTGTCGGAGACTCCATGAAATCCATTTGTATCCTGCGCCTGTCTGCCATTGGCGACGTTTGTCATGCCTTGGCGCTGGTTAATGTGCTCAAAAAGCGCTGGCCCGATTGTAAGATCACCTGGGTGCTTGGCAAAATTGAAGCGCAGCTTATGGCCGGTATCGAAGGGGTTGAGCTGGTTGTTTTCGACAAAAAAGCCGGTTTAAAAGGCATGCGGGCAGTATGGAAGGCCCTAAAAAAACGCCGCTTTGACGCGCTTTTACACATGCAAATTGCCCTGCGCTCCTCGGTGCTGAGCTTAGGTATTAAGGCCGAGCGGCGCATTGGTTTTGACCGCACCCGCGCCGGCGAGGGGCAATGGCTGTTCACCAGGGAAAGCATCGCCCTTCCCGAGGGTTACCATGTGCTGGACAACTTCTTGGAATTTGCCCGGCACTTGGGGGTAGAAGAGCCCAAGCCCGATTGGAGCCTGCCGCTGCCGCCTGAAGCCACAGAATGGGCCGAGAAGGTTATCCCTGGCGAGCAAGCCTCCCTTGTTATTTGCCACAGCGCCTCCAAAGCGCAACGTACCTGGCTGCCTGAGCGCTACGCGGCAGTTGCTGACTGGGCCAGTCAGCACGGCGTAAGGGTGCTGCTTTGCGGCGGCCCGGGCGAGGCCGAAATGGCGATGGCCGATGCCATAAAAGAGGCGGCGGTGTTCCCGGTGCTCAACATTACCGGAAAAACCGACCTGAAAACCCTGTGGGCGGTATTGGGTAAGGCAACGGCGGTGCTGGCCCCTGACACTGGCCCTGCCCATATGGCGTCTTGCCAATTTACCCCCACCGTTGGCCTGTATGCCCATTCCAACCCCAGACGCACTGGCCCCTATAACCACCAGGCGCTGGTGGTGAACCGCTATGATGCCAATATCCTGGCGCAGGCGGCGAAGCCCTGGCAGGAACTGCCCTGGGGCACTCGCGCCAAAGGCGAGCACCTGATGGCTGGCATCGGTGTTGATGAAGTTATAGGTAAGCTCAAACCGGTGTTACTTAAGTGAACATCTGTTCGCTCATCGGATTAGCATGTGCCGGGTGAACGGTTATAATGCGAGCCGCTAAATAAACAGGTGTTGCCATGCTCGCTTTGCTTCGACTGCTGCTGTTGGCTCTTTTCTTTTTAATGCTGAGTGTTTTCGGCTTTCTATTTTGCCTGCTGCGACCTTTTGATCCCAACCACGTCTACCGCTTCTCCCGTCTTTTTGCCGGAATGGCGCCATTGATGGGCATTAAAATCCGTATCGAAGGCTGGGAGCACTTGCCAAAAGGCAATGCGGTTTTCATCGGTAACCACCAAAGCACCTGGGATCTGTTTACCGCCTGTAAAGCGGTGCGCCCCGGTACTGTCACTGTCGGTAAAAAGAGCCTGGTGTGGATCCCCTTTTTCGGCCATATCTACTGGCTAAGCGGTAATATCCTGATTGACCGTAAAAATTCCGCCAGGGCAAAAGGGACCATTGACCTTACCGCCAAACGTATTCGTAATGAAAACCTGTCGGTGTGGCTGTTCCCGGAAGGCACCCGCAGCTATGGCCGCGGCTTACTGCCCTTTAAAAGCGGCGCCTTTTACACCGCCCTTGCTGCCGGTGTGCCGATAGTGCCGATTTGCGTTTCAAGCCTGGATAATATTCGCCTTAATAAGTGGAACAACGGCGAGGTGCTTATTCGCTACCTCCGCCCTATTGAAACCCAAGGGCTTGACCGCAAAGCCGCCCGCGAGCTAACTGAACGTTGCCACCAGTTGATGAGTGACAATCTTGAGCAGATGAACCTGCTTATCCAGCAAAAGGCTGAGGGCAAAAATCAGCAAGGTAAGCAGCAAAAGGCCGAGTAAAATCGCGGTTTCATGCTAGGCTATCGCCACTTGTGATTGGAGATTGTTATGTCCCTTGCTGCCCGCCTGGAAGCCCAGCGCCAGGATAACCAGGATATTCTCGACGCCCTGACCGAAGACGGCGCCGACCTCAGCGAAGAATTTGTGGTTGAGCACCACTTTGCCTGCGCCAACTTCGATAAGCTCGAAAAGCTGGCCATTGAAGTGTTCAAGCTGGGCTTTGATGTTTCCGACGCTGAAGAAATGCGTGAAGGCCGCAACATTCTGTTTTGCTTTGACGCGGTGCGTGAAGGCCAGCTCGTTATCGACGAGTTAAACGAAGATACCGACACCCTGATGAAACTGGCCGACCGTTTTGGCGTCGATTACGACGGCTGGGGCACCTTCTTCGGCGACGAAGACGATGAAGACGATTTGGATGACGAAGAATAAAAACCTTTGATAAAACCGGCATTCGCCGGTTTTTTTATGCCGCTCTGCCTCTTACTGTCTCACCACTTTCATTAAACCTGCTGGGGCGTCTTGTCGCTTCTAATTGCTATTGCACTTTTCGCGTTAAGCCGTTGAAAGCCTCTCGCCATGCCTGGCGAGGCTTTGTTTGTTTTGGGGTAAACGGGCCCAAGTTTAGGAGTTTGCTATGCGCCTTGGGTGGGTGTTGTATGGAGCGCTGTTGTTAGCGGGCTGCGCCAGTTCCTCTCCTTATACCTATTACGTGTATCCATTACCTTTTGCTGGCGACCAGGCCCGTTATCACCTTGACCCCGTTGCGGTAAGGCTAAAGCTTGGTAGCGGCGCCATAAAAGGCGATAGCACCTTTGCCAACCAGGCTGAGCTGCAACAGGAATTTACCGCCGCGCTTAAGCGTTATTTAAAGCAAGATAATTTACTGGCCACTGCTGCAGATACCCAGGCGGCTGATATCAAGATTGATATCGCCTACAAGCGCAATTACAGCTTTGGTGGCCACTCTTTGGTTAAACCCGATGTTTCCCACCAGGTGCTAATTGAAAAGGCGGGCAAGAAGCTGGCCGATATTCACCGCAGCCATTACACCACCAAGTACGGCGCCTTTAAGGATGCGGCGGTGGATTTTGAAATTGCCGCCTTTAGCTGGGATGAAAAAGACGAGCCAAAAGATGTTGATTTGATTGCCAAAAACATTGTTGGCCAAATCGCCAAGGCCTCTCGCTAAAAAAGAAAAGGCCAGAGCAATGGCGCTGGCCTTTTTACCGGCGACCCATTGCTAGTTCGCTCGGCGTTTTTCCAGTAGAAAGCTCAAGCCCATGACCACAAAGCCGCCAAAGGCCAGCAGGGCGCCGACCCAGCCAGGGGATGTCCAGCCCAAGTTTGCAGAAATCGCCAAACCACCTAACCAGGCGCCGTTAGCGTTAGCCACGTTAAAGGCCGACTGGTTAAGCGCTGCGGCCAGGGTTTGGGCTTTTTTGCCAATGTCCATCAAGTGGGTTTGGATGGACGGGGCCAATGCCTGGGTGCAGCCAACAAAGAACAGCAGCACTAAGGCGCTCCATAGCGCGTGGGCACCAAACACAAAGAGCCCGGCGGCGGTGCCACTGACCAGGAAAGACACCAAAATGGTGGTGCGAATGGCCTTGTCGGCCGCCTTGCCCCCAATCACGGTGCCGGCAATATTACCGATGCCAAAGACGGTTAAGATCCAGGGGATAGCGGCTTCACTGACGCCGGTGACATGGGTTAGTAGCGGTGATATGTAGCTGTAAACCGCAAACATGCCACCAAAACCAATGGCGGCGGCCAGCAGCGTTAACCACAGTTGCAGGTTAGTAAAAGCGGTTAGCTCGTTCTTGATGCTGGCATCTTCGTCGGTTGGTACCTTGGGCACGAAGCTTCGCACCAGAATTACCGTCAAAATCGCCAAGCCGCCAACGCTAATAAACAGTGAGCGCCAGCCAAGGGCTTGGCCCATCCAGGTTGCCAGTGGCACCCCGATAACGTTGGCAACACTGAGCCCCAGCATTACCCGGCCCACCGCCGTGGCCCTTTTGTCATGGTCTACCAAGGCGGCCGCCACTAATGCGGCAACACCAAAATAAGCGCCATGTGGCAAGCCAGAGATAAAACGCGCCACCATCAATGGCCAGTAACTGCTCACCGCGACACTTAAAAAGTTACCGGCGGCAAATAGCACCATCAGAATCAGCAGCATTAAACGCCGAGGTACCCGGGTGCCAAGAATGGCAAACAGCGGGGCACCTACCACCACGCCTAAGGCATAACTGCTGATGAAGTGACCGGCGGTGGGGATGTCGACGTGGGTGCCATGGGCCATTTCTGGCAGTAGGCTCATGGCTGCGAATTCACCGGTACCAATGGCCAAGCCACCGATGGCCAAGGCGAGTTCCGCCAGGCTTTCATGTTTCGCTTTGGGGTGGGAACTGGCCATAGATGTAACTCCCTGTACGGCAAAAAGGACAGTCACCCTAGCAGAGAGTTAATGGTTAAGTGAATAAGCTAACTAAATGATTTTAATAATAAGTTTATAAAATGCGCTATTGTTTTACCGGTAAAAAAACACTGTTTTTGTTATACGCAATAAAAGCACTTATTGGCAAAAACGGCATTAGCGCTGGAATTGGCTGACCAGAGCGTCCTGTGCCTGCAATAAGGCTTCAATGCGCTGGCTTGAGTCGGTAAAGGCGGCAACGCCTTGGTGATTTTGTTCGGTGATATCGGCTATCTGATTAAGGTTGTTGGCAATGTCTTCAGCGGTTGCCTGTTGCTGGGCGGCGGCGGTGGCAATTTGTTCGCTGTTGCCGCTGACATCCTGGATAAGCTTGCTGATGTCATCCATAGCGGTGGCGGCGAGTTGGTTTTGCTCTAAACCTTGCTGCATTTGTTGTTGGCTGTCTTGCATCAGCTGCACGGCCTGAGCGGTGCTTTTTTGCAGGTTTTCAATCATGCCGTGAATGGTTTTGGCAGACGCCGATGTTTGCTGGGCCAGGTGCCGTACTTCGCTTGCCACCACTGCAAAACCACGGCCATGGTCGCCCGCTCTTGCGGCTTCAATGGCCGCGTTAAGTGCCAGTAAGTTGGTTTGTTCGGCAACCCCTTGAATAACATCGAGCACGCTACCGATTTGCTGCGAGTAGTTCTCCACTTGCTGTATCGCTTGGCTGGTATTGTCAAGACGCGTTGCCAACTGGTGGCTTGCCTGCATGCTGCCATCGACCTGAGTGCGGCCTCTGGATACCGCCGCGTCCATGTCCATTACCCGGCTAAGGGTTTCGGCGCTAGATTGCGCCACTTCCTGCACGGCTTTTTCCATTTCGGTCATGGCGGTAGTGACTTGCAGGGTTTGTTGGCGCTGGCATTCTAAGGCCTGGCGTGTTGCCTGCGATTGCTCACGGTTAAGCTCTGACACCTCGCTTAGTTGGCGAGAGCCATCATGGAGCTGGCCGATAAGCTGGCGCAGATGCGCCAGCAGTTGGTTGGTGCTGGACGATAACAAGCCAAATTCATTGTGGCTTTGATAGACCACTTCCCGGCTGATGTTGCCTTGGGCAGCGTCATGCTGCACTGATAGCAGCTCAGCCAGTGGCCTTTTGATGGAGCGATAGATGCTCCATGACACCACAGCGGCCAGCAGCAGGGAGATGGCCAGGGTCAGTAGCGTCAGGTAAAAACTTAAGTTCAGCGCGCTGTTCACGGTGTTGGCGCCGCTATCTACCCGGTCGTGGGCGGTTTGGTCAACGGTGCCCATTACCGCGGTGGCGTAATCAATGGTGCTGCTGGTTTGGTCGGCGAGGTTGGTTACATCTTCTTGTAAGGTAAGAAGCTGCGCTTTTTCAGCCATCAGCTTTTGGGCGGTTGCGCTTAGCGCTGTCGATGCGCCTTGCAACAGCGGCGTTAAAGCCGCTTGGTATTTATTCAGTGCAAAGCTGTCACTGCTGGCAAGAACATCGTCCATGGTTTGTTGCAATGCCACTTCATGGCCACTGGCTGATTGATGTAACGCCTCACTCCAGTCGCTGCGGCTTTGTTTGATGGCCGCTTGTGTGGCCAATAGTTGCTGCTGTTTTTGCCCCAGCTGCTGGCCTACGTCGAAGTAGTCCTGGTCCATGGTGGCCAAAGGCTCCAGTAGGCTCAAAATATCAGGGGAATCTTTGGCCAGGCTTTTGAGTTTATCCAAAGCCTGGTGGAAGTTCGCTTTTAAGTCGGCAAAGTTGTTGAGGGTAGTAATGGCAAGGTGCGGGTCTTGACTACCCGGCACCGCCCTTAACTGGCGATCGGCGTTTAATAAAATGACCGACAGTTGGCTGGTCGCCAGCACCAGCGGCGTTGCTTTGGTGGTCATTGCCGTGGTTTGCGTGCGCACCTGTTGGCCAGAAAAGAGGGTGACCAAGCTGCTGACGAGCAGGCACAGCACTAACAGCAGGAACCCCAGCATGACTTTTTGCGTTATCGACAGTTTGGGAACAAGGCGCCCTAGTCGCGCCAACGGCGCAGAAAACATTTCGCGCATGGTTGTCATAAAAACGGGACTCCAATGCACTGCCAACGGGGTCAGTGGTGTTTTGGAGGCCTATTTTGACGGCCGCATCTGCTTTGCAGATGACACTTAGGTGACGTTTTGATTACAGCTAAGGTTTCTCTAGCTGGCTTACCCAGCCTGCAGCATCTGGTTGAGGGTTGAGAAATTGGCCCCAACAGCGCCGTACTTTGACTTTCTTGTGCCAGCAATTGCTGGTTGCAGGCTTCAACGGTGTTAAGCCCTTTGGTCGTGAGTTGTACCTTTTTTGAGCGGCCGTCTTCGGGTTGGCGGGCGGCTAATCAGCCCTTTATTGGCCATACGATTTAAGATTTTGGTCATGCCGCCAGAGCTTACCAGCATCAGCCGGTAAAGCTCGGTAGGGCTGAGGCAGTGCTCTCCCCCTACCGAACGTAGTGTTGCCAACACCTCAAATTCGGCCGGTTGCAGCGCAAATTTTTGAAAAACAACGCCGTCTTGCTCGGCAAAGTGTTCCTGCAAACGATAAAGGGCGGCCACCAGTTCGCCAGCCTCATTGCAGGCTTGTGGCCAATGGGCATGCCAGTTTTCTTTAAGCTCGCTTAAGGCGGCGCGGGTACGTGCCATGGTGCTGTCCTTGTTTTTATCTTTCCGGGAAGATATTATCGCAAAACTGTCTTTCTGGAAAGGTAAATGGGAGGGCGCTATGGGAGCTTGGAGTTATTTGCTGGTCGCGGGGTTGCTGGAAATTGGCTTTGCCAGCGCCCTTAAACTCACTGACGGCTTTTCAAGGTTATGGCCGACCCTGGCGATGGTGCTGTTGGGGGCGGCGAGCTTTTATTGTTTAACCAAGGCTATGGGGCACATTCCGGTAGGTACCGCCTATGCCATTTGGACCGGTATCGGTGCCTTTGGTACGGCGCTGGTGGGGATCTGCTTTTTTAACGACCCAACCAATCTGGCCAGGCTGGCTTTTCTAACCTTACTGGTGGTGTCGCTGGTGGGGCTTAAATGTGTTTCATAAAAAGGCGCCATGACGGCGCCTTTTTTAGGGTTGAATGCCGCCGCGCACCAAGTTGAAGTTGTGATACCAGGTAATAAAGTCGTCGCTACTCATGGGTTCTGATACCGCAAAACCTTGCACCTGGTCGCACCTTTCATTACGCAAGAAATTAAGCTGATCTAACTCTTCCACGCCCACGGCACTGGTGCGAATACCTAGGTCTTTACCCAGGCGAATAATGGCCTTGACCAGGGTTTCGGCATCGGATTCGTGGCCCAGCTTGGCAATAAAGTGGCGGTCAATTTTGATGGTGTCGATGGGCAGCTTGGTCAGGTTATTCAAAGCGCCATTAATAGAGCCAAATTCATCAATAGAAAGGCGTACCCCCAGTTTTTTTAACTCATGTAATTGCTGGGCGTAACGCTGGCCGTCGTTATGAATAGCGGCTTCGTTGAGTTCAAGCTCCAGGCTGAATTGGTCTGTGCCCCCCAGTTGCTGCAGCAACAATTGGGTTTGCTTGAAAAGGGCGGGGCTTTTTAATTGCTGCGGTGAAATATTAACGGTAAGGCACAAGTTATAAATGCCGTAATCAAGCCAGCGGTGCAGGTCAGTTATCAGCAAATTCAGCACATGCTCGCCCAGCTCACTAATTAACCCTACGTGTTCGGCAATATAAACAAACTCTTGTGGTACCAGGGTGCCGTGGCCGGGGTGTTGCCAGCGTACTAAGGTTTCTACCCCCAATAATTTGTTGCCATAGGCGCTGACAATGGGCTGGTAGCGCAGGAAAAACTCGCCGCGTTCGGCAGCGCCGCGCAAATCCTTACCCAATTCGCGGGTTAGCCTGACCATGGCGTCGATGCGTTCGTCGTAAAAGCGCACGTCGCCGCCATCTTTTTTTAACTGGTGCAGGGTGAGTTCGGCATTATTAAAAAGCGCGTCGCTGTTTTGGGCATCGTCTGGGTAGATAGCCACGCCAGCACGAAAGCTCAAGGGCACCGGTTTACCATCCAGCTCAAAGGGGGTTTCAAAGGCCAGTGCCAGTTTGTGGTGCACCTGCGCCATGGCTTCAGAGCTACTTAAGTGCACGGCCATAATGGCAAAACGGTCGCCTTCCTGGCGGGCCAAAATATCGGTTTCACGCAGGGTTTGGCGGATGCGCTGCGCCACCGCTTTTAACAGGGCATTGCCGATTTGATGGCCGAAGTCGTCGTTGATTTGCTGAAAGTTTTTCAGATCCAGCAGCATCAGCCCCAGCATCATTTTAATGCGGTTGGCAACATGGATTTGGTCATCAAGCTGCGCCAGAAATTCTTCGCGGGATAATTGGTCGGTGAGCTTGGGTTGCTGGCCGCCACTGAGTTCGGCTTCCATTTGCAATTGGCGGGTGATGTCCCACATCTCGCTAATAATGGCCAAGGGCTGTTCTTGCTGCAGCACCAGCCGCTTTTGTACCCACCATAATTTGCCTTGCGGATCGCTAACCTTTAACGGTTCGAGTTGGCCGGTGCTAAGTAACTGTTCACGGCCTTGGTCCAGTTGTTGGTGCCATTGCTGTTCAAATAGCTGGCTGGGAGTCAGGCCGACAAGATTAGCCCGCTCCGAGTCCATAAAAGCGGCAAAGCTGTTGTTGCTGGCCAAGAGGCTACCGTCGGGGCACTGAATAAAAATGGGGTGGGCTAACAAATCCAGTACCGAGCCGTGCAGATCTACCGCCGGCTGCATGTAAAACAGCACTGCAGTGCTGTCAGGAAGGTGGCTGACATACACCCGCACCAAACCTTTACCGGGCAACGCCTCACGCCAAAAATGGCTGCTTTGGCACTTTTCCAGCCAATGGCTACCAATACCGCTACCAAAAAAACGCTTAGCGTCGGTGACCAGATCGGTAAAAGCCGGGTTACAACCCAGCAATTGACCATTGGGCTCAAGCCAGGCCATAGGGCAGGGAAGGTGTTCGAGCAAGGTCTCCGTGTCGGCCACGGCTAATCTCTTGTTGTAAAGTGGTTACAATAATGTAGCCACATATCTTCCCTAATAAAAAGGCCCGGTCACATTGGCCGGGCCTTTATTTGCTTAGAGCGCTTCAATACTGGCGTATTGCGCCTTGAGCTTTTCTTCCGTTAGCTCAAGTTCTTTAAGCTTTTCCCGTTCTTTGGCAATTACCGCTTCCGGCGCTTTGGCTACAAAGCCTTGGTTGCCTAGCTTGCCGGCAACGCGGCCACGTTCCTGGGCCACTTTTTCTAACTGCTTGCCAAGGCGGGCTAGTTCAGCCTCTTTATCAATAAGGCCTGCCATGGGAATACGTACTTCCATGGCGCCCACCAGTTGCGTAACCGTGGGGGGCAATTCGCCTGCGGCAACGGTAATGGATTCAAGCTTGGCCATATTGGTCAAGAAGCTTAAATTTTCTTCCAAACGGCGCTGGTCGGTGTCTGAAACATTTACCAACAACACTTCCAAAAGCTTGCTTGGGGCAATGTCCATTTCGGCGCGGATGTTGCGAATGGCCACGATAAACTGCTTCACCCACTCAAGGTCAGCCATGGCGGTGGCATCAACTTTGTCGCTGCTGTACTCGGGGTAGGGCTCGAGCATAATGGTGTCGGCTTTGATGCCAGCCAGTACCTTGACCCGTTGCCAAATGGTTTCGGTGATATAAGGCGTGATGGGGTGCATCAGGCGCAGCAGCGCTTCAAGCACCACGACCAGGGTGTGGCGAGTGCCGCGCTGCTGGGCTTCTGAGCCTTTAAAGAGTACCGGTTTGGTCAGTTCCAAATACCAGTCACAGAACTGGTTCCAGGTGAACTCGTAAAGGTGGTTGGCCACTTGGTCGAAGCGGTAGCTGTCCATGGACTGGCGCACGGCTTTGACGGTTTCTTCGAACTGGCCAAGGATCCAGCGGTCAGCCAGGCTCAGCTCCATCTCGCCGCCGTTAAAACCGCAATCTTTGTCTTCGGTGTTCATCAGCACAAAGCGGCTGGCGTTCCACAGCTTATTACAGAAGTTGCGGTACCCTTCTAGGCGGCGCATGTCCCAGTTGATGTCGCGGCCGGTAGAGGCCAGGGCGGTCAGGGTAAAGCGCAGCGCATCGGTACCGTGGGCAACAATGCCGTCGGGGAATTGTTTTTCGGTACGTTTGGCAATTTTTTCCGCCAGTTGCGGCTGCATCATATTGCCGGTGCGCTTGTTCAGAAGCTCTGGCAGGCTGATGCCGTCAATCATATCCAGAGGGTCGATAACGTTGCCCTTGGATTTCGACATCTTCTGGCCTTCGTCGTCGCGAATAAGGCCGGTGACATACACGGTTTTAAAGGGCACTTGCGGGGTGCCGTCTTCATTCTTGATGAAATGCATGGTCATCATGATCATGCGTGCCACCCAGAAGAAGATGATGTCAAAACCGGTGACCAGTACATCGGTGGGGTGGAAGACTTTTAAATCGTCCAGCTTTTCCGGCCAGCCCAGGGTAGAGAAGGTCCAAAGGGCGGAGCTAAACCAGGTGTCGAGTACGTCGTTGTCTTGCTTAAGCACAACGTCGCTTGCCAGGTTGTGCTTGGCGCGCACTTCGTCTTCATCACGGCCAACATAGACCTTGCCTGCTTCGTCGTACCAGGCCGGAATACGGTGGCCCCACCACAGCTGGCGGCTAATGCACCAGTCTTGGATGTCACGCATCCAGGCGAAATACATGTTTTCGTATTGTTTGGGCACAAACTGAATGCGGCCGTCTTCCACTGCTTCAATGGCCGGTTTAGCCAAAGGTGCAACCCGTACATACCATTGGTCGGTAAGCATGGGTTCGATAACCACGCCGCCACGGTCGCCATAGGGCACCGACAGGTTGTGGTCGTCGACTTTTTCCAAAAGGCCCAACGCATCAAATTTGGCGACAATGGCCTTACGGGCAGCAAAGCGCTCTAAACCCTGGAATTCGGCCGGAATGGAGGCGTCCATGTCGGTGTTGGCAGTGCCGTCGGTGTGAACGCATTCGGCTTCACTGCGGATATGGGCATCGAGGGTCAGAATGTTAACCATCGGCAGGCTGTGGCGCTTACCGACTTCGTAGTCGTTAAAGTCATGGGCCGGGGTGATTTTCACGCAGCCGGTGCCTTTTTCCATGTCGGCGTGTTCATCGCCCACCACAGGAATGCGGCGGCCAACCAGTGGCAGCTCAATAAACTTGCCAATAAGGTCTTTGTAGCGAGGGTCTTCGGGGTTAACGGCAACACCGGTGTCGCCCAGTACGGTTTCAGGGCGGGTGGTGGCAACCACTAAATAGTCTTTGCCTTCGGCGGTTTTAGCGCCGTCAGCCAGCGGGTAGCGCAGGTGCCACATGTGGCCCTTTTGCTCTTTGTTTTCCACTTCCAAATCGGAAATGGCGGTGTGCAGTTTTGGGTCCCAGTTCACCAGGCGCTTGCCGCGATAGATAAGGTCGTCTTCGTAAAGGCGAACAAACACTTCCAGCACGGCGTTAGACAGGCCTTTGTCCATGGTGAAGCGTTCGCGCTCCCAGTCCACGGAATTACCCAAGCGGCGCATTTGCCGGGTAATGGTGCCACCAGACTCTTCCTTCCACTCCCAGATCTTGTCGATGAACTTGTCACGGCCAAGAGCATGGCGATCGGGCTGGCCCTCAGCGGCCAGTTTGCGCTCTACCACCATTTGGGTAGCAATACCGGCATGGTCGCTACCCACTTGCCACAGGGTGTTTTTACCCTGCATGCGCTGGTAGCGGGTCATGGCGTCCATGATGGTTTGCTGGAAAGCATGGCCCATGTGCAGGCTGCCGGTGACATTGGGCGGCGGGATCATGATGCAGTAGCTATCAACATCAGTACTGCCGTTAGGCTTGAAGTAGCCTTTTTCTTCCCAAGCCTGGTAGAGCGCCTCTTCGATGGCGGAAGGATTGTAAGTCTTATCCATGGTTTTGCTGTGTCTCAGTGGGTTTGCGCCAAAAAGTCCGCGAGCGTCATATGTTTAGGAGCTGCGCTCTGTTGCTGGTAGTGGCGGAACCGGGCCCGCGCCGCTACCTTGAGAGCCTCGCTGTTTGGCACGGCCTCAAAAATTTGCGCACATTGTACCGCAACATGGGGGATGGCTTCATGGAGATTAATCAATACCGGCCTACCTCTGGGCGCGGGCGCCTCTGGCCAGTAAATGGCAACCGGTGAACCGCTTTTAGGGCCTTCGTCTGCCAGGTTGTGGGGAATAAACGACGCCGGTTCCCGTACCCACAGTGCTTCGTCCAGCGCCTCAGCTTGGGCTTTATCCTGGCAGGTAATGAGTACCCCTTGGCGCTGGCCATAACAGCGTGCGGCTAATTCAGCGGCGAAGGTCAGCAGATCATCGTCGGGTAACGAACAGAAAGTAACGTCAGCCATGAGGACTCCAAAAAGGAAAAGGGCAGTTTACACTGCCCTTGATTCTGTGGGTGTGGCCCTTAATCTTCGGGCTTTTCACCGGCGCGGTTCAAGAGGAACTGCGTCAATAGCGGTACCGGGCGACCGGTAGAGCCTTTGTTTTTACCTGATACCCAGGCCGTACCGGCGATGTCGATATGTGCCCAGTTATATTTTTTGGTAAAGCGGCTCAAAAAAGCGCCAGCGGTAATGGCACCGGCCGGACGGCCACCAATGTTGGCCATGTCGGCAAAGGGGCTTTCCAGCTGTTCTTGGTACTCATCAAACAGCGGCAGGCGCCAGGCTTTGTCACCAGACTGGTCGGCAGCGTTGGTTAGCTCATGGGCCAGCGGGTTGTGGGTAGACAGTAAACCCGACGCCACTTTACCCAGGGCAATCACGCAGGCACCGGTTAGGGTGGCGGTGTCGATAACGCACTCAGGGTCAAAGCGTTCAACGTAGGTCAGCACGTCGCACAATACCAAGCGGCCTTCGGCATCAGTATTGAGCACTTCCACGGTTTGGCCAGACAAGGTGGTGAGAATGTCGCCAGGGCGATAAGCGGCGGCGTCAGGCATGTTTTCACAGCCGGCCAGCACGCCAATAACGTTCAGCGGCAGGTCAAGCTCAGCCAGTGAGGCCATGGTACCCAGCACGCCCGCGGCGCCGCCCATGTCGTATTTCATTTCGTCCATGCCTTCGGACGGTTTCAATGAAATACCACCGGCGTCAAAGGTCAGGCCTTTACCTACCAGCACCACAGGCTTGGCGTCTTTGTCTGGTGAGCCGTTGTAACGGATGATGGTCATCATGGATTCGTTGACACTGCCGCGGCCTACCGCCAGGTAGGAATGCATGCCAATTTCTTCCATTTGCGCTTCGCCAACCACTTCAATCGACAGTTTGTCGTAATCTTTGGCCAGGGTTTTGGCAGACTCAGCCAAATACGCCGGGTTACAGATGTTGGGCGGCATATTGGCAACGTTACGGCAAAGGGTCATACCTTTAGTGACGCCAAGACCATGACGAATGGCTTTTTCGCCCAAAGACAATTCGCGGCGGGTCGGTACGTTAAAGGTTAATTTGCGCAGTGGCCGGCGCGGTTCTTCTTTTTTGGATTTAAGCTGCGTAAAGCTGTAAAGGCCATTTTCGGTGGCTTCAACCGCTTGGCGCACTTTCCAATAGGTATCGCGGCCCTTAACGTGTAGCTCGGTTAAAAAGCAAACGGCTTCCATTGAGCCGGTATCGTTAAGGGTTGAGATGGTTTTTTGGACAATTTGGCGGTACTGGCGTTCATCCAGTTCCCTTTCCTTACCACAACCGATCAATAGCACCCGTTCGGAAAGGACGCCTGGAACATGATGCAGCAACAGGGTTTGGCCTACTTTGCCTTCCAGGTCACCCCGGCGCAGCAAGTTGGAAATATAGCCATCACTTATCCGGTCAAGTTGTTCGGCAACGGGGGAAAGGCGGCGGGGTTCGTAGACACCAACCACGATGCAGGCGCTGCGCTGTTTTTCCGGACTACCACTTTTTACGCTAAATTCCATGCACACTCCTGTGAGTCGTAAAGACAAGTGTGGCGGATTCATGGATAATGCAGGCAATTGATTTGATGGGGCCAATAAGCCCTGATACACCTGAAATTTTATCCGCCAGAACTTGTCAGAAAGCCTGATAGGTCGATTAAAGCTACTTAAACTTGTAAAAACAAGTCTTAGGTCGGAGATTTGGTCGGATTTTAGTAAAACTGCAAATATTCGCGAAAACAGGGCATTCTCTTGATAGTTTTCCGTTACCTCTTCGCTGAAGCATTCAAGTCCACTATTGCAGTGACCCTGGTGCTGATGGCCATTTTTGTTAGCCGGGAGTTTGTTTCCGTGCTTTCAGATGCCGCAGACGGGGATATTCCCGGCACCATGGTGGCCCAGATCATCGGCCTGCATCTCCCGGCATTGCTGGTTATGGTCATGCCTCTTTCTGTTTTTATTGGCATTTTGCTGGCCCATAGCCGCATGTACTCCGAACATGAAATGCCGGTATTGCATGCCTGCGGCATCTCCGAATGGTATGTGGCGCGGGTAACTCTGGTGGTGGCGCTGCTGTTTGCCTTTATTGCTGGCAACATCACCTTGTGGATGGCGCCCTGGGCAATGGAACAGCAATACCAATTACTCGAAAAAGCCCAGTCCAGCAGCGGCTTAGCTACCTTGCAAGAAGGCCGTTTCCAACTCACCGCCAACAATAAGGCCGTGGTTTTTATCGAAAACATTGACGATGGCCAGCTAGACAAGGTTTTTGTCGCGCAATTGCCCGGTGCGGGTGAACCACCGTCGGTGTTAATGGCCAAAGGTGGCGCTGTTTCTCAAAATGAGCAGGGCAATGACACCCTGGAACTGAACCAAGGCTATCGCTACCAGGGTGAAGCGGGCCAGGCGGCCCTGCAAGAGATCCACTTTGGTGACTACAGAATGCAAATTGGTGAGCAAAGCGTGCAAAAACGCCGGCGCAAGCTGGCGGCGTTACCGCTTACCGATTTACTCGGTGATAACTCAGTGGATGCCCGGGCAGAGCTGCAATGGCGGATGGCATTACCTATTGCGGTGATGTTACTGGCGCTGATTGCGGTGCCGATGGCCAAAACCGGCCCTCGCCAAGGTAAATTTGCCAAGCTGTTGCCCGCTCTTGGGCTCTTTTTAGGGTATTTGTTGCTACTGCTGGCAGGTAACCGGGCGCTACAAGATGGCAAAATTCCCATTAGTCTGGGGCTTTGGTGGATCCATGCCGCCGCGCTCTTTATTGGCATTGGCCTTATCATTCGGGGGCGCACCCTGGGGACTAAAATCCGTGGCTGGTTAAGGAGAGCGCGATGAAAATTATCGACCTCTACATCGGCCGTATTATCTTCGCCACCACCATGCTGTGTTTGGCGGTGCTGGTTGGGCTGTCTGGCCTGATTAAGTTTGTTGACCAGCTTAAGTATGTGGGTAAGGGCACCTACGATATTGCTGACGCTGGTATTTATGTATTGTTTTCGGTGCCACGGGATTTAGAGATCTTCTTCCCGATGGGGGTGCTGCTTGGCGGCTTGATTGGCCTTGGCATGATGGCCAGCAACTCCGAGCTGACGGTGATGCAAGCCTCAGGCATGTCCAAGTTCAACATCATTATTTCCACCATGAAAACCGTCTTTTTGCTGATGGTAATGGTGGTGGCATTAAGTGAATTTGTGGCGCCAGGGGCCGAGCGTTATGCCCGCGATATGCGTACCCAGGCCATGTCTGGCGGCACCTTGCTGTCGGATTCAAGCGGGCTTTGGGCCCGTGACGGCGACAAGTTTGTGCACATCCAGCAATTACTTGAAGCCAATGAACTGGGCAATATCACCATTTATCAGTTCGATGGTTTGCAGCTAAAACGACTACTGCATGCCGACCATGCTTTTTGGAAGCAAAATGCTTGGGAGCTTGAGCAGGTGAAGGAAACCTGGCTTGAAGCCAATAGTACCCGGGTGGACAGTAAACCGAGCATGCTGCTCAAATCTGACCTGACCCCCGATAAACTCGGGGTGGTAACGGTTAAACCGGAAGCCTTGTCGCTGCGCGGCTTAAGTAAGTATGTGGAGTACCTTAAGGCCAATAAACAGGACGGTTCGCGCTACCAACTGGCTTTTTGGCGCAAATTAATGGCCCCGGTTAACCTGGCGGTGATGCTGCTGCTGGCCTGTTCCTTTGTGTTTGGGCCATTGCGGTCGGTGACCATGGGCGCACGGATACTGCTGGGGATCATCGCCGGCTTTGGCTTCTTCCTGGTCAGTGAGATTTTTGGGCCCTTGAGCTTGGTTTATCATGTACCGCCCTTGGCCGGGGCAACGTTACCGGCGCTTATCTTTATCGGTTTCTCGGTTTACTTACTGCGAAAACCTGCTTAAAAAGGCGCCTGCGGGCGTCTTTTTGCTTAACGCAAGGGCCTTGTTATGCATAACACTCCGCTTCGTTTATTACTCTCCGCTTCCCACGATCCTTGGTTTAACCTGGCAGTTGAAGACACCATTTTTCGGCATATGGACCCGGCCCAAAAAGTTCTGTTCTTGTGGCAAAACGCCGAAACCGTAGTGATTGGCCGTGGCCAGAACCCTTGGAAGGAATGTAATACCCGCCGCATGGAGCAAGACGGTATTAAGCTTGCCCGGCGGCAAAGTGGCGGCGGTGCCGTATTTCATGATCTGGGTAATAGCTGCTTTACCTTTATGGCCGGCAAACCGGGTTATAACCGTGACGTGTCCACGCGCATCGTTCTAGACGCCCTGCATAAGCTTGATATTCCTGCTTACACCTCTGGCCGTAACGATCTGTTGCTCGACTTCAAAGACGGCCCTCGCAAAATATCCGGCTCTGCCTATAAAGAAACCGTGCAACGGGGCTTTCACCACGGCACTTTACTGATTAATGCCGAGCTGGACCGGCTGGGTAATTACCTGACCCCCGACCCTAAAAAATTGCAGGCTAAAGGCATCGCCTCGGTGCGATCGCGGGTGGCCAATTTGGTGGAATGGCTACCAAATCTTGACCATCAGCGCCTTTGTCAGGCGTTAAGCGCCGCCTTTTTTGATTACTTTGGTCAGCAGGTTGAAGCCGAGTGGATCTCCCCGGAAAACCCGCCAGAACTGCCTGGCTTTGCCGAACGTTTTGCGCTGCAAAGCAGCTGGGACTGGAATTTTGGCCAGGCTATGGCCTTTGATCATGAATTGTCTGAACGCTTTGCCTGGGGCGGTATCGACCTGCAGTTGAAGGTAGAAAAAGGCCGCATTAGCGAAGCGCGGCTTTTTACCGATGCACTCAACCCAGACCCATGGTTAGCCTGGGCCGAACAATTAGCCGGTGTGGCTTATCAGCACCAAGCCGTTACCAACAGCTTGGACAAGCTTGCCAGCGGCGAGCCTGAACTGCTTGCCGCCGTTGGCGATATGCATCAGTGGCTAACAGCGGCGCTGGCTTGATAGGTAAATCACCTCGGTGCCGCTGAGCCTGTCTTGAAGGCCAAGGCGGCTGGTTCCTAAAGCCAACAAGGTACCGAGCCCAAAAAGTCCAAATAGGGCTTTTAATAGCGCCTGCTTTAGTAACAGGCGCTTGCCATCCTGGCTTTGCACTTTCACATGCCATGCCTTCATGCCAAGGGTTTGCCCACCATTAAGCCAAAACCACAAAAAAAAGCTCAGCACTGCCGCACATAAATAGAGGCTATACAGCGGCTGGTCGCTAATGTAACTGGCAAGGTCAGGGTAACCGGCGGTGAGGGATGGCATAAAATGGTTAATCAGTACCAAGACTGCAAAACCGACGAAGTGCGCCAAACAGAATATGGCCACGGCCAATAAATAATCATAAATAAGCGCGGCAAGGCGCCGCCAAAAAGAGGCGCGGACTGGCGAAGAATTCATCAGTGAGATCCATGAGCTAAGCGCTTAGAATTGTAGCAAATTTCACCAATTCACAAAGACTTGCAAGGCAAGTCGAAATGCGTATAATGCCCTGCACCTGCCTGGGTGGCGAAATTGGTAGACGCAGCTGATTCAAAATCAGCCGGGTAAAACCGTGCCGGTTCGAGTCCGGCCCTAGGCACCAAATTCTTGATGACACCGTCATCCCTAAAACCTCGCTTTTGCGAGGTTTTTTGCTTTTTGTCTTTCTAAAATCCCATCTGCTACTGCTAGAAGGCGTTGCGGCCTTTCTATTTTTATTGCTGGCCTTTTGCCGGTAGTGGCGAGCGCTGAATGATGGCACCGCCAATAGATAGATAAGGGGCCTTCATTACCGCATTGAATTCAATAACATTTAATTAACTTTGCGGTATGATAAAGGTTCTTACTTGGGGGGCGTGTATGCTCAAATGGATGTTGTGTTTCAGTCTGTTGTTGTCGGCACCCGCTGTTCGCGCTGAGGTGATGCACATGGCCACCTTGGAATGGCCACCTTACGCCGGTAGCGCCTTACCGGGACAAGGCACTGTTATACAACGTGTGCGCGCCGCATTGGCCACCCAAGGTCAAAAGCTGGAAGTGACCTTTCTTCCCTGGCAGAGGGCGCTGTTGTTGGTGGACCAAGACGCCGGTTTTGTGGCTTACGGCCCGGCTTACCAGGACAGTGAGCGCAGCTTACATTTTTATACTTCGCAAGAAGTGGGTTATGGCCCCTTGGGGCTGGCTTATCGCAAAGAAAAACCCATTCATTGGCAAACCCTTGCCGATCTCCAGCAATACCGCATTGGGGTGGTACGCGACTACGTCAACACCGCCGATTTTGACCGTGCCGTTAAGGCTGGGCTGCAACCGGTAGACGAGGCCGATGCTGACCGCCAGAACCTGCTTAAATTGGCCTATGGCCGAGTCGATGGTGTGCTTATTGATTTAAAAGTGATGCAGTATTGGATGGACCATGACACACCGCTGCGCCCCTTTTTGGACCGCTTGATTGCCAGCCCTAAAGTCATTGAAAAAAAGGCGCTTTATATTAATTTTCACCGCAATGCCGAAGGCAAGCACTGGCGAGACGTGCTGAATAAAGGCCTTGAAGCGCTGCGCCTTAAAGATCAATAACGCAGCTTTTTGCTGTTAAGAAAGGCCTCGGATTCTTTAATGGCCGCGCGGATTTTCTTTTCTAACTGCCCCCACTCGGGGTCGGGTGTATAGAACGCCGTATCGACATCATGCCGTACATAGCGCGGCGGCACCTTATTGAGCACCAAACAGCAAAGGTCGGGCAGCATTGCGTCGCTGATATTGGGTTTGTGTTCGGTTAGCTCTGCTATCAGCAGTTTTTCGACCAGATTATGGATATCGTCACTGAGCTGCATGATTTTCACCTTGGTGGCGGCGGACCATTTGTTCTAGTGTAGTGCGCCCTTAATCATTAAGCTTTGTCGCTTTACGCGGAGGGTGCATGGAAATTTGTTTTGTGTTGGTAAGGCCGGCGCGGCCTGAGAATATCGGTGCAGCCACCCGAGCCATTAAAACCATGGGTTTTACCGACTTACGGGTTGTAGGATCAGAGGCGCACTTAGCCCCAAAGGCGCAGTGGGTGGCCCATGGTGCACAAGATGTGCTGGAAAACATCCAGGCTTTTCCCGATTTAGCGTCAGCCCTTAATGACTGCGAACTGGCCGTAGGCACCACCGCCCGGATGCGTAGCGGTAAACATCAGTACCTCACCCCCACACAGTTGCTGGCGCAGGCCAAACGGCAACAAGGTGCGATTAAACGCCTGGCCGTTGTGTTTGGCTGCGAAGAGTCAGGTTTGGCGAATGATGAATTGGCGCTGTGCCAGCTGCGCTCCTACCTGCCTCTTGCCCAAAGCCAGCCATCATTAAACCTCGGCCAGGCGGTAATGCTTTATGCCTATAGCTTGCAGCAGTTTGAACAGGAACAAACGGCTGACACGCCCACACAAGGTTTAATGACCACCGCGCGGGCGCAGCTGTCAGCATTATTGGATAAAGCGGCTATTGGCGCAGAAGAAGTGCCAGCTCAGTGGGCGATGGAAAGCCTCAACCAAGCTGGCGAGCGGGATTTAAAGCTGCTGCTTTTTATCCTCAAGAAGTTGCTTTGAATCGCCTTTATCGGTGCTAGGCGCTGCCGACTGTGTCGGGGTTAATGGCGCCACTTTCGGTGTGGCGTCATTGGCGGCTGGCGTTTTTACCGGTTCAGACTTGGCCGCCGGTTTTTCAGCGGGGCTGGCTTTTAGCGGCTGCTCTGTGACCGGTGGCGGTGGGGTTTTGGCGGCTGGCTTTACCGGCGCTGGCGGTATCTTTGGCTGCTCACCAGGTTGCAGCAGGGCAAAAAGACGTTTCGCAATTTCAGTGTTGTCCATAAAGCCCGCGAAGTGGTCCTTATCAACCCCCTCGGCAAAAATGGGCACATCAATGGCAGTGTTACCAGGTGTGGACCAAGCGGTCAGGCTGCGCTTATCAATCAGGTTTTTAATGGCAGCCACCAGTGCTTGCTGGCTGTCACTCAAGGCACTCATTAGGGTGTCGGTTTCGTCTTTTGACGGTGTAAAACCCAACAAGCTGGGCAAGGCGGTAGCCGGTTTAGAGGCTTGCGCCAGTTGGCTGGCAATAAAGTTGGGGGAGTGGGGGATTTTGCGTAAGAAGTCGGCCCGCCATTGGTATTTACCGGCTGCCCCTAACGATAAACCGCCGGTGGAGTGATCGGCGGTAACCACCACCAAGGTATCATCACGGCCATCGGCATAGGATTTTGCCCAACTGACCGCTTTAGCGAAATCAGCAACCTCGTGCATTGCAGTCACAATGTCGTTGCCATGGCCAGCCCAGTCTATTTGGCTGCCATCCACCAGCAGTACAAAGCCTTTTGGATTTTGGTCCAAAAGCTGCACTGCTTTGGCCGTCATGGCTGCCAGCCTTGGGCCTTGGGTGTCGTCAATGGCGCTTGGCAGGCCGGTATCGGCGAAAAGGCCCAAAGCTGGCCCTTTGGTCAGTGCGGCAAGGCCCGCGGCGTCACTGACAAACTGATAACCCGCCGCTTGAAATTCTTTTTCTAAATCCCGGTCTGGACGTTTGAAATATTGCGCGCCACCACCAAACATCACATCGGCGCGAAAGTTGCCATCGATGCGGTCGTCAAAGTAGGCATCGGCAATGGCGTTATAGTTTGAGCGGCTTTCGTTATGCACTAAAAAGGCGGCGGGCACGGCATCGTTAATGGATGAGGTAACGGCAATGCCGGTGCTTTTTCCTAAGCGTTTCGCAACATCCATGACGGAAGATAACGCCACTTTTTGGCGGTCGACTGCAATGCCACCGTTATAGGTTTTGTGGCCGGTAGCAATGGCGGTAGCCGCGGCGGCGGTGTCGGTCACTATGGTGTCGGGGTCATCCGGGTAGGTACTGACCATGCCGGTTAGCATTTCGTCAAACACGGTTTTTTCAATGGCCGGTGTGGTGGGGTCATCGGCAAAATAACGGTAGGCAGAGGTATAGGCCGGGCCCATGCCATCACCAATCATAATGATGATGTTGCGAGGCTCTTTAGCCAGCAAGGGCGCGCTTAATAATGCCAGCGTTAGCGCAATGAAATAACGCATCTTTTTTTCTCATAGATGTTTTAAGCGGTCAGTCTATCAGGAACTTAGCCCGGTAGGCGAAGCGACTGAGGATATGGGAAAAAATCCTCCATCAAACCCTTTTTGGCATTTTCCTGGGCTTTTAGCCAGAAGGCAGGGCTAAAGAGTTCAGAAAACTCCTGGCCAAGCACCTGGGCGGCATCTTTACGGGCACAAAGAAAGTGGCGAAACTCTTCGGGAAACACATCTCCTTCGTTGACCGGGTACCAGGGTTCGGCGCTTAGCATATCCTGGTCATACTGGGCCTTTGGTATGGCTCTGAAGTTCACCTCGGACAAAGGGCATAATTCGTCGTAGTCATAGAAAATTACCCGGCCGTGGCGGGTTACGCCAAAATTTTTAAACAGCATATCGCCCGGGAAAATGCCGGCGGTGGCAATGTCTTTTAAGGCCTGGCCATATTCGCGCAAAATGGCTTCACTGCGCTCGGGCTGGTTATTAAGCGCGATATTCATCGGTGTCATGCGCCTTTCGGTAAAGCAATGGCTCAGGTGCAGCATGTCGCCTTCAATACGGGCCCTTTGGCTGCAGGTGCCGAGCAGTGCTTGCAAAGGCTCGGCGTCAAAATGCGCCAGCGGCAGCCGTAAATCGATAAATTCCTGGGTATCGGCCATGCGGCCAACGCGGTCATGGCGCTGCACTAGGTGGTAGCGCTCTATCACCTGTTGGGCGCTGACCTTTTTAGAGTCGCCAAATTGGTCACGGATCACTTTAAATACCAGGTCTTGCCCTTCGAGGGTAAAGACCATCATCACCAGCCCGGCAATGCCAGGTGCGGTAATAAAGCGGCCCTTTTTGGCCAAGGCATCTTCAAGCTCGGTAACCAACAAGCTTTTGCCATGCTTGTAATAACCCAAGGCGTTGTAAAGCTCTGAAGCAGGCTTTTGTGGCATTAGAGCCTGTAAAAACGCTACTTGTGCCGAAGGCGCCGGGCTAAGGCTTAAAAAGTCAGAACGGGCAAAACCAAACAGCACCGAAATGTGGTCTCGCTGCAGCAACAGCGCATCCATTTTTAACTTGCCGTTGCGATTTAAAAAGGCTATGGCGAAGGGAATTGCCAATTGGTCGGTGTTAAGACGCCCTAATAGGTAGCAACCTTTGTTGCGGTACAAAGGCTCGGTAAGAATGTCCAGGTGCAGTGGGTAATCATGGCTGGCTATTGCCGGTTTAAGTGCTTGTGCCAGTTTGGTGGCTTGGTTAGCCACATAGGCCAGAGGCATGGGCAGGTTGGCGCTTTCCAATACCTGCTGCATCAGCACGCTGAGGTCGTCCTGCATCGGCAGGCGCAGGTAAGGCGGCAAGGTATGCGGTGCTAACTCGCGGCCATTAAAGGGGCGGGGCTGTGCTGGTTGTAAGCGGGCATGTACCGAGTTGAAAAAGGTCAGCGCCAGTTCCCTGGCCGGGTGGTTAGCAAGCTCTTGGATAAAATCGACTTTTAGTGACGGCCAGTCCAGCAGACTGCCATTAAGACTGGCGACCAATTCTCTTACCACATCATCGTGGCGTTCGAACCGAGCACGGCTTAACTGCTGCAAGCCCGGCCAGTCGGCGGCTTGGAAACAACGGCTGGCTTGGTTAGTTAAATACAAAAAATCTTGCCAGTAGGCGCGAAAACTGTGGCTTAAGGGATTCATGCGCATCCTTTACTTGCACCGGTGACTTGCCTTGGGCAGCATGTGCGCCACAACGACAAAGGAGCCGAACCATGAGTAAGCAGTGGGCCGACATTATTGGTGGTGAAAAGCAAAAGCCTTATTTCCAGGCGGTCATGTCCAGAGTACAGGCAGCCAGGGACAGCGGCCAAGTGATCTATCCCCCAAAAGAAGATGTCTTTAATGCCTTTCGTTTTACCGAGTTCGACAAGGTAAAAGTGGTGATGTTAGGGCAAGACCCCTACCACGGCGCAGGCCAGGCTCATGGCCTTTGTTTTTCGGTGAAAGAGGGTGTGCCACCACCGCCTTCTTTAAAGAACATGTTCAAGGAATTAGCCAACGATATTCCCGGTTATCAGCTGCCAGATAATGGTAATTTGGAGCT
Source organism: Gallaecimonas mangrovi (assembly GCF_003367375.1). GTDB lineage: Bacteria > Pseudomonadota > Gammaproteobacteria > Enterobacterales > Gallaecimonadaceae > Gallaecimonas > Gallaecimonas mangrovi. The sequence continues at coordinate 911,447 of NZ_CP031416.1, forward strand.
GTGGGCACGCCAAGGGGTGTTGCTGCTCAATACCGTTTTAACGGTGCAAGAGGCCAATGCCCATTCCCATGCCGGTTGGGGTTGGGAAACCTTCACCGATGCCGTTATTGCTGCCCTTAACGAGCATCGCCAAGGGGTGGTGTTTTTGTTGTGGGGAAGCCATGCCCAGAAGAAAGGTGCGATGATCGACCGCCAGCGCCACCACGTGTTAACCGCGCCACATCCCTCACCTTTGTCAGCACATCGCGGCTTTTTGGGTTGCCGTCATTTCTCGCAGACCAATGCCATTTTAATGCGCCAAGGCCTTGAGCCCATTGATTGGCAGAGCTAGTTGCCACCACTGATTGCCCCGATTTGTTGCGCGTTGCGGCATGGCTTGTTGTCGGCAACTATCCTTAAAGGAGCTGTGTGGAGGATGGGCCTATGTTGGAACTGCTGCGTCAGGACCATGCTCGTATTCGCCGTCTGCTGGCGCTATTGGACAGTAAGTCGGCGGCAATACGGGCAGGTCAGGAAGTCCATTACGATGTACTCAAGGATGTGCTGGACTATTTAAATCACTATGTGGATGGTGTTCATCACAAAGAGGAAGACGAACTGTTAGCTAAGCTGGGTAATAGCGGCTTGGTGTTGTCGCTGCAAAAGCAACATCAGCAGTTGGAAAGGGCGACACAAAGCCTGGCTCAGCGAGTGGACATGGTGCTGCACGATGCCATAGTCCCTTTTGATGAAATGTTGATTGCCCTGGAAGACTTTGTGTTTGAGCAACGCGCACACCTAGTCTTTGAAGAAGAAAACCTTTTTCCGCTACTTGAGCAGCAACTGAATGACCAAGACTGGTTGCAGCTTCAGAAGCAGTTGGAGGAAAAAGCGGCAAAGGACCCATTGTTTGGTGCCGAGGTCAGTACCGACTACAGCGCGCTTTGGGACAAGCTCAAGGAAGAAGAAGAGGAATAAATAAAAGCCCGGCCAATGGCCGGGCTTTTGCTATGCGGTATGTGACTTAGAGCTCAATCCCTTCCAGTGAGTGTTCACTGTTCCAGTCAATCTCTTCGAGCTCACGCTTTAAACGGTACCTTTCTTTAAGGTCTTCAATTTCGCGCCAGCATCGCTTTTTATTGCTTGAGCGAGCTTTGCTGGAATCGCGTTTCCCACCGGTAAGAGCCAATTGTAGATCTTGAATATCTTCCATGGAAACTCCCGTTGTTAGGCGTTGTTGTCACCCAATTAATTACCACGTGAAGCTCGAAAGTAAAGCATCTTTGTTGCACTTGTGTTATGCGTCACCTTTTTTTGCATTCAAGGCTCGAAAACGTGCGATTAAGCCATTTGTGGAGCTGTCTAAATCCAAAGCTGCATCGGTGTTTTCAATACGTTCAAGCACGGCATTGCCTAGCACTTTACCCAGTTCTACACCCCATTGGTCAAAGGAGTTAATGTCCCAAAAAACACCTTGAACCAATACCTTATGCTCATAAAGAGCAATCAGTGCCCCTAAGGTTTTAGGGGTTAGCTTGTCCATCAGCAAGGTGTTGGATGGCCGGTTACCCGGCATGACTTTGTGTGGTGCCAACGATGCAATTTGCTGGTCAGTTAAGCCGCTTTTAGCCAGCTCTTGCTTGGCTTTATCGAGGCTTTTGCCTTCCATTAGTGCCTGACTTTGCGCAAAGCAGTTTGATGCCAGCATGGCATGGTGCCGGCCCAAGGCATAATGGCTGGTTAGCGGCAAGATAAAGTCGGCTGGAATAAGCTGCTTGCCCTGATGCAGGAGTTGATGAAACGCATGTTGGCCGTTGGTGCCTTCGGCGCCCCAGATCACCGGGCCGGTCAGGTGCTGAGCGCTGTCCCCATCACGATGACTGCCCTTACCGTTTGACTCCATATCCAACTGCTGAACATAACCGGGCAGGGCACGCATACCATGGTCATAAGGCAGCAATACATGGGAGGTGGCACCGTGATAATTGATGTAGCTGATCCCAATCAGTGCCAGCAGCATCGGCATATTGGCTTTTAAAGGGGCGGTTTTAAAATGCAAGTCCATGTCTTTTGCCCCGGCCAGCAGCTCGATAAACGCTGGCATGCCCACGGCCAAGGCGATGGGCAAGCCAATGGCTGACCACAACGAATAGCGGCCGCCAACCCAGTCCCACATGGGAAAGCAATTGCCAGCAGCAATACCAAAAGCTTGTGCTTTGGCCACATTGGCGGTGACGGCAACAAAGTGCTTGGCCAAGTCTTCAAAACGGGCTCCTGCGGCTTGTAACCAATCACGGGCGCTTTCGCTGTTAGTCAGGGTTTCCTGGGTGCCAAAAGACTTGGAGGCGGTGATAAACAAGGTGGTTTCAGGGTTTAACTTGCCAAGCTTGTCGGCCAGGGCAGCGCCATCAATATTGGCAACGAAATGCACGTTAACGTTGTTTAGCCAATAGGGTTTGAGTGCTTCAGTAACAATTTTCGGCCCTAAAAAAGAGCCGCCAATGCCGATACTGACAACATCAGTAATGGCTTTGCCGGTAAAACCGTGCCAGTTACCGCCGTGCAGCTGGCTAACAAAATCATCCATGCGGGCCAGGGTTTGGGCCACTTCCTGATTGACCTGTTGGCCTTCGGCAATCACAGCGTCATCGGTGCTGCCACGTAACGCTACATGCAGCACCGCCCGGCCCTCGGTGTGGTTGATGGCCTTGCCGGCGAACATCTCTTCGATACGGTCTGTTAAATGGGCTTCATCTGCCAGCTTTGCAAAAAGCGCTAAGGTTGCATCGGTCAGGTGATTTTTACTGTAATCGAGCGTCAGGCCGGCTGCGCTTAGGCAAAATCGCTCTGCTCGTGCCGGGTCGGCGGCGAACAAGCTTTTTAAGTCGGGAAGAGCACTAAGATGCGCACTTAAGGCGGCATTGGATGGGAAACGTGTCAATCCAGTCATAGCTTCCTCTAAAAATAATAAAGGGGGACTTGCCCCCCTGTTTCATAGTTTTTCTAACAATAACTTCTCGAGCTTGAGTTGGTCTTCGGCAAATTTCCTGATGCCGTCAGCTAACTTTTCTACCGCCATGGCGTCACTGTTGTGCTGCCAGCGGTACTCGGCCTCGGTTAGGGGCGCTGGTTTGGGCTGTGAGGCCTGGTTGGCAGTGAGCTTGGCTGTCACCGGTGCGTCACTGGCCTTAAGCTCTGCCAACAGCGCCGGGCCAATTGTCAGGCGGTCGCAGCCAGCCAGCGCTAAGATCTCACCGACATTACGGAACGAGGCACCCATCACAACCGTGGGGTAACCGTGGGTTTTGAAGTAGTCGTAGATGCGGGTTACCGATACCACCCCCGGATCATCCTCGGCACCGTACTCTTTACCGGTATTGGCTTTGTACCAGTCAAGGATGCGGCCAACGAAGGGGGAGATCAAATACACACCGGCTTCGGCGCAAGCCCTGGCTTGGGCAAAGGAGAATAATAAGGTGAGGTTACAGTTAATCCCCTCTTTTTCAAGAATTTCTGCGGCGCGAATGCCTTCCCAGGTGGCGGCAATTTTAATCAGGATCCGCTCGGTGCCGACCCCGGCTTCTTTATAGAGTGCAACCAGCTTTCTGGCTTTATCGATGGTTGCTTGGGTATCGAAGGATAACCGGGCATCAACTTCGGTGGAAACGCGGCCCGGCACAATGTCCAAGATCGCCACACCAAAATTCACAGCCAGTTTGTCCATGGCGTTTTCTACTTGGCTCTTGGCATCAGAGCTTTGCGCCTTGGCCCAGGTCAGGGCATCGTTCACCAGAACCTGATACTCTGGCAACGAAGCAGCCTTGAGGATCAATGACGGGTTCGTTGTCGCATCCTGAGGCTGATATTGACGAATTGCGTCAATTTCCCCGGTATCTGCCACTATGGTGGTTAGAGCACTGAGCTGGTCAAGTTGATTGGACATACTTCCCTCTGTCTTGGAATGTCTGAAAATTTCTTACAAACGCTGGTTCACGGCAACTGGAAAAATCAGCTTAGCTAGGGTAATAGAGAATTTCAGTGAATAAAAAGAGCGAAAACGCTTTCTTGTCAGACTGGTCGGATGAGAGCAAATGAAATCGAGCAACACCAACTTCTTTATGCGGGTTTGGCAGGGAGATATTACCCGGCTGCCCGTAGATGCCATTGTGAATGCTGCTAACCCTACCTTATTGGGTGGCGGCGGTGTCGATGGTGCCATTCACCAAGCCGCAGGCCCCGAGCTGAAACAATATTGTGCCGGCCTTGGTGGCTGCGAAACCGGCCAAGCTAAATTAACGCCGGGCTTTAATCTTGCTGCGCAGTATCTGCTACATACCGTTGGGCCCGTTTGGCACGGCGGTAATCAAGGCGAAGCGGCACTGTTAGCGAGTTGCTATCGTAACAGCCTTTTGCTGGCAGACCAGGAAGGGATTGTCAGTATTGCCTTTCCTGCCATTAGTTGTGGTGTTTATGGTTATCCCCCAGAGCAAGCCAGTGACATTGCGGTAGCAAGCCTATATAAGGCCCTGAATGATTGCTTGCTCAACAAGCAAATCTGGCTGGTTGGTTTTGACCAAAAACAGGCGCAAATCTGGCAATACAGCCTGGACCGCTTTAGAGAGCCTGCCTAAGGCTGTTCATACCCCCCAAAATTCCCCTGCAAAACCCCCAATTCGTCGCTGGATAGAAAACGTTTGCGATTTTTTCTTTCCAGCGACCCCAAGCAATAAAACTGTCACATACCTTTGACAATATGCCCGTCGTTCGCCGAAAGGTTTTTTATTTAGTGTGTTGACACTTTTTTGGGGTAAGAAAATGAACTTTGCTAAGTCTGCTGTTGCTGCATCTTTGTTGATGGGCCTGGCTGGCCACGCTGCCGCCGCCACCGATGACCTTGTAAACATCTACGGTAAAATTAACGTAGACGTTCAAAATTCCGACACGGGTGAGTCTAAAACAGAAGTGAAAAGCAATGCTTCTCGCTTTGGTGTAAAGGGCAGTGCTGACCTGACCGATGGCCTGGAAGCCATTTACCAGATGGAATGGGAAGTCAACGTCACTGACGAAGATGCATCCAAAAGCTCTACCGATAACATCAAAGCGCGTAACCAGTTCGTGGGCCTGCGTGGTGGCTTTGGTACTGCCTTGGTTGGCCGTAACGACACTATGCTCAAGCAGTCCCAAGGTGGTGTTGACCAGTTCAACGACCTGCAAGGTGACTTGAAAACCCTGTTTAAAGGCGACAACCGTCTGGGCGATTCTTTCACCTACGAAACACCGACCTTCGGTGGCCTGTTCAAAATGGGCGTGTCTTACATCACTGAAGACAACACCTCACAGCGTGAAAAAAGTGACGGTGACTACAGCGACGGCGTCTCTGTTGCCGCCATGCTGGGTGATTCCCACCTGAAAAAAACCAGCTACTACGCCTCAGTTGCTTATGACGACGACGTTGCTGGCTACAACACCCTGCGTGCTTCTGCCCAAGCCAAATTTGGCGCTTTCATCCTGGGCGGTATGTATCAAAAAGGTGAAAATTCTGGTGACACCAGCCTCGATTACGATGGCTTCTTGGTCAGCGGTGCTTACGTGATTGATAAAATCACCCTGAAGCTGCAATACCAAGACTCTGATCTGCATGATTTGGGCGCCACTAACTACAAAAACGCCACTTCAGCCGGTATTGACTACAAACTGGGTAACACCACCAAGGTTTACGCCTTCTACACCAAGTTCGCTGCTATTGACGGTGAAGACGACGGCAACTACCTGGCACTGGGTATTGAGCAAAAATTCTAAGCCCGCCATACGTAAAAAAGGGAGGCTTAGCCTCCCTTTTTTGTTGGCACAGGCCTGATGGCCGTTATGCCTTTCTCATTTATTTTGCTGGCGGTGAACCTGGTGATTTGAAGAAAAATGCAAGTGTTTGCTAACTTCTATTTTTCTATAAATATCAGTTTATTAATTTTAAAAGGCTGTTCTTTCTCGGTCTTTGGGTCATAAAACTGTCACAATGATTCACAATAATGTCAGCCGATTGCAATGAACAGAGATCATGCCCATGGCAAGACGTGTATTGATAGTTGAAGACGAAGCTCCCATCCGGGAAATGCTGGCCTTTATTCTCGATCAGAACGGCTATCAGCCTGTTGAAGCCGAAGATCTGGCCATGGCTCAAGCCAAGCTGCAAGAGCCGTTTCCTGACTTGGTATTACTCGACTGGATGCTGCCAGGTGGTTCTGGTCTGCAAATGGCGAAAACCATGAAGCAGAATGAATACACGCGGCAAATTCCCATCATTATGATCACCGCCCGTGGTGAAGAAGAAGACAAAGTTCGGGGCCTGGAAGTGGGAGCCGACGACTACATCACCAAGCCGTTCTCACCCAAAGAATTGATGGCCCGTATCAAAGCGGTGATGCGCCGCACTTCGCCGACCAACGTTGATGACGTTATCGACGTGCAAGGGCTGCGTCTGGACCCTGTATCACACCGCGTTACCGCTAATGAAGAGTCGGTCGATATGGGCCCTACCGAGTTTAAGCTGCTGCACTTTTTTATGACCCACCCCGAGCGGGTTTATAGCCGTGAACAGCTTTTGGACAACGTTTGGGGCACCAATGTCTATGTGGAAGATCGCACCGTTGATGTGCATATCCGCCGCTTACGCAAAGCCCTGGAAAGCTATGGCCACGACCGCTTGGTACAAACCGTGCGCGGCGCCGGCTACCGTTTTTCCAACCGAGTCTGATTAATGCATCACTTTTCTTGGTGGCGTCTGGGCTGGAGCCTGCTGTTATACGGCGCCATATTAGCGGTTGTAGGTGTGGTAGTGGGTGCGCCGCTGCTGGTGTTGTTGGCGGGCGCCTTGGGGCTGGTTTGCTGGCACTATTGGCAGCTTTACCTGTTGGTTCGCTGGCTCTGGAATGGCCGGCAATTTACGCCACCAAGAGGCAGCGGTACCTGGCAATTTGCTTTTGACGGCGTCTACTTTTTGCAGCGCAAAAACCTTAAGCGCCGTAAAGAGCTTGGGAAATTGCTTAAGCGTTTTCGTGAAGGCACCGAAGCATTGCCCGATGCGGTGGTGGTGATCAACGAAGAGCGCGATATCGTTTGGTGTAACAAGCTGGCCACCACCATGCTGGGGTTTCGCTGGCCAGACGACCACGGCCAGCGTATCGACAACCTGCTGCGCCGCCCGGAATTTCTGGCCTATATCAAAAAGCAGCAATTCCAAGAACCCTTGATCATTCCATCGCCGGTGTTACCTATGGCCAGCGTGGAAATTCGCGTTATTCCCTATACCGCCAACGAAACGCTGATGGTGGCGCGTGACGTTACCCGCTTGCAGCAACTGGAACAGATGCGCCGCGACTTTGTGGCCAATGTTTCCCATGAGCTGCGCACACCGCTTACGGTGCTGCGGGGCTATTTGGAAATGATCGGTGAAGATCCCCGCCTTGAACAAGGCCCCTGGGGCAAACCACATAAGATGATGACCGACCAAGTAGGCCGTATGTATAGCTTGGTTGAGCAGTTGTTGGCACTGTCGCGCCTGGAAGCGCGCGGTGAACCGGAGTCTCTTAAAGACGTAGATGTACCGGCATTAATGCGCAAGTTAGAGTCCGACAGCGGCGCGCTTAACAGTGACAAACAGCATCAGATCCATTTTGATATTGCGCCATTGCATATGCGTGGTGACAGCGAACAAATGATGTCGGCGTTTGCCAACTTGGTGGCCAACGCCATTCATTACACACCGGCGGGCGGCACCATCGAGGTCAGCTGGAAAAAACTCGCGGATGGCCGGGCTAAGTTTGCCGTCAGCGACACCGGCGACGGCATCGCCCCGGAGCATATTTTGCGCATTACCGAACGTTTTTATCGGGTAGACAAGGCGCGCAGCCGCAACACCGGCGGTTCAGGGCTGGGGCTGTCTATCGTTAAGCACGTTCTGAGCCGCCACCGCTCCAAGTTAGAGATCACATCCCGCCTGGGTAAGGGCAGTACTTTTTCCTTTGTGATCCCGAAAGAGTTGTTGGTTAACGATGTATTGAGCGCCAGCAATCAGTAACCTTACTGTCATATCGCTAGGCAATACTGCCTTTAGGCGCGGCAAGCTGTTTTGGAGTAAAGAATGAAAGTAACGCAACGGGCAGGCTTAGTGGGCATATTGGCCCTGGCAGCGATTGCGTTACCGGCCTTGGCCAGGGTTGATAGCAACTTGCCCGAATACCATAAAACCACCGGTATTTCCGGCAGTCTGTCGTCGGTGGGGTCTGACACCTTGGCCAATTTAATGACCTTTTGGGGAGAGGAATTTCAGCGCCAATACCCCAACGTCAATATTCAAATTCAGGCCGCCGGTTCGTCTACGGCGCCACCGGCTTTAACCGAAGGTACTGCCCAGCTTGGCCCGATGAGCCGTGCCATGAAAGACGGTGAAATTGATGCCTTTGAAAAGCGCTATGGTTATAAACCCACCCGGGTACGCGTAGCCATTGATGCGCTGGCGGTTTACGTCAATAAAGACAACCCCATTAAAGGCCTGACCATGGAGCAGGTTGACGGCATTTTTTCATCTACCTTGCGCTGCGGTGAGCAAAGCATCGCCAACTGGGGGCAGCTGGGCCTGAAAGGTGACTGGGCCGCCCGCGATATACAGCTTTACGGCCGTAACTCGGTATCGGGCACCTACGGCTACTTTAAAGAAAATGCCCTTTGTAAGGGCGATTTTAAAAAGACCGTTAACGAACAGCCCGGCTCCGCGTCGGTGGTGCAGTCGGTGAGCACCTCGCTCAATAGCATCGGCTATTCCGGCATTGGCTATAAAACCTCAGGGGTGCGCACTGTACCCTTGTCTCGTGACGGCGGTAAAACCTACATTGATGCCACCCCTGAAAACACCTTGGACGGCGCCTATCCGTTGTCGCGTTTTCTCTATATCTATATCAACAAAGCGCCGGATCAACCGGTTGACCCGATGCAGGCTGAATTTATCAAAATGGTGCTGTCGCGCCTTGGCCAGCGAGTGGTAGAAAAAGACGGTTATGTGCCGCTGCCGGCCAGTGTGGCCAACGTCGAGTTAGCCAAGCTCGGCCTTAGTTGGCGTTAAACCAGCGGCTTAACAGCGCCTCGTCAATCGCCAGTGAAAAACGGCTGTTCAGCAATTCATGGTATTGCGCCAGGCTGTTAACTGGCTTTTCACTGCGTTTACCTAACTGGGTTTTAATCAGTGTTTTATCGCTTAAGGTAACGCGGCCATTGCTGGTTGCCATTGAGCAAATCGCTTTTTGCGTAAAGTGTGACCGGGGTGAATGCTGGTGCCAGTGAGCCATCTGGCTAAAGGCGCTGAGTGGCTGTGCGGTTTCGTCAAAGCGAAGCTGCGGCGTTTGGTCTTGATAAAGTGTCCAGCGGCCCGCCGCGGCTTTTAATAGATAGTGGTGGCCGTTGTCTCGCTGCTTATCCGTGTTAATAGCGAGTGGTTTTAAGAAACTGTCGCCAAAGCCAACGTCGGCAATAACTGGCCCTTGCGGTAGCGCTACCTTTAATAGCATGTGGTCAAAGTTGGGGCCAAATCTGTCGTCACTAAACACCTGGGCTTGCAGCAGCGTGACGTTAAAACCTTCCGTTTTTAACAGGCAATAAAACCCATAGTTAAGCTCATAGCAAAAGCCGCCCCGGCCTTTTTCCAGGAGCTTTTTGAGTATGGCTTGTCGCTCAAGGCTGATAGCAATGCCAAGGGCAATGTCGAGGTTCTCAAATGGCAAGCAATGAAGGTGCGCAAGCTGCAAAGCATTGAGCCGGGTAAGCGACGGCGTGTGACTTGCCGCCATCTTTAACCGGGTTAAATAACGCTGATATTGCCGGGGAGTCAGCATCCGTATCAAAGTCAGTAAGCGGTAGCGTTAGGGTAACCAACTGCGGCTTAGGGCGTTGTTACAAATCGGCTTCGGCAACCGCCCTGCATTCACACAATAGGCGGCGCTATTCCAATGCCTCGATTTGTAATTGCCAGCCCGCCTGGGCCTGGTATTGCATTTCTTGCTGCAGATCGGCCGCAACCAGTTCGTGGCGTTTTAACCAAAGGGCAGGGCAGCCTAGAACCAGTGCGGTGTCGGTGAGGCCTAAGGTCAGTGCTGGCAAGCGCAGGTTTTGCCGGCGGCGGTGTAATAACACCGCCAACCTTAAGATGCGCACCAGTAAGGTGGCATCCGCTTCGTTGATATTGTTAAAGCGTGGCAGGTGAAATTGCTTAAGGCTTTTTCTGGAAAACCGCACCAAGGTCGCCAGCAACAGCTGCTGGTCTTGGTTAAAACCTATCAGGTCACTGTTTTCAAGAATGTAGGCCGAGTGGCGCTGAACGCCATGAAAGTTAATCTGCAGCCCCACTTCATGGAGCTCGGCCGCCCAACCTAACAGCGCTTCAAACTCCAGGTCTTTTCCTAGCTGCCGGTAAAGCCGGGTGGCTTTACCGCGCACCCGCATCGCCTGGGCTCTATCAACATGATATTGGGCGGCGAGGGCTTGGGCGGTTCTGTCCCTTGGGTCCTGGTGATGATGGCCCGGTGCCATTTGAAACATTAAGCCTTCGCGCAAGGCGGCATCCGAAAAAACCAGTTCGCTAATATCCAGCGCTTTAAAGGCGGCAATTAATATGGCTAGCCCGGCCGGGAAAACCTGGGCGCGTTCATCATTAACATCATTGAGTTTGAGCTTGTTGGTGTCTGCGGCTTGCAGGCAGTGCTTACGCAGGGCTTTGAGCTTTTTAAGGTTAATGCTGGTTTGTTCAGGCCACTTACCTTGAATGGCAGACAGTACCGCCTTCACGGTGCCCGAGCAGCCAATGGCCTGCTGCCAGCCTTCGTCCTTGTAGCTTTGCTCGATGGTCTCCAGCTCTTGCGCGGCGGCGGTCTCGGCTTTGTTAAAGGCCGATTCGCTAATTTTGCCTTCATTAAAAAAGCGTTGCTGGTAACTGACACAACCCATCCCCAGGCTTGCCAAGCGCCGCGTTTCCATGCCGCGGCCAATGATAAATTCGGTGGAACCGCCACCAATATCAATCACCAAACGGCTGTCGCTGCCGGGTTGGGTATGGGCAACGCCTTGGTAGATAAGCCGCGCTTCTTCAGCGCCGGAAATGACTTCAATCGGATAGGGGTAAACGGCTTTGGCGGCCTTGAGAAAAGCGTCGCCATTGGCCGCGCGGCGCAGCGTGTAAGTGGCAACGGTGCGCACCCGGCTTGCCGGAATAGGGCCGATGATCTCGCGAAATTTAGCCAGGCAGTCAAGGCCCCTGGCCATGGCGGCATCGGTTAGCTCGTAGCCTTCACTGAGGCCTTCGGCGAGGCGTACTCGCTCTTTGGCTTTGTTCAAAATACGAAAGGCACCTTCCAAGTGGCTGGCTTTTAACAAATGGAAGGAGTTCGACCCTAAATCCACACATACCAGCGGCACTTCTTGCTCTTCGGTCAACGGTTATCCCCTGTTTCAATCCTTTTCAGGTACTCGTAAATGGCTACCTGTGATTGCAGTTTACGGCGGTTACCACGCCGCACGTAGTGGTTTTGTTGGTCGCTATCAATAACCCGGGCCTTGGTGGTGTCACGAAAATGCAGCGCTATCATGTCGAGAATACGGCCCTTAAGCACAGGGTCAAGAATGGGCGTGCCTACTTCCACCCGGTGGTCGAGGTTGCGGGTCATTAAATCGGCTGAGCTGATAAACACCAAATCTTGGCCATTGCCATGAAACACCAGCACCCGCGGGTGTTCTAAAAAGCGGCCAACAATACTGATGGCTTGAATGTTTTCCGAAAGCCCCTCAATGCCCGGGCGCAAAGAGCACATGCCACGAATGATCAGCCTGACCTTTACCCCGCTTTGACTGGCGTGATAGAGGCGGTGCTCGATTTCTTTATCAACCAGGTTGTTGATTTTGAAGGTGATGGCCGCAGGTAAGCCTTTTTTGGCGTTATCGATTTCCTGGTCGATAAGTGCCAGCAAGCGGCGGCGGGCATTCACGGGTGATACCAGTAAGTGATTAAATTTAAAGCGCTTATAAGAGTTAATAATGAAGTCGAAGACGTTTTCAGCTTCCAGGGTTAGCTCGGGGTGGGTGGTGAACAAGCTGTAGTCGGTGTAGATTTTGGCGGTTTTTTCATGGAAGTTGCCGGTGCCGAAATGGGCGTAGCGTTTCAGTTCGCCATTTTCTTCACGGCCAACCACACAGAGCTTGCAGTGCACCTTTAAGCTAGGAATACCAAAGGCGACCCGAATGCCCGCTTCGGTCATTTTTCTGGCCCACTCAATATTGGCAGCTTCGTCAAAGCGGGCCCGCAGCTCAACCACGGCCAACACTTGCTTGCCGTTATTCACCGCATCAATCAGTGACTGCACGATGCGCGAATTCTTGGCCAAGCGGTAAAAGTTAATTTTGATGGTTTTCACTTTGGGGTCAAAAGCGGCTTGGCGAACAAATTCGGTGAAATGGCGGAATTTGTAATAGGGGTAATAAACCAAAATATCGCCAGCACTGATGGCATCAAAGGCGGTGTCGTGTTTAAAAAACGCTTGGCTACTTAACGGCGGCAGCTTGTCGTATTCCAAGTACTTGCGGCCAACGTTGGGAAAGCCCATGAAATCTTTAAAATTATGGTAGCGCCCGCCCGGTACCATGGCGTCGAGGTTCGAAATGCCCAGTTCCTTGACCAGCATATCGAGCATCGGTTGCGGCATTTCCCGGTCATACACCAACCGCACTGGCTCGGCAGTTAAGCGCTGTTTAAGGCCAAGGCTGGTTTGCTCGAGCAAGCTTAAGGAAATTTCGTCTTCTAACTCGTAGTCAGCATCGCGGGTCATTTTCATCGAATAGGCCGCTAAGCTGTCGAACTCAAAAAAGCCCCTAAATACTTGCGTTAGGCAAAGCCTGATCGTGTTGTCCAATAAGATCAGTGTTTTGCGTTGGCGCGGGCTGTCGTCTGGCACTTTCACAAAGCGCGGTACCGAGGTGGCGGGCACTTCTACCATGGCGTATTGGATGTGCTCGTCTTTTTTGATTTCCACCACCAGATAGGTGGCGTCGTCTTTGAGGCTGACCACCAAATCCACGCCCTTTTGAATAATGATGGGGGCGACGTGGCGCAGTATTTTTTGCTGGAAGTAGTCATCAACCCAGGCTTTTTGGGTGTCGGTTAGCTGCTTTTCGTTAACCAAGACGATGTGGTAGCGCGCCAATGCCAGCATGCAGTCGTGGTACAGCTCGTCAAAACGGCTTTGCAGAGCCATCACTTTTTGCTGAATTTTCGCCAGCAGTACCAGGGCGTCTGGATCTTGGCCGGTTTCTTCGTGGTAGAGCGCCCGGCGGCGCACGTCAGCCACCCGTACCCGGAAAAACTCGTCCATGTTGTTGGAGTAGATCCCCAAAAAGCGGATCCGCTCGATAATGGGAACCGAGGTATCGGCGGCTTCTTGTAACACCCGTTCATTGAACGAAAGCCAGGACAGTTCTTTTTCGAAAAAGGGGACAACGGCGCTCATCAACGGCAAATCCATGAAAGTTGGTGACAGCCCGCATTCTAGAGGTCCCTTGGGCTGTTTATATGACGGTTATGTGACAGTTGGCTCATCCAACTCCAGCATCCAGTCGTCGCCACAGGCTTCCAGGCGAACCTGAATTTCATCCAGCGACACGCCGTTGGGCACGCGCAACTTGGCTTTGGCGATAAAGAGCTCGCCGTAGTTGTGGGCAGGGCGGCATTTGGTGGTCATCTCTTCAATATTGACCCCAAGCGTCGCTAAGGTGCTGGTGAGCTCATGGACAATACCGGTGCGGTCGTTAGCCATAAGGCTGAGGTCGCAGTCTCTGCAATCAATATGCTCGGCAGTGAGTGGGCCGCCTTCGGCAATGCGAATGTCTAAGTCTTCCAGGTCGCGGATGGCGGCAGAAAAGGCGGTAAAATGTTCGTCGGGGATCTTTATATCGACAATGCCCGCAAAGCGCCCCGCTAAATGAGCCAGGCTGGCGCCAAACCAGCTGCCTTGATGTTCAAATACCAAGCGGGACAATTTTTCAACGATCCCTGGCTTGTCAGGGCCAAAAACACACAATGCCAAGTGTCGCATAAAGTATCCTTATGTTACTGTTATAGAAAGAATTAGCAGCTGCTGTCGGCTCTGTAAAGTCAGTGGGCTGTAATGCAACTGTCATAAAACTTCAATATAATCGCCTGCTTAACTTTTCCCCGAGGTCGTCATGTCGCAAGCGCATTCCATGCACTTGGCCGCTAACCGTAAGCGTCTTATTAAAGACCGCCTGGCCAAGTATGGTGTGACCTTGGGGGGCATTTTTGTGCTGGCCGCCTTATTACTGATCTTCTTTTATCTGCTGTATGTGATTTTGCCGCTCTTTAAGGGCGCACAAATGTCCCGCCTGGCCAGTTGGCCGTTAACCGGCGCTAAGACCCTGGCGTTAGGTGTAGATGAACAAAATACCTTGGGCTACCGCCTCACGGCCGACGGCCAGTTACAGTATTTTGCTGTTAAAGGCCCCACAGCCGGTAAGGAAACCGAGCATTTTGCTTTGTCTGGGCCGGTGACCAGCTTTGCGGCCAGCCTGCCAGTACAACAAAGCTATGCCCTTGCCAGTGGTGGTGGTGAGGTCTGGGTGGTCAAAGCCAGTTTTAACGTGCGTTATAGCGATAATACTCGGACGATTAGCGGCCAGCCGCGTTATCCCCTGGGCCCCGCGCCCATTAGCGTCGTGCCAAACGGCCAACACATTACGGCGCTCGCGTTTGAATACAACAATCAAGGTGCGGTGATCCTGGCCAGCAGCAATACCGGCCAATTGTGGCTAACACGGCTTGATGCCAAAGAAAACTTCCTCACTGGCCAAAAACAGTGGCAACAAGCTCGCCATGAAATCAACACCCAAGGCAAGCACTTCACCATGCTGCGGGTAAACCCCAATCTTCGCCAGTTCTATGCGTTTACTGCGCATCAGCTGGCGGTTTTTGATATTGGCGACCCGGCGCATGGCCACATCACACAGGTGCTGCAGCTGTCTAATGCCAGCGACCCAGTAACGGCGGTCAGCTTTTTATCGGGGGCAAATTCCATTTTGACCGGCACTGCCCAAGGCAAAATTAGCCAGTGGTTTGAAGTGGTGGGCCAGCCCAAACGCCATTTTGCGCATATTCGCGACTTTACTCTTGGTCAGCCGGTAGCGGCTATTAGCAGCGAATTTAACCGTAAAGGTTTCGTGGCCTCGGGCAGTGGCGGCAAGCTGGCGATGTTTTATGCCACCTCAGACCGCTTGCTGCTGCAACAAAAACTGCCCCAGCATGCCACCGAAATGGCCTACTCCCCCCGCGCCAATGGTTTATTGCTCTGTGACGGGAAAACGCTGCAGTTTTATAAAGTGGCCAACGCCCACCCTGAAGTCAGTTGGAAGGCGCTGTGGGAGAAGGTCTGGTACGAAGGTTATAAGGCGCCAGACTATGTGTGGCAGTCTAGCTCCGCTGCCGATGATTTTGAGTCCAAACTCAGCTTGGCGCCGCTGGCTTTTGGTACCTTAAAGGCGGCCTTTTACGCGATGCTGTTTGCCACGCCGCTGGCTTTGGCGGGCGCCATTTATACCGCGTATTTCATGTCGCCTGGCATGCGCCGTTTTATTAAGCCCACCGTTGAAATCATGGAAGCGCTGCCCACCGTTATTCTTGGCTTTTTAGCCGGGCTTTGGCTGGCACCGCTGATTGAAGAAAACCTGCCCGGTATTGTGGCGTTGGTGTTGGTGTTACCGCTGACCATGCTGGCCATGGCGGCGCTGTGGCATAAGCTGCCGCATAGCGTGCGCGACCGGGTGCCAGAGGGGTGGCATGCACTGATTTTGGTGCCGCCATTGGTATTGATGGGCTATTTGGCGATGGCCATGAGCCCGCTAATGGAACAGTGGTTCTTTGGCGGCGATACCCGCCTTTATGTTACCCACGTGCTGGGCATTAACTTTGACCAACGTAACGCCTTGGTTGTGGGCATTGCCATGGGGTTTGCGGTGATCCCTACCATTTTTACCATCGCCGAAGATGCGGTGTTTTCGGTGCCAAAGCATTTGACTCAAGGCTCTTTAGCCCTGGGAGCTACCCGCTGGCAGACCTTGACGCGAGTTATCTTGTTAACAGCGAGCCCGGGCATTTTTTCGGCGGTGATGATGGGGCTTGGCCGCGCCGTTGGTGAAACCATGATAGTACTGATGGCCACCGGTAATACGCCGGTGATGAGCTGGAACATTTTTGAAGGCATGCGCACCTTGTCAGCCAATATCGCGGTAGAAATGGCCGAGTCTGAAGTGGGCAGTTCCCATTATCGGGTGCTCTTTTTGGCGGCCTTTGTGCTTTTTGTGTTTACCTTTTTGTTCAACACCGTGGCCGAGTTTATCCGCCAGCGGCTGCGTGAACGTTATCGCGCCCTGTAACCGGATTAAGTGGCTATGAAGCGTTGGTTTAAATCAGGCTCTCCGTGGATTTGGATGACAGCAGGCGCGGTCAGTATCAGCCTTATCTCGGTACTTGGCTTGATGCTGTTAATCGCTTGGCGCGGCTTAACTTACTTTTGGCCGGCCGATGTTTATCAAATGCAGGTACGCCAAGCCGACGGCAGTGTGCAGCAGGTGATTGGTGAAATTTACGATCGCCAAGCCATTTCGGTGCAGCGCTTGCGTGATGCGGGTGCGACCTTGCCAGGTTTACCTAGCGATGGTTCGGTAACCCGCTATTTGATTAAAACCGGCAACCGTGACCAGCTGGGGCTGGATTTTCGTACGCTATTAGCGCCCAACGTCTTATCAAAGCAAACGCCCGCCGATATTGCGGTGCTAGAGCGCCAGGAAAACGGCAATTTTTATGGCTATATTCAATCGCTTGAAATAAATGGTAAGACCATTTCTGGCAGTAACATCAAAGCGGCATTAGCGCAGCAAGTGGCAGACGTTGGCGCCCTTCGCCAGCGTGCTGATGATATCCAAGATAAGGATATCGGCCATATCAACTACCAATTGCAACAGCTGCACTTAAAAGAGCGAGGCGACCAGCTTAACCACCAGTTTACCGCCAGTGACGAGCAGCTGATTGACCAACAGCGCCAACGTTTACACGAGCAATATCAAGTGCTTGCCAAACAGTTGTTTACGCTTCGCCACGCCATGGATAACCGTTTAGTCACGGTAAAAATGATGGGCGGTAAAGCGGTGCAATTGCCGTTGGCACAAGTGCTGGATGTCAGCTACCCCAACAACATGACCACCACCCAAAAAGTGGCGCGTTATTTCAGCGGCATTTGGCATTTTGTGTCTGACCCGCCCCGTGAAGCCAATACCGAAGGTGGCGTGTTCCCGGCCATTTTCGGCACCGTCTTTATGGTGCTGTTGATGTCGGTGATTGTTACCCCCTTTGGGGTAATGGCGGCGGTATATCTGCATGAATACGCCGGTAAAAACGCCATTACTAAGGTCATTCGTATTGCCGTTATCAACCTGGCTGGGGTGCCTTCTATTGTTTACGGCGTCTTCGGTTTGGGGTTCTTTGTCTATTTTCTTGGCAGAAATATCGACAAGCTGTTTTTCCCGGCCGCCTTACCTAACCCGACTTTCGGTACCCCTGGCATTTTGTGGTCGGCGTTAACGCTGGCGATTTTAACGCTGCCAGTGGTGATTGTTTCCACTGAAGAAGGCCTTAGCCGCATTCCCTTTAGTTTGCGCCAGGGCTCGCTGGCCCTGGGCGCTACGCAAGCCGAGACCTTGTGGCGGATAGTGTTACCGATGGCAAGCCCGGCTATTATGACCGGCCTTATTCTGGCGGTGGCCCGCGCCGCCGGTGAAGTGGCGCCGTTGATGCTGGTGGGGGTGGTGAAATTGGCGCCGTCGTTACCGGTTGACGGCAATTTCCCCTTTGTACATCTCGATAGAAAATTCATGCACTTGGGCTTTCATATCTATGATGTTGCCTTTCAAAGCCCCAATGTAGAGGCGGCGCGGCCGCTGGTTTATGCCACGGCCTTTTTGCTGGTCATTGTGATTGTGGCCCTGAACATTACTGCCATTGGTATTCGTAATCACTTGCGCGACAAATTCCGGGCTCTGGAACACTAAGGCTATGGTTGTAACTTATGATCTCTTTTAGACCCGACATGACTGCGAGCAATCAACCCTTGGATTTGAGCAATTTGCCAGCGGAAAAAACCGCCCTTGCCATCGATGGCCTGAATCTCTTTTATGGCAAAAAGCAGGCGCTGTTTAATATCAGCATGGCCATTCCCAAGCGTAAAGTAACCGCTTTTATCGGCCCGTCTGGCTGCGGCAAATCAACGCTGCTGCGCAGTATTAACCGCATGAACGATTTGATTGATGGTTGCCGGGTAGAGGGCAACATTTTGCTGGGCGGCAAAAACATCTATGACAAATATGTGGACGTGGCCGCGCTTCGCCGGCAAGTGGGTATGGTATTTCAGCGCCCCAATCCGTTTCCTAAATCCATTTATGAAAACGTGGTTTATGGCCTGCGTTTGCAGGGCATTAACGATAGGCGCGTGCTCGATGAAGCGGTAGAAAAGTCGCTGACCGGGGCGGCGTTGTGGGACGAAGTAAAAGACCGTCTCGATGAAAACGCCTTTGGACTTTCCAGTGGTCAGCAGCAACGTTTGGTGATTGCCCGCGCCATAGCCATTGAACCGGAAGTGCTGTTACTTGATGAGCCAACCTCGGCGCTGGACCCTATTTCTACCTTGACCATCGAAGAGCTTATCAACGATTTGAAAAAGCAATTCACCGTGGTGATTGTGACGCACAATATGCAACAGGCTGGCCGGGTTTCTGATCAAACCGCCTTTATGTACATGGGAGAGCTGGTTGAGTATGCCGATACCAACAGCATTTTCACCAAACCGGCCAAGAAGAAAACCGAAGACTACATCACCGGGCGCTACGGTTAAGGACCCCATATGGACAACATGAATCTTTCCCGGCATATCTCCGGCCAGTTTAATCAGGAACTGGAACAGGTGCGCAATATGGTGCTGACCATGGGCGGCCTGGTGGAAAAGCAACTGGATGATGCCATTCGCGCCGTTCATGACCGTGATGCCATCCTGGCGGAAAAAGTGGTGGAAGGCGATCGCCAAGTGAACGCCATGGAAGTGGCTATCGATGAAGAATGCACCCGCATTATTGCCAAGCGCCAGCCGGCGGCTTCTGATCTGCGTTTGGTGATTGCCATTATTAAAACCATTGCCGATTTGGAGCGCATTGGGGATACCGCCGAGCGTATTGCCAAAATCGCCTTGGGCAGTTTTGAAAGCCAGCAGTTAAGCCTGGTGGTCAGCCTGGAATCGATGGCTTATCACGTGCTGAAAATGGTGCGCGACACCCTTGATGCCTTTGCCCGTATGGATGTGGACGCGGCGCTTTCCCTACATGCCGAAGACGTGCGAGTTGACCGCGAATATGAATCGCTGTTTCGCGAATTGATGACCTACATGATGGAAGATCCGCGCTCCATTCCAAAAGTCATTGAAGTGATGTGGGCGGCGCGCGCGTTAGAGCGTATTGGTGACAGGTGCCAAAATATCTGTGAATACATTATCTATTTTGTAAAAGGTAAAGACGTGCGACATATCGCCCGCGCCGATTTTGAGAATGATATTAAAGGACATTAAAAAAGCGCCCTTGGGCGCTTTTTAATAATGGGCCGTTATCCAGTGGCGGTCTTGACCTGGTGGCAATTCTTTACCTTTAACCTCACCCAGTTCGACATGGGGAAAGGTAGTAGCGTGGTAGGGCAATACCGTTAATAAGTGGCGAATGCAGTTCAGCCGGGCCTTTTTCTTGTTGTTGGCATCGACGATAAACCAGGGGCAATGCTCGGTATCGGTGCTGTCTAGCATGGTATCGCGCGCCTTGGAATAGGCCTGCCAGCGTTCTCTGCCTTCCAAGTCCATTTCTGAAAACTTCCAGCGTTTTAATGGGTTATCAAGGCGCGACTGGAATCGGCGCTGCTGCTCTTCTGGTGACACATTCAACCAGTACTTGATAACGATGATGCCGTCATCAACAAGTAGCTTTTCAAAGGTCGGGCAGGCGCTCATAAAGCGTTGGTACTGGTCGTGGCTACAAAACCCCATGACCTTTTCTACGCCGGCGCGGTTATACCAAGAGCGGTCAAACAGCACCATTTCGCCAGCCGCAGGCAGGTGTGGCACGTAGCGCTGAAAATACCACTGGTTTTCTTCACGTTCGGTGGGCACCCCTAACGCAACGGTTTTTACGTGCCGGGGGTTGAGGTGGGCGGTAATGGTTTTAATAATGCCGCCTTTGCCTGCGGCATCGCGGCCTTCAAACAGCACCACCACCCTGAGTTTTTGCTGTTGTATCCATTGCTGCAGCTTTACCAACTCGATTTGCAGACGTTCTAGTTCTGCCAGGTACTTTTCCTTGTTCATGGTTTGATCCCTAAAATATGCTGCCATTGCTGGTCTGTTACCGGCATCACCGACAGGCGACTACCTTTTTGCACCAAGGGCATATCGGCCAGCGCCGCCTCGCTTTTTAGGCGTGCCAGCGGTAGCACCTTTGGCCAACTTTCAACAAAGCCGATGTCCACACAGCGCCAGCGCGGCTTGGCGGGATCTGATTTAGGATCAAAGTAGGGGCTTTTGTCGTCAAACTGGCTGACGTCGGGATAGCTTTCTCTGACCACCTCGCCAATTCCGGCGATCCCAACCTCTTTACAGCTGGAATGGTAAAGGAAGACGCGATCGCCCAGTCGCATCTGATCCATGAAGTTGCGGGCCTGATAATTGCGAACACCGTCCCATGGCGTGGTATTTTTTTCGGCTAGATCACGAATAGAGAAGAGATCCGGCTCTGTCTTCAGCAACCAGTAAGGCATAAAAATCTCTCTGTGCCATAGTTTTTAATGGCAGCCTAGCAAGACAGAGGAGGAGCTTCCATGGTGACGAAGGACGATTTATCAGTCGGTATGTTTTACAAACGTCTCAATGGTATTGGACGTATCGTATCGATAAACGAAAAGGATGACTTAGTAACGATCCGCGATCTCGATCATAGCCATACTACCATTGCCCATGTTTCGCAGCTTGACCCCGGTCTGGTGCTAGACGAACGGATGATGTGGGACTGTGAAGACTAATTTATCCCCCAATCAACACCTTTAAACAAGCAGCTTTGGCTGCTTGTTTTTTTGCGTAAAAAAAGCCGGACAAGGTGTCCGGCATACTGTGCAAAAAAGGGAAAGTGTCCATTCAACATAGAAGTCATTTAGGGTTAACAAGCTGTACAGCCTGAACTTTTCCTGGCGCTATGAAGAAACCACTACAGTCTAGACGATGAATGCCTTATCATATTAACGAAGAAAAATGATGAATTTAATCGGAACTGTCTATTATGAGATTGCCTAGCATAAAGAACCTGACTTACTTGCTGGCATTGGAAGAACATCAGAATTTCAATCGCGCCGCCAGAGCCTGTAATGTCTCGCAATCAACCCTTTCTGCCGGGATCCAGAATCTTGAAGAGCAACTGGGTTGCCAGCTTATTGAAAGGGACAACAAATCTTTTCTGTTTACTGCCACCGGCTTAGAAGCCATTAACCGGGCCCGGGATATTGTTAACCATACCCGCGATCTGGTGGAGTATGTGCAAAATCAAGCCTCACCAATGAGTGGTGAAGTGCGTTTGGGCTGTATTCCCACCATAGCGCCGTTTCTACTGTCGCAGGTGGTTACCCAGGCCAACGACACCTTCCCCGAGCTTAAACTGTTGCTGCGTGAAGACACCACACAAAACCTGTTAGCGATGCTAGAGCGCGGTGAGTTAGATCTGGTGTTGTTGGCTTTACCGGTTGATACCAAAGGTTTTCATACCATGCGCCTGGGTAAAGATCCCTTTAGCCAGGTGATGCATAAAGAGCTGCAAGAAAAATGGGGCCAGGACCCAGACCTGAAATTGCTACCCGAGCGCAGCGTCTTTTTGTTGGAAAAAGAGCACTGCCTTACCGAGCATGCGGTAAGTGCCTGCCAGCTAACTGATTCCACCAAGATAAACCCCTTCGCTGCCACCAGTTTGCACACCTTGGTGCAAATGGTGAATGCCAAGCTGGGTACCACCTTCTTACCGCAACTGGCAATTGATGCTGGCATTATGAATGGTACCGAGTTGGTGGCCAGCCGTTTGGTGGATAAGAACGCCTACCGAGAAATTGGTTTGGTATGGCGGCAAACTTCTAGCCGTATTCGCACATACCGCCAATTGGGTGAGCTTATTGCCAAGCAACTTCCCGAATCGTTGCTCTAGCAGTACCTGCGCTAAAAAAGCCAGCCGTTGAGCTGGCTTTTTTATGTACAAATGAAACCGGCTAAGCTATGCCTGTTTAAGTAGCTTTTTTACTGAAATCCCCCATTACTTACCTTTCTTGTTGTTCCTTCCATATCCATTAGCTTCTGCTGAAAAGTGATATTTCATTATCCTTTTGATTAAAAAGGATTTATTTGAATTCCCTTTAATTTCTAAAATTAATTTTGTAATTTAAATACAAAATTATTTCAGAATGGGGTTGGTTAATGTAAATGAAGTTCATGGCTATATAGGTTATTTGGTAATACCAATTAGTGCTTTAGCTCTAAAATTAAATTTTAATAAAATTGTTTAAATTCAATAAGTTGAAAAATATTTTTAACATGTTTAAAAAATGTTGTTGATCAAAACTAAAATGTGAAGCAGTGTTTGTTGCGTTGTTTTGAGAACAAGCCAGGAACTTACGAGAATATTCTTTTTGTGGTTGCTGAATTTCAAATGTAATTGGAGGCGGAGATGCTGAAGGTTCAGAACGGGCTGACCGGCGAACAAAAACAACTGCTAAGTGAAGCTGCTCAAGGATGGGTACAGGAGCTGATGTCGGCCTTTGCTGACAAAGTTCCCACCTTGCTCGCCGAACGCGATCGCAGACAAAGCGATTTCGACCGAGGCCTGTTACCCGACTTTTTGCCACAAACGCAGTCCATTCGTGACAGTGACTGGCAGATCCGTGGGATCCCCGCTGATCTTCAGGACCGCCGTGTTGAAATAACCGGCCCAACCGAACGCAAGATGGTGATTAATGCCTTAAATGCTGGCACTAAAGTGTTTATGGCGGACTTTGAAGACTCACTATCGCCCACCTGGCAAGCCGTGATGCAGGGCCAAGTCAATCTGCGAGACGCGGTTGATCGCACCATTTCTTATACCGATCCGCAGTCGCAAAAGCATTACAGCTTGAATGACAATCCGGCGGTGCTGATTTGCCGGGTACGTGGTCTGCATTTGCCAGAAAAACACGTCACCTTTAATGGCCAGGTCGTACCGGGATGTTTGTGGGATTTTGCGCTGTACTTCTTTCATAACCACAAGCGGTTATTAGAAAACGGCTCTGGCCCCTATTTTTATATTCCCAAACTGCAAAGCCACTTAGAGGCCCGGTTTTGGGATCAGGTTTTTCGTTTCACGGAAGAGCGGTTTGAGCTGCCGCGCGGCACCATAAAAGCCACGGTGTTGATTGAAACCCTGCCAGCGGTTTTTGAGATGGACGAAATTCTCTACGAGATGCGCGACCATATTGTGGCGCTCAACTGTGGCCGCTGGGATTACATCTTTAGCTATATCAAAACCCTGGGTAATCACAGTGATCGGGTCTTGCCAGACCGGCAAGTGGTTACCATGGACCAACCGTTCCTCAGTGCCTATTCACGGCTATTGATCCGCACCTGCCATAAACGCGGCGCTTTGGCGATGGGCGGCATGGCGGCCTTTATTCCTTCTAAAGAACCTGAGCGCAATCAGTGGGTGCTCAATAAAGTGCGCCAAGACAAGGAATTGGAAGCGCGCAACGGCCATGACGGCACCTGGATAGCGCACCCCGGCCTGGCTGAAACGGCTTTAACGGTCTTCAATCAGCATTTGGGCGAGCGGCCAAATCAGCTGGATATTCGCCGGGACGGTGATGCCGCCATTAGCGCTGAAGAATTATTGGCGCCTTGCAGTGGCGAGCGTACCGAAGCCGGTATGCGCACCAATATCCGGGTTGCCCTTCAATACATTGAGGCCTGGATAGGCGGCAACGGCTGCGTACCCATTTATGGGCTGATGGAAGACGCCGCTACCGCCGAAATCTGCCGAGCATCAATTTGGCAATGGTTACGCCACGGCAAAAGTCTGGCCAGTGGCCAAAAGGTTACCGCCGAGCTATTCAGCCGCTTCCTGACCGAAGAAATGGCACAGGTGCGTGAAGAGCTGGGTGCTGAAACCTTTGATAGCGGCCGTTTTCGTGAGGCAGCAGAACTGCTGACCCGCATTACCGTTAGTGAGCACTTCGTACCCTTTTTAACTGAACCCGGTTACACCTTAATTGACTGAAGGAAGGACCAACCCATGACTCGTCAAAAGCAAATCGACGCCCTGAAGCAGGATTGGGCTGAAAATCCACGCTGGAAAGGCATAGTACGCACTTACACCGCAGAGGATGTGGTTCGTCTTCGTGGCTCTGTTCAGCCAGAAAACACCCTGGCTCAAATGGGCGCTCAAAAGCTCTGGAAAATGGTGAACGAAGGCGCACGTCCAAGCTTTCGGCCTGACAAAGATTTTGTGAACGCCATGGGCGCGTTAACCGGTGGCCAAGCCGCGCAACAAGTCAAAGCGGGTATTCAGGCGATTTATCTCTCGGGTTGGCAGGTTGCAGCCGATAACAACAGTTATCAGTCGATGTATCCCGACCAGTCGCTGTATCCGGTTGATTCGGTGCCGGCGGTGGTGAAACGTATCAACAACGCTTTTCGCCGGGCCGACCAAATTCAGTGGCAAAAAGGTAAAAACCCTGGCGATGATGGCTATATCGATTACTTTGCCCCCATCGTTGCCGACGCCGAGGCCGGGTTTGGTGGGGTGCTGAACGCCTACGAGCTGATGAAGTCGATGATTGAAGCGGGCGCTGCTGGCGTGCACTTTGAAGACCAACTGGCGTCGGTGAAAAAATGTGGCCATATGGGCGGTAAAGTCTTAGTGCCGACACAAGAAGCCGTGCAAAAGCTGATTTCAGCGCGCCTGGCGGCAGACGTGGCTGGGGTGCCAACCATAGTGCTGGCTCGAACCGATGCCAATGCCGCTGATTTGTTGACCAGCGATTGCGACCCTTACGATGGCGAGTTTGTCACTGGGGAGCGCACGGCGGAAGGTTTTTACCGAGTCAGAGCCGGCATTGAGCAGGCCATTTCCAGAGGCCTAGCCTACGCGCCTTATGCCGATTTGTTGTGGTGTGAAACGGCCAAGCCTGACTTGGACGAAGCGCGCCGCTTTGCCGAGGCTATTCATGCCAAGTTCCCGGGTAAGTTATTGGCCTATAACTGTTCACCGTCCTTTAACTGGAAGAAAAACCTCGACGACGCCACCATTGCTAAGTTCCAGCGCGAGCTGTCGGCCATGGGCTATAAGTTCCAGTTCATTACCTTGGCCGGTATTCACAATATGTGGTTCAACATGTTCAACCTGGCGTATGACTACGCCCGTAACGACATGGCCGCCTATGTGAAAATGCAGGAAGCCGAGTTTGCGGCCGCAGAACGAGGCTACACTTTCGTTGCCCATCAGCAGGAAGTTGGCACCGGTTACTTTGATGATATGACCACCGTTATACAAGGTGGCAAATCGTCGGTAACGGCGCTGACAGGTTCCACCGAAGAAGACCAATTTCACTAAATAAAAAAGCCTTATTTCTAAGCGTGTTGGCGGCCGAATGGCCGCCTTTTTTGTGGTTTTTTTAAACACTGTCGTCTTCTTAAGCTTGTCTTAATTTTGGTCTACCACTCTAAGCTTACCCTAATGGCGAGGTAAGCTTATGTTGGCTAAAAACGCACCCTCTTTGATGCAGTTTCAACGTGCTTTGGAGGGCTCGGATGCCTTCGACCGAATCAAGCATTTTGCTTGTACCCGTTATGCCGACAGCCACCAGGCCATTCTTCGGCACTTCTTACCTGTTCAATATCTGCTGCTGGATGAAACGCACTGGCTAGCCAGCTGTGGCGTGCGAAACGCTAATGGCCAAGCGTTGTTTTTAGAGCAATACCTGGATGGCGATATTGACGTCATTTTATCAAAGCGCTTGGGCCGTGATGTTCAGCGCCAGCAGATTGTAGAAGTGGGTAATTTGGCCGGTGAGGCCGGCGGCTCAAGACTGATGATCCTGGCCGTTACCCGATTGCTGGCATTAAGTGGCGTGGACTATGTGGTGTTTACCGCCACCCGCGAATTGCAATCTGCGTTTTCTCGGCTGGGCCTTGAACCTTGGTTCTTGGCGCAGGCCAATCCTAACCGTCTGGCGGAAGGTGCCGGTGACTGGGGGCGTTATTACGACACTCACCCGGCCGTTTTTGCAGGCTCTGTCCAAGAAGGGTGGCAGGCCATACAACAGCAGCCGGTACTGATGCGTATTCTTGGGGCCATGGGCCAGGAGATCAACGATGTTGTTTGAACAACTGGCAAAAGCACTGGTTAAAAATAGTTGCGCTTTAAAAACGGAAACACAGCAACTGAGCGGCCCTGACTTGCTGGCTGCGGCCGATAAATTGGCAGAACGCCTAGCAAGCTTGGGTATAAAGCGGCTGGGACTTTTGATGGACAACGAGCCCAACTGGGCCATTGTTGACCTTGCTGCCCTCAAACTAAAACTGGTGTTGGTGCCTATCCCCACCTTTTTTAGCCGTGCGCAGCAAATGCACCTTATTAGCGATGCCGGCCTTGATGCGGTTATTGCCCCGGTGGCACTGCCCATGGCTCGCGAATCGCTGGCTATTGAACAAGGGGTGCTAAGCCTGTTGCTGGCCGGTACTACCAAAGCCTTACCTGAAGGCACGGCCAAAATCACCTATACCTCCGGTACCACTGGCGCTCCTAAGGGCGTGTGTTTGTCTCAACAAAATATGTTGGCAGTGGCAAATAGCTTGGTGGATGTCACCGGCTCGCTCGGGGTTGAGCATCACCTTTGTGTGCTGCCGTTAGCGGTATTGCTGGAAAACCTCGGGGGGCTTTATGTGCCTTGGCTGGCGGGGGCTTGCGTTACCTTGCTACCGATGAAGTCACTGGGCATGACCGGCTCTAGCGAGCTGGATGTGACTGAAATGCTAGGCGCCTTAAGCCGCTTGCAGCCGCAAAGCCTGATTTTGGTGCCCGGCTTGTTGCCAGTATTACTGGCAGGCCGTGCCAAGGGTCTGCCTGATAGTTACCGTTTTATCGCCCTGGGAGGTGGTAAAACGGCCAAGCAATTATTAGCTCAGGCACAAGAACTCAAACTGCCCGTATTCGAGGGTTATGGGCTGTCAGAAGCGGCCTCGGTGGTGGCACTTAATAGCCCAGAGCATCAGCGCCTAGGCACCGTGGGTAAGGTGCTGCCCCATGTCGATGTAAAACTCAGCGACCAAGGTGAAGTGCTGGTAAAAGGCAATAGCTTCCTTGGGTACTTGGGGGACAGCCAGCAGCAGCTGGAGTGGTTAGCCACCGGTGACCTTGGGGAGATCAGTGAAGATGGTTTCTTAACCATTCTTGGCCGCCTCAAAGACACCATTGTCACTAACATGGGCCGTAATGTGTCGCCGCAATGGCTGGAAGCCGAACTTTGCGCCTTGCCGCAAATCAAGCAAGCCTATGTCTACGGTGACGAGGAACAGGGTATTCATGCCCTGGTAGTCAGCAATGACCCCCGCCTTGAAGGCTTTTTAGACGCCTTTAATGCCAAGTTACCGGATTATGCGCGGCTGGTGAGTGTGCAAAGTACCAGCGAAGCCTTCACCGCTGAGCGCCAAGAGGTAACCGCCAATGGCCGCTTGCGTCGCAGCGTCCTGGCAAAAAGGTTGGTGAGCGGCGAGATCAGTTTTTTTGAACGCCTAAAAGCTGAAACCCGTGACGCCCAGCAGTATTTGCTCAGTGCGCCCGCCATTCTGGCCTGCCAGCAAGGCGACGTAACTATGCCGCGCTACTTGGCCTTTTTACACAATGCCTTTCACCACGTTAAACACACAGTGCCACTGATGATGGCCTGCGGTACGCGCCTTGGTGACAGTAAAGAGTGGCTAAGGGCGGCCATCACCGAATACATCGAAGAAGAATACGGCCATCACGAATGGATACTCGATGACATCGCCCAAGCGGGCGGCAACAAAGAACAAGCGCGCCATTCCAAGCCGAATTTTGCGACCGAGATGATGGTGTCGTACGCCTATGACAGCGTAAACCGCGGTAATCCGGTGAGCCTGTTTGGCATGGTGTGGGTGCTTGAGGGCACCTCGGTTAACTTGGCCACGCCGATGGCCGATGTCATTCGCGCCAAACTGGACCTGCCAAAGGCCGCCTGTCGCTACTTGTACTCCCACGGCAGCTTGGATCTCGAGCACATCGACTTTTTCGAAAAGTTAATGAATCGCATCGACGATCCGGCCGATCAACAAGCCATTATTCACATGGCCCAGCGGATG
This sequence comes from Gallaecimonas mangrovi, assembly GCF_003367375.1. GTDB lineage: Bacteria > Pseudomonadota > Gammaproteobacteria > Enterobacterales > Gallaecimonadaceae > Gallaecimonas > Gallaecimonas mangrovi. The sequence goes on from NZ_CP031416.1 coordinate 939,985, forward strand.
TACCGCCTCTACGGCGACATGTTCCGCAGCCTGCCGATGGAGGCCTGATATGCGTATTTTATTGACGGGTGCTAGCGGCGGCATTGGCCAAGTGATCGCCAATAGTTTGGCCAATGACGGCCACCATTTGATTCTCGTGGCCCGTAGCCAGGAAAAACTCAACGCCTTGGCGCAAAGCCTGCCAGGAGAGCACCTGGTGGTGGCATTGGATTTAAGCCCAAGCACGGCCGGTTCTGACCTTGCGCAGCAGCTCACCGAGCAGCAGTTTTTGCCCGATGTCGTTATCAATAATGCCGGCAGCAATCAGCTTAAAACCTTTGAAAAAAGCAGCTGGGCGCAAATTGAAAGCCAAATACGCTTGAATTTACTGGCACCGATGGCCGTGGTGCACAGTTTATTGCCGACGCTCAAAAGTGGTGCCCACATTATCAATATTGGCTCGGTATTAGGTGAAATTGGTTACCCAGGCTATGTGGCTTACGGCGCAGCCAAAGGCGGCCTTAAGCGGTTTTCTGAAGCGCTGGGCCGCGAAATCCGTGACCGCAACATAGCGGTGAGTTACCTCGCTCCGCGCGCAACCGACACCCCTCTTAATAGCCCGGCCGCGGTGGCACTTAACCAAGCCTTGGGCAACAAGGTGGATAGCCCACAAGTTGTTGCTGATGCGGTGCGGTTACTGCTGAAAAAGCCCAAAGCCAATATGGTGCTGGGTTTTCCTGAAAGCCTTTTTACGCGCATCAATGCACTGTTGCCGTCGGCGGTGGATGGCGCTGTTAAAAAGCAGCTTACTCTTATTAAGGCTTATGCCGAGGAATCACTATGAAAACCCTGATCGTTGCCGCCTTGGCAATGGTGAGCAGCCAGTTGCTGGCAGCACCTTTGATCCACTATCAGCAAAGCTGGGCTGAAATTAAATACCAAACGGCTGATAAAGAGCAGGAAAAGAACTTTGCCAAGCTACGCCTGCAGATGCAAAGCGAGCTGAAAACCCATGGCCAAGACCCCGACTATTTAATATGGGGGGGCATTATCAGTGCCAGCTACGCCGGTGCCAAAGGTGGCCTGGGCGCGCTGAAATACGTAAAAGAAGCGCGCAGTGAATTGGAAAAAGCGATAAAAATTAATGACAAGGCGCTAGGTGGTTCAGCCTACACTTCCCTTGGTTCCCTTTATTATTTAGTGCCGGGTTGGCCGATTAGCTTTGGTGACGACGATAAAGCCAAGCAGTACTTGCAAAAAGCCTTGGTCATTAACCCCGATGGTATTGACGCCAACTTCTTTTACGGGGATTTTTTAATGGACCAGGGACATTATCGCCAAGCCAAGGTCTATCTGGAAAAGGCCCTTGCTGCGCCAGCAAGGCCGGGCAGGGCAGTCGCCGATGCCGGCCGCAAAGGGGAAATTCAGGAGCGTCTGAAAACCATTCAGACCAAGTTATAAGTACTGAAGGATTGCAATGCGATTAATGCTTGTTGAGGACGATGCGCTGCTGGGCCAAGGGTTGGTAACCGCCTTTAGCCGTGAAGGTTACGCGGTAGATTGGTATTTGAAAGTGGCCGATGCTGAAAAGGCCATGGCCGCAGGCCAGCCAGAGCTGGTGGTGCTCGATTGGCAGCTCCCTGACGGCTCGGGTGTTGAATTGTTGAAAAAGTGGCGGCGCCAGGGCTTGGGCTTGCCGGTGCTGATGTTAACCGCGCGCGACGCCATTGATGACCGCATCCAGGGCCTTGATTGTGGTGCCGATGACTACCTGGTGAAGCCGTTTGAGTCGCGCGAGTTATTGGCCAGACTCAGAGCCTTGTCGCGGCGGCCGGTTAGCCAGGTTGACCCTGTGCTTGCGAATGGCGCCTTAAGCCTCGACCCTGCCAGCCATAAAGTTAGCCTGGGGGGGGAACTGGTGGTATTGTCGCGCCGGGAATACGCGTTATTGCATGAGTTGCTGCGCCAAACTGACCGCGTGCTGACCCGTGAGCAGCTGGTAGAACGGCTTTATAGCTGGGGTGAGGAATTGGAGTCCAATACCTTGGAAGTACACGTTCATCATCTGCGTAAGAAACTGGGCAGTGAGTTTATTAAGACCATTAGAGGTGTTGGGTACGTTATGCCCAAGCTTTCATGAAATCCATTCGCCGTTACTTCGCTGTCCGTTTTGTTGTGATGTTCCTGCTGGTACTGATCGCGGTCAGCGTTTTTGGTTATATCAAAGCGGCCCATGAAGCCGAAGAGCTTTATGACGCCGAGTTGGCGCAATCTGCCCGCATTATTATGGGCATTGTTGAAAAGCCTCTAAACACCGAGCGCCTCGATAACATTCGCCGAGCCTTAACGGCCGTCAGTCGCCACCAGTTTGTGGAAGGCGAGCCAGAGCATGATGAAAGTATCTTCGGCCATCATTACGAAAAGAAGCTGCTTTTTCAGGTCTTTAGCCCGGAAGGGCAGTTGCTCTTTTCTAACCTCGACGAAAAAATTCCTTTAAAAACACCTGGTTATCATTGGCTTATGTCACCCAAAGAGCAGCGCTGGCGGCTTTTTACGGTGTATGACGACCATGACAATTACTGGCTGCAAACCGGCCAGTTGGCAGAAGTGCGTGAAGAAATTACCGAAGAAGCGGTGTTAAAGCCGGCACTTTGGGAAGCGAGCATGATGACGATTTTAGTGATCATTCTCTCCGGCGTGCTTATCACCCGTGGGCTGCGCCCCCTTCGGGCATTGTCCGCACAAGTGTCCAAACGCACGCCGGATGAGCTAACGCCATTAAAACTCGAACATACCCCCTCGGAAGTTAAGCCTCTGGTTCAGGCCCTAAATGCCTTGCTTGAAGCCTTGGATGAAACCTTAAAGCGGGAGCGGCGATTCACCGATGATGCCGCCCATGAATTGCGCACGCCCTTGGCCGGGGCACAGCTGCATTTGGAAAATGCCGTTGGCGCCGACAACGAAGAACACCGCCAAGCGTCATTAAAAGCTGCCAGCAGTGGTATTGCCCGGTTGACGCATTTGGTGGGGCAGCTCCTTACCCTGGCGCGCCTTGAAGGCAAAAACCAGTTACCCAAAATTGAAAATGTGCCGATGGCCCAGCTTATCCGGAACCTGTTGGCCGAGATGTATCCGTTGGCCCAGCAGCGCCAGCAACAACTGGCATTGGACGACCAAGGCGACTGGATAGTGGAAGGCGATAGGGCCTTGCTGGCGGTTATGGTGCGCAACCTGGTGGATAACGCCCTGCGTTACAGTCCGCCGGGCAGTGAAATTGTGATTG